>CAYMEC010000007.1:4515-76241 GCA_964389425.1 uncultured Roseovarius sp.
CTTTGAGACAGAAGCGCTGCCCGATGCCTTGCCACAAGGGATGAACAGCCCGCAGAAATGCAATTACGGGCTCTATGGCGAACAGCTTTCGGGTACGGCCTTCACCGCCACGCGGCCTGAACGGACATGGTGCTACCGGATCCGGCCGTCTGTGAAGCATACTCATCGGTTTGCGAAGATCGACCTGCCCTATTGGAAGTCCGCACCGCATATCGATCCGGATGTCGCCTCTTTGGGACAATACCGCTGGGACCCGGTGCCGACGCAGGAGGGGCTCAACTGGATGACGGGCATGCGCACAATGACCACGGCGGGTGATGTGAACACGCAGACGGGGATGGCAGGCCATATTTACCTCGTCACCGAGTCCATGATCGACGACTATTTCTATTCAGCCGACAGTGAATTGTTGATTGTCCCGCAAGAGGGACGCTTGCGGTTTTTGACCGAGCTGGGGATCATCGATATCGCGCCCAAGGAGATCGCGATCATTCCGCGTGGATTGGTCTACCGCGTTGAAATGATTGAAGGACCGGCCCGGGGCTTCGTGTGCGAAAACTATGGCCAAACGTTTGATTTGCCGGGGCGCGGGCCAATCGGGGCCAATTGCATGGCGAACCCAAGGGATTTCAAAGCGCCAGTGGCCGCGTTTGAGGATCGCGATGCGCCGTCTACCGTCACGATCAAATGGTGCGGGCAGTTTCATCGCACCCAGATCGGGCACAGCCCTCTGGATGTGGTGGCGTGGCACGGCAATTACGCGCCCTACAAATACGATCTCAGCACCTACTGCCCTGTTGGTGCCGTGCTGTTCGATCATCCGGACCCTTCGATTTTCACGGTGCTCACCGCGCCGTCGAGCACGCCCGGCACTGCCAATATCGATTTCGTGCTGTTCCGGGATCGGTGGCAGGTGGCCGAGGATACGTTCCGGCCGCCCTGGTACCATAAGAACGTCATGTCGGAATTGATGGGCAATATCTACGGTCAGTATGATGCCAAGCCCAAGGGGTTCGTGCCCGGCGGCATGAGCCTGCATAACATGATGTTGCCCCATGGGCCCGACCGGCAGGCGTTTGAGAAAGCGTCGAACGCCAATTTGGGGCCGGAGAAGTTGGAGCACACCATGTCCTTCATGTTCGAAACCCGCTTTCCCCAGCACCTGACCGGTTTTGCCGCGCGGGAGGCGCCGCTTCAGGATGACTACATTGATTGCTGGGCGGATGTGGCAAAGAAGTTTGATGGCACGCCCGGAAAGAAGTGACCGTTCATGAGTGATTTGAAACGGTCCTGGGTGGAAAGCGCCAATGCGCCGGGCTGTGAGTTTCCGCTCAACAATCTGCCCTATGGTGTCTTTTCTGTGGGCAATGCGCGGCGTTGCGGCGTTGCGATCGGAGACATGATCCTTGATGTGAGCGCGCTGGAGGTTGCGGGTACGCTTCGCCCCGATCCGGTACAAGATGTGCTGCAAGGTGCATCCTGGAACGCCTTCATGAGTTTGGGAAAATCCGTTTGGTCGGCCTATCGCGGCGGGCTGGTGGCGCTTTTGTCGAAAGACGCAGAAGTGGTCACGCAGCGGGCCTTGCACGCTCATTTGCTTCCGGCGAAAGATGCAAGGCTCTACATGCCATTCCAGGTCAGTGGATTTACGGATTTCTACGCAAGCAAGCATCACGCCACCAATGTCGGCACCATGTTTCGCGGGGCAGACAATGCTTTGCCGCCGAACTGGTTGCATATGCCGATTGGCTACAATGGGCGCGCGTCGTCTGTGGTGATTTCTGGCACGGATGTCACGCGTCCTCACGGCCAGATCATGGGCGAGGATGGCCCGCATTTTGCGCCGTCCGCGCGGTTTGACTTCGAATTGGAAATGGGGGCGGTTGTCGGGCAGGCGTCGGACGGCCCTCTTGGCGTGGCGGAGGCGTTTGAGAACATCTTTGGCTATGTCCTGCTTAACGATTGGTCGGCGCGGGACATTCAGGCGTGGGAATATCAGCCTTTGGGCCCGTTTCAGGGCAAGGCCACGGCGACCACCATCAGCCCATGGATCGTGACCGCCGAGGCGCTTGAGCCATTTCTCTGCGATACGCCTGAGCCGGAGGTCCCGTTGATGGAACATCTGCAAGCGCCGCGGCCCATGCTCTATGATATTGCACTTGAGGTGGGCCTGACGCCCCAAGGTGCGCAAGAGACGGCAATTGCCCGGACGAATTTCAAGGAAGTGTACTATTCCTCCGCCCAACAATTGGCCCATCACACAAGCAGCGGGTGCCCAATGCGCATTGGAGATTTGCTCGGATCGGGTACCGTTTCCGGGCCGGAGCGGGAAAATCGGGGCTCTATGCTGGAGCTTAGTTGGGGTGGGGCGGATCCTTTGAAGCTGGACGCGGGTGGCGTGCGCAGTTTTCTGGAAGACGGGGACCGGGTGACACTGCGGGGCCACGCGCGGGGCGATGGGTTCCGCATCGGATTTGGCGCATGCACAGGCACGCTGCGGGGCGCGCAGATATGAAAACGCAGGTGGCGATCATCGGCGGAGGACCTTCGGGTCTCTTGCTGTCACAGCTTCTCAACCAGGCTGGGATTGAAACGCTCATCCTTGAACGTGCCCCGCGCGACCATGTGCTGGCGCGGATCAGAGCCGGGGTGCTGGAAGGCGGTACGGTGGACATGCTGCGAAAGGCTGGCGTCGGTGCGCGGATGGACGCCGAAGGGATCCCGCACGAGGGATGCTACATGACTGACGATGATCTGATGGTCCGGATCGATTTTCAAAAGCTGACGGGGCGGTCGGTGATGGTCTATGGCCAGACCGAAGTCACCGCCGATCTTTATGCCGCGCAGGATGCGATGGGCACGACCATCCTGCACGCGGTGGAGGATGTGGTGATCGAGGGTGCGGACACCGATGCACCCGCGGTGACTTTCTCGCAGGCGGGGGAGCGGCGGCGGCTGGATTGCTCCTATGTCGTCGGTTGCGATGGGTTTCACGGGGTCAGCCGAAAGACCATTCCCGACACCATCCGGCAGGAATTCGAGCGGGTTTATCCTTTCGGCTGGCTTGGCGTGTTGTCGCGCACGAAGCCTGCCCATGAGGAGTTGATCTACGCCAATTCGGCGAACGGGTTTGCGCTGGCCTCGATGCGCAGTGAACAGCTTAGCCGTTACTACGTTCAGGTCCCGATGAGCGACCGGTTGGAGGATTGGTCCGATGATCGGTTCTGGGACAGGCTGCAATCCTGCCTGCCGAGCGATGTGAGCGCGCAGATGGAGACAGGCCCGTCGATTGAGAAATCCATTGCGCCGCTCAGGTCCTTTGTCAGCCAGCCATTGCGATGGGGGCGGCTTTTTCTGGTGGGGGATGCGGCGCATATCGTGCCGCCCACTGGGGCCAAGGGATTGAATTTGGCGGTGTCAGACGTGCATTACCTGCATCAGGCGCTGATTTCCGTGATCAAGTCCGGGGATGAGACGGGCATTGACGGGTATTCGGATCGCGCCTTGGGGCGCATTTGGAATGCAATCCGGTTCAGTTGGCAGATGACGAAGATGTTGCACCGGTTCGACGGCGAGGATGCGTTTGCCACGCAGATGCGCAAATCGGCGCTGCGGCATCTGTCGCAGTCGGAAAACGCGCGACGGGAATTGGCGGAGAACTATGTGGGCTTGCCGTTTTGAGGCACGTGGTTTGCGCGAATGCGCGTGGTTTCGTAGGGTGCCCAAGATGAAGGAGAGGGCCGATGGCTAACAGATTTGAGAAAGGGATGAACACCAGACGCGCTGTGTTGGGCGATGCACATGTCGATCGCGCCGAGGCCGCCATGACGGATTTTGACACCCCCTTTCAGACGCTCATCACCGAGGCCGCATGGGGCACGGTGTGGGCGTCGGATGCCATCAGTCAGAGGGAGCGATCCATGCTGACACTCGCGATTCTGGCCGCCACCGGGAATTTCGACGAAATCCCCATGCACATCCGCGCCACGGTCCGGACTGGTGCCAGCAAACAAGATGTGTTGGAGGCGTTTCAGCATGTGGCTATCTATGCGGGCGTGCCCCGGGCCAATCAAGCGCTGAAACTGGCCAAGGCCACCTATGCGGAGATGGAGGCCGGCGGGTGACTGACGCCATATCGGTTTTCGACCATCCCTGGATGGCCGCGCTGTTCCAGGACGCGGAGATGGCCGCGCTTTGGTCGGCAGAGGCGCAGTTGGGCCATTATCTGGCGTTTGAAGCCGCGTGGTCCCGGGCGGGGCATTTGGCGGGGCTGTGGTCGGAAACAGAGGGTGAGGCAGCGGCCAAGGCGATTGAGAGCGTTACGATCGCGCCCGAGGAGCTGGCGGCGGGTGTGGCGGCGGACGGCTTGCCGATACCTGCCTTCGTGCGCATGCTGAAAGAGCGGACCAGAGAGGCGGCGATCCATACCGGCTCGACCTCTCAAGATGTGATGGACACGTCGCTTGCGCTGTCTATGACGGGCAGTTTGGACCTGATCTTGGCTCGGTTGAGTGCGTTGGGGGCGGCGGGTGAGACCCTGGTCAAAATGCATGGCGTCAGGCGCTTGATGGGGCGCACGCGCATGCAGGCCGCGCTTGAGATCACGGTGGCGGATCGTGCCCGGCCTTGGTTTGCAGCCATCCCAGACCAGTTGGCCGCTGCCCATGCCTTGAAACCCCGAGTGAGCGCGATCCAGATCGGAGGGCCCGTCGGGGATCGCCGTCGGATGGGCGACAACCCAGAGGCTGTTGTGGCCCAAATGGCCCAAACGCTGGGTCTGGCACCTGCGTTTGGGTGGCAAACGCAGCGCGATCATGTGGCGGAGTTTGCTGGATTTCTAGCGCGGGTGAGCGGAAGTCTTGGCAAGATGGGTCAGGATCTGGCGCTGATGGCGCAGATGGGGGAGGTGAAGATTTCTGGTGGCGGTAAATCCTCCGCCATGGCGCACAAGGAAAATCCGGTTCTGGCGGAGCTTCTGGTGACGCTGGCGCGGTTCAACGCGACTCAGATCTCGGCCATCCATCTCGCAATGATCCATGAACAGGAACGCTCGGGTGCGGCGTGGCCGCTGGAATGGATGATCCTGCCGCAAATGGCGCAGGCCACGGCGCGCGGGCTGGCGGTTGCGCTGGATTTGTGCAGCAAGATCCAGCGGATGGGCTGACGCAAGCCACTGAATTGCCCGCGATGAAATACCGGGCAATGGTCTAAAACTATTCACGAATTTGAAACAATGCATGGGTCTGTAGTCCACCGTTTCCGCTTTTGATCAGCGCTTTGGAAAGCGCCTCTCATCGGGCTTGATATCGGGGAGCGGGATGTAGAAAGCTGATCTCGACCGCCAGCAAAACGTCGATGTTTTGGACGGCCGTTTTTGCTGATGTTGCTCGGGGGGGCTGCAACGTGACCAACTATGTTTTGGACTGGGATGATGTTTTTGCGTCCGGCAATGGCCCGTCCAACGTATCCATCGGCACCGTCGATCTGTCCTTTTCGACGACCGCGGCCTCGGGTGGCGCGCCCACGTCTCAATCCTCGACGGTCAGCAATGATCGCTTTGGCAACAGCACGGACGGGCATCTGCTGCTTGAGATGACGGCCAGCGCACCCGGCGAAGGCTTTGTCCAGACGATCAGCTTTGATGAGACGGGCTTTCCCAATCAGGGCGTGCGTGATGTTTCTTTCATGCTGCTCGATGTGGATCAGAACACATGGCAGGATCAGGTGCAGATCATTGCCTATGACCTGTCTGGCAATCCCCTGCCTGCGAGCTCTATCACGCTGACGCCCAGTGGGCCTGCGGCCTCGGCCACGGGTGATATTGCCGAAGGTCAGGCGAATGCAGACGACGCGCAGGATATCGGCAATGTCGCGGTGGCCATCGACGGAGAGATTGGGCGCATCGACATCGTTTATACAGCCGGACCAGACGTCTCCGCCGGGCTGACGACGCAGGAAATCGGGATCGGTCAGATCAGCTTTATGTCGGACGTGGTCTATGACGACAGCGATGGCGCGGATGACGGCGTGGTCACCGGCAATGATGAAGACAACATCATCTTTGGCAGCACCATTGCCGATGGTGGTTTGCCGGGCAGTGCGGGCGATGTGGATCCCACCACGCCGGATGATCTGATCAACGCCGGGGGTGGGAACGACACGGTTTTTGGCGGCGCGGGTAATGACACGATCAATGGAGGCGAGGGCAATGACAACCTGCGCGGTGGGGATGGCAACAATGTGATCAATGGCGACGGGGGCAACGATATCATCCTCGGTGGCAGCCAGATGGAGACGCTGAACGGCGGTGGCGATGATGACATCATCCTCGGCGGTGGCGGTACCGATCTGATTTCTGGCAATGGCGGCAATGACGAAATCATCCTTGGCGCGCAGGAGGCAGGCGGTATCGCCTTTGCGGATGGCGGCGCTGACAATGACACGCTGACCATCGGGTTTGGAACCTCCGCCACGCCCGTGGTCGCCGATATTCGCGGTGTCACCTACCAGAATTTCGAGTTTCTATCCTTTGATGCGGGCAACACTGACGCCACGCTGAAGCTGCTCGACAAACAGATATTGCAGTTTGACGTGATCTTCTTTGACAGCATCGGCAACAATTCCGAGGTCGTTGAGGTCACGATGGACAGCCTCAGCACGCTGGACCTGTCGGGCCTTCAACCGAACCAGGACGATGGCGATTTCATCCAGGTGATTGGTGAGGGGCGGGCCGAGAACATCATCGGCACGTTCCAGCGCGATCTGCTACAGGGCAATGGCGGCAATGACAGCCTGACAGGCGGGGCGGGCGATGACACGCTGGAGGGTGGCACGGGGCTGGACACGCTGATCGGCGGGCGGGGCAATGACAGCCTTGATGGTGGGTCGGAGAACGATTCCGTTCTGGGCGACATGGGGGATGATACGATCGTGGCCGCAGTGAATGTGTCGGGCCTGACCGCGACATATGATGGCGGGGAAGACGATGATACGCTGCTCTTGCAGGGCAATCAGTTCTTCCTGCAAGATGCCATCCTGCGCGACATTGAAACGCTGGCCTTTGACAGCGATGTGATCACGCGGGTGAATCTTCGGTCAGATCAGTTGGAAGCCTTTGATGAGGTCACAACCGAAGCCGGGCGCGTTGTCAGCCATGGGGTCGAGGCCTTCTTGGGCGACAACACCACCGCTGATTTCTCCGCGATTACCTTCACCAATTTTGATCAGGCCTTTGATAGTGTGTTTATTCGGGGCGATCGGGATGATGAAACCATCACAGGCTCGCAAATCAATGACATCATCAGTTCAAGCAGCGGCGATGACAGCATTTCCGGCCAAGACGGGAACGACACGGTGTTGGCCGGACAGGGGCGCGACACATTCTTTGGTGGTGAGGGCAATGATGCCTTGAACTTTTCCCAGGTGCCCGTGTCCGGGGTCCGTGTGGATGACAATGGCGATGGCACCGCGTTCAAAATCTTTGCCTCGTCTTTGCCAACGGGCCAAGAGACGTTTGAGAGCGTGGAGACCTTCATCGGCGGTGGTTTTGGCTCAGACGCCGATAGCATAACGCTGGAAACGGCCATCAATGCCGCCGACGTGGGCACGCAGATTCAAGGCCTTTCGGACGGGGCCTCGGGCCGCTTCATCAGTTTTGACGGCACGATCACGCAGTTCGGTTTGTCGGCGGATTATCTTCTGTCTGACATTCTGAACGGCACCGCACCTGCGGGGGGGCTACCGGTGGTTGGCCCGGCCGGAGAGTATGAGATCCTGGCAGGCGATGCTGACGGGCAGATCGGCAATATCTCCTTCTCTCAGTTTGAGAATATCCGGTTTACCGTGGTGGACCCCGATGGCGTGGTGACCGGGGAAGCCTCTGCACAGTTTATGGGATTGGGCTTTACCGATCTCGAAGGGGACATGATCACCGCGGGTGACGATGTGATCGATGGTGTGTCGGGGACGGACACGATCGAGGCTGATGCGGGCAATGACACGATCATCGCAGGCGACAGTGGCACGCAGATTGATGGTGGCGAGGGGCGGGATACCTATGACGCCTCCGACCAGTCCCGCATTCAGTTTCTCAACGTCACCGATGATGGCGACGGGGGCTTGCGCAAGGAAAACCTCGCAGGCCAGCCCAGCAACGATTCCATCTCGAATGTGGAGGAATACATTGCGCCGGACGGCCCCGGCTCCTTTGACACGATCACCCTGCGAACAGCCGTGCAGCAATCGGATATCGGGACGGCCATTCAGGATCTGTCGGACGACGCGGCGGGCACGTTCACAGATGCGGATGGCAATTCCATCGCGTTTGGTCCGGGGGAGGGGTATCTGCTTTCTGACATCCTGACCGGCACTGCACCGGCAGGTCTGCCCACTGTGGGCCCGGTTGGGTCCTATGAGGTCGGCTCGGGCGATGAATCAGGCCAAGTCGGCAATATCAGCTTTGAGAATTTTGAGCGGATCATCTTCACGGTGGAGGCGTCCCCCGATGGTGTTGTGGACGGGGCGAACACCGCGGAAGACATGAACGCAGGCTTTGATGATCTGGGTGCAGCGACCGGGCTCGGCCCCTACACGGATTTGGGCGGCGATCAGATTGATGGCGCAGACGGGCTGAATGACACGATTCTGGGCAATGGCGGGAATGATACGATTGATGGCGGTCAGGGCGACGACCTGATTGATGGCGGCGCGGGTGATGACCTGTTCCAGTTGAAGGACGGTGTTCGGAATGGCAGTACGGTCGACCGGGGCGTGGACAATGACACGATCATCGGCGGTGAGACGGATGAAACCGATGGTGATGTGATTGAGACCGATTTCGGCGCGCAACCTCTGACGCTGACCTATACCGACGCCGAAAGCGGGACCATCATGGATGGCACGGGCACGGTCAGTTTTGAAGAGATTGAACTCGTGCAGTTGGGCAACGGTCGTGACACGGTCATAGGATCGGACGAGGGGGAAAACGTCGACGCGGGGAGCGGCAATGATGCGCTCAATTTGGGTGGTGGCAATGACACTTACATTTCGTCTTTGGGTGATGACACCATTGATGGCGAGGACGGCACTGACACCTATGACTTTTCTCGCAGTGGCACAGGGCTGATTGATCGCATCCGTGTGTTTGTCGATAAGGACGGCAATGGCACAGTGGATCAGTTCAGTTCGATCACATCTTCGCGCCTTTACACGGACACCATCACCAGCGTTGAGAACTTCATCGGTGGCACATCCGGGCGGGAAGACCTCGATTTCACGGAAACGGTTGAGGTCGGCGACATAAGTCGGGATACGGCGGGTGCCACCGGGTCCTATGTGCAGCCAGGCCTTGCTTCGGTCCAGTTTGGCCCGGGCGAAGACTATAGCCTTGATGACATTCTCGCGGGCACGTCGCCCGACGGTGTGCTGCCAGCGATTGGCCCGGTCGGCGACTATCAAATCAGCAGCGACGGCGTGCAAATCGGGTCTGTCAGTGCCACGAGTTTCGACACAATCACCTTCAGCCTAGTGTCCACACCCGATGGGGTCGTCGATGGTGCGAACACCGCACAAAACATGACGCTGGGCTTTGTCGACGCGGATGGCGATGCGATCACCGAAAACGCGGACACCATCCTTGGCAACGAGGGCGACGACACGCTCGCCGGGTTTGGCGGTGACGACCTGATCGAGGGCGGTGGGGGTGATGATGTCTTCACCTATTCCAGCCTCAACCTCGGCGGTCTGCCTGATGATGTGATCAACAATGACACGTTGTTGGGCGGGGAGACGGGTGAGACAACGGGCGACACGCTGGATACCACCACGCTCAATGATGCGGTGACACTGACATATACCGGTGCTGAAAGCGGCACGATCAGTGACGGGGTCAGCACGGCCAGCTTCTCTGAGATTGAGTTCGTGCGTCTGGGGAGTGCGAATGACACCGTGATCGGGTCGGTCGAGGGCGAAGTCGTCGATGCCGGTGGCGGTGCTGACATCCTGACCTTGGGCGGGGGCAATGACACAATCGTTGCGACGTATCTGGGCAGCGACACGATTGATGGCGAGGGTGGCATCGACACCTATCTTGGGGATGGCTTTGCCGGGATCAACGTGCAGGTCGACCTTTCAGGCGATGGGTCAGTTGCTAAATCCGTGACCTTGACGCCCACGCCCGGCTTCCCGGATGTGACCGACACGATCACCAGCGTTGAAAGTTTTGTCGGTGGCGTTGGTGGGCGGGATATCCTTACCCTGACGGAAGAGGTCGGGTTGAGCGACATCGCGGGGCTGCCTGCGGACAGCGCCGGATCTTTCTTCCCGACGGGTGGTGGTGGCGGGCGTCCGTTTGGCCCGACCGAACTGTATTCGTTTTCGGACATCCTGAACGGCACGTCACCCGATGGTATCCTCCCTGCAATCGGACCGGCTGGCACCTATACCGTGGCGGCATCCGACCTTGACGGTGAAATCGCCGGTATCCGATACGACAATTTTGAATCTATTTCTTTCACAATCGCGGGCCCCTCGCCCGACGGTGTGGTCGATGGCGCGGATACCGGCGAGTTGATGGAGTTGGGCTACACCGATGCGCAGGGTGACCAGATAACCGATGGCTCGGATTCCATCCTCGGCAACGGAGGAAATGACACGATCTTCGGTGGTCGGGGGGATGACACGATCCGTGGCGGCGAAGGCGATGATGTTATCTTGCCGTCTGCGGAGACCAGCGGCAGCTTTTTTGCAGAGTTTGATGGCGGAGCAGGCAACGACACGGTCCTTTTGACGTCAGACACCTATGAACTGGACACGTCCACCTTTGTCGATTTCGAGACGCTGGAACTGGCCCGGACCAGCGGTGACATGGAAGTCATCTTGTCCACCGATGGACTGCTGAGCTTCGACACCGTGGTCGCCACAGCGGACCGCGCCGGTTTCGTAGATCAGTTTTCGATCCAAGTGGGCAGCGCTGAAAGCGTTGATTTCTCCAGTATCATATTCGACGGCTTCGTTGTGGGTGAGGACTTCACAAGGATTGTGGCCTTGGATGAGGCCACATCCGAAAACGTGGTAGGCACCCGACTCAATGACTTTATGTTCAGCCTTGGCGGTGGGGACATCCTGTCGGGTGGGTCGGGCAATGATGCCTTTTTCAGCTTCGGAACTGCGACACTAGACGGAGGCATTGGGACTGACGGCTACAGTGCGGTGTCCTATGACAGTCTGAGCGTTATGGTCGACAATGCAGGCGACGGAACAGCCACGAAAGATTTTGGTGGCACGATTACCACCGACGCTTTGACCAGCATCGAGGCCTATGTCGCAGATGAGGACGGGGCTGAGGTTGATGTAATCACCCTTAGCACGGCGGTTCTGGACACAGATGTGGCGACAGCGATCACGGGGCTTTCTGACAGTGCGGTGGGCAGCTTCACGGATGCGGGCGGGACTGTGACGCCGTTTGGTCCCAGCGAGGCGGTTCAGCTCTCGGGAATTCTGGACGGCTCTGCGGGTGTGGGTCCCGTTGGCAGTTATCAGATTACGGCAGGTGACGAAGATGGCCAGATCGGAGAGATCAGCTTCGAGGCGTTTGAAACGATCAATTTCACCGTGATCTCCTCGGTCAATGGTGTGGTGGATGGCTCCGATGACGCGCAGGTGATGGACCTGTCATTTGTCGATGCGGATGGGGATTCTATCACCGATGGTCCGGACAGCATTCTTGGCAATGGTGGGGCCGACACGATCACCTCTGGCGGTGGCAATGATACCATCGACGGTGGCGATGGTGGCGACAGGATCATCGCAGGCGACGGTGCAGATCAGGTGGATGGCGGCGCGGGCGCGGATTTCATCTACACTTCGGGTCCTGTTTCGCTTGATCCCCGCGATCCCGTTGGCAAGCCCGATCAGGATTACCCCGGTATCTTCGTGGCCGATGACGATCGGAACAATGACCGCGATAGCGTCGATGGCGGGATCGGGAATGACACGATCATCACCGGAGACGATGATGACACCATCACCGCAGGCCTGGGCGATGACGTGGTCGATGCGGGCGTTGACGACGATGACGTGGATGGCGGTGAGGGCAATGACTTCATCGAAGGGGGTGAGGGCAATGACACCATTGAGGGCGGGATCGGCGATGACACGATCTATGGCGGTGTTGAGGGGTTTGACGTGCTCAACATTCCCGACAACGCCGGCGATCTGCGCCCTGACAATGGCGATGACAGCATTGACGGTGGTGCAGGCAATGACCTGATCTTTGGCCAGGACGACAGCGATACGATCAAAGGCGGCGAGGGCAATGACACGCTGGATGGCGGTGTCGATGCTGACAGCATCATGGGCGATGATGGTGATGATGAGATCACGGGTGGTCAGGGGGCCGATACGCTCGAAGGTGGTGACGGGCGGGATATTTTCCGGTTTGGGTCTGTTTCGGATGCAGATGGCGATCAGATTGACGGTGGCGATGGGGATGGCAGCACAGCAGATTTCGACCGGCTCGATCTGCGGGGGTTGGGTGACTTCCGCATCGTCAATGACACGCTGGATGCCGATGGCAACTCAACGAGCGGGACGGTTGAATTCCTCGACAGCCTGGGCGGCGTAACCGGCAGCTTCGACTTCACGGAAATCGAGAAGATCATCTGTTTCACGCCGGGCACGCGGATCATCACGCAGGCGGGCTATGTTCCAATTGAAAACCTGCGCGCGGGGGACCGCGTCATGACCCGCGACAATGGGTTCCAGAACATCGCATGGATCGGGAAACGGGCTCTTTCAGCCCAGGACTTACGGACCTGTCCCAAACTGCGCCCGATCCTGATCCGACGCGGCGCGCTGGGGCCTGACCTGCCGGATCGCGACATGATGGTCAGCCCTAACCACCGCATGCTTCAGATGGGCGGGCAGGTGGAGCTGCATTTCGGCGAAGCGGAGGTGCTGACGGCGGCCAAGCACATGACCCATTACGACGGGGTTGAGACGGCTCAAGTGGGTCAGACCACCTACTACCACATGATGTTCGATTGCCATCAGATCGTCATGGCCGATGGGTGCTGGACCGAAAGTTTCTATCCCGGGGATGAGGCGATAGACGCAACAAGTCAGGCGCAACGCGACGAGATATTCCAGCTTTTCCCGGAACTCAGGACAGCAGAAGGGCGAACCAGGTTTGAAACGGCACGGTCTACGCTGAAACGGTTTGAGGCAGCGTTGATCTAGCTGCGGTTCAATTCGCTTTGGGTTGCGCGGCATTGGCCACGAGGCGTTGCGTCACGAGACGCATGACCGACATGGCGAACTTGGGATCTTCGTATTGCAGGCGGGTGAAGCGCTTTTCATTCACCTCGTAAACAACAGTGTCCTCGACGGCGCGGACCGTGGCGGAACGCTCTGCGCTGCTGTTGAAGAATGCCATCTCGCCAAAAATGTTGCCGGCTTGCACCGTGGCATTTGCCCCTTCGATTTCCACCAGTCCTTCGGCGAGGTAGTAAAGGCTATCGACCTCATCGCCTTTTTCGAAAATCACATCGCCCGCCGCCACTTCGCGCTTTTTGCCATAGGCGATGGCCGCGGAATAATCCGCCTCTGATTCATCGGTCATATGCGTCACAAGACGGCGCAGGGCGACGATCTCATACAAACGATAGGAATTCATACAAAGCAGTACCAATTCCACCGCCAGAAGCGGCCAGATCTGGAACACGGCGGCATAGATGACGAAACAGACGGAAGACGCGATCACCAGAACCCGCAGTTTGATCATCGTGTTCATTTGGAACGTGGCCAGTTTGAACGCGACAGCGAGCCACCCAATGGTCTCGATGACATAGGTGTTGGTGATGAATTCCATCGGAATGTCCCCTGAGTATTCGTGTCGACCCGAGATCGTTCTTATTGGTTGAGTGGCGTGACGCAGCCGCCACCTTGCGTCAAGGCGAAACTCTACAGGTCCGTGGCAGGTTTGGAAGAAAATTCACGTCGCGAGTGCCGCATGTATGCCACTGAGACATCATGGAAACACTGCGAATCCGGGGCCGGGGACGCCTTCGTTACTTGCCGTCTATGTGCTTTTGCAGGGTATGAGAAATCAAACTTCCATGACCAAAGACAGCGCTGTGGCTGCGTTGACGCATGTTTTCCTGCGGCGGGTTCTTGATCAGGCGCCAGCCCATGAAGATCGCGATGGTGGCAAAAACCGTGCTGCCCAAGGCTTGACCAATGAGCACCCCAGGTGCGCCCATGATCATTCCACCAGCCACGACAAAGGGCCATGTGCCCAGCGTGTTCTGCCCCCAACTGAGCCAGGTGGAATAGGAAGGGCGGCCCAGCGTGTTGAAAGACGCGCTCGCGACAAACACCGAGCCGCTGAAGAAAGATGAAAGAGCCACGGGGAAACAGTAAAGATAAATCAGCTCCCTGGTGAGGTTCTGCGCATTGAAGATGTCGGCGATGGCTCCGCGAAACAGGAACAGGATTAGGGTGACCGTCAGCACGTAGATCGCCACGAACTTTATGGCATCGATATAGGCCCGTTTCACTCGGTCGACATGACCTGCCCCGAAGTTCTGTCCAATGATGGGACCAATCGCCCCCGATAGTGCCCAGATGACGGAGAAGGCCACCGGAGTCATCCGCCCGATCACGGCCATGCCCGCCACAGCCTCCGGGCCGAACTTGGACATCTCCCGCGTGACAATAGCGGTGCCGATGGGTGTGGCCACATTGGCCAGTACGGCTCGGCTGGCGAAATGGGATACGGTTTGAAGATCGCGCAGCAGCAATCTGATGTTTGGCATGACAAAGGCGTTGTGTTTCTTGATGGCGGGATAAAGCGCGAGGCCTAGCGTGACAAAGCGCGCGGCCACCGTGGCCCAAGCCGCACCAGGCAGACCGAGGCCCAGGGCGAAGATAAAGATCGGGTCCAGAACCGCATTGGTCAGCGCGCCAAAGAGGGCGGGGTACATGGCGAGGCGGTTCTCACCGTAGCATCTGAGCGAGGCTACAGTGACCATCGAAAGGCCGGACACAAAGGTGAAGGGCACCACGATCCACAGATACGTGGCCGCCAGTTCCGCAACTTGACCCGTGGCCCCTAGAAGGCCCACGAAAAATTCAACATTTATCAATAATATCAGTGGTATGGCGATCCCCGTCAGCATCACGAGCATCGCGGTGCTGGTGGCGTATTCACGCGCCTCCAGCTCATCCTCTTCCCCGATGGAGCGCGAGACAAGAACGCCCGCCGCGACCGACAGGCCGATATTGATGGCGCTGGTGAAAAACATGAGCGCGCTGGCATAGCCTGCCGCCGCCGCCATTTCTTCATAGCCCAGCATGGAAATGAAAATCAGATCAATCAGGTCGACGGCATAGATTGCCATCAACCCGATGCTGGAGGTGAAAGAAGACACCGCGACATGGCGCATGATGCTGCCCGTCGTGAACACGGCGCCTTTTCCGGAACTCATCGCAAAGTTCTCGTCATGTCATATTCCCCCGGCGCAAATGTACATTTTGTGGTGGGTTTTCTTCATCTGCGCTCCCGTTTTGTACATAGTTTCATGGACTTCGCAAAGGGGCGCGTTTTGCAATGGGCAACGGCTCGACCGCGTGCGGATTTCACGTTTCACCGATTTTGGATTGCGAACAGTCGTGGCGCTGTGTTGGATGGCGCTGAAATCCGCTTTCTTTTTTATGTGCCGCAGGTGACACCTCCATGATGCTTCCGTCCAGTTCCAAGATCGTCATTATCGGAGGCGGCATCGTCGGCTGTTCCACCGCCTATCATCTGGCCAAGTTGGGGCAGGAGGTGCTTTTGCTGGAAAAAGCCGCGCTGACATCTGGCTCGACATGGCATGCGGCGGGATTGGTTGGGCAGCTGAGGTCGAATGCCAATATCACCCAGCTTCTGGGCTATTCGATTGAGCTTTACGATCGGTTGGAAGAGGAGACGGGCCTCGCGACCGGGTGGAAGATGAATGGCGGATTACGGCTGGCTTGCAACAAGGAACGATGGACAGAGGTGAAGCGGCAGGCGACGACGGCGCATAGTTTCGGCCTCGACATGCAGCTTTTGACTCCGCAAGAGGCGCAGGACCTGTGGCCGATCATGGACATCAGCGATGTCGTGGGCGCGGCCTATCTGCCCACGGACGGGCAGGCGAGCCCATCTGACATTTCACAAGCCCTGGCGAAAGGCGCGCGCAAGGGTGGGGCACAGTTGGTCGAAAACTGTCCGGTGACTGAAATCCTGACGGAGAATGGCAAACTTGTCGGGGTGCGAACGGCGCATGGCGATGTGGCCTGCGAAAAGCTGGTGCTGTGCTGTGGGCAGTGGACGCGGGATTTGGCGGCCACTGTGGGAGTGACGGTGCCGCTCGTGTCGGTGGAACATCAATATATGATCACTGAACCCTTCGGTGTGCCGTCCGATTTGCCCACCCTGCGTGATCCGGACCGGCTGACGTATTACAAGGAAGAAGTGGGCGGTCTTGTTTGGGGCGGCTATGAACCCAACGGCATCCCGTGGGCCAAGAATGGCATCCCTGACCCATTCGATTTTCAGCTTCTCGACAGCAATTTTGATCATTTCGAACAGTTGGTGGAACTGGCCCTGCCGCGCGTGCCCAAGTTGCAGGAAGTGGGTGTAAAGCAGTTGATCAACGGGCCCGAGAGCTTCACGCCGGATGGGAATTTCATCATTGGTGAGGCGCCTGAGATGGCCAATGTCTTCATTGGCGCCGGGTTTAACGCGTTTGGCATCGCCTCTGGCGGGGGGGCAGGCATGGCGCTGGCCGAATGGGTGGCGACAGGCGCACCGCCCTACGATCTGTGGTCTGCTGATATTAGGCGCTTTGGTCGCCCGCACACCGATACGGATTGGGTGCGCACCCGGACACTGGAGGCTTATGGCAAGCATTACACCATGGCATGGCCTTCAGAGGAGCATGAGAGCGGACGGCCCTGCCGTCGATCCCCGCTTTATGAAACGCTCAAGGCGTCGGGTGCGGTGTTTGGTGAAAAGCTGGGCTGGGAACGGCCCAATTGGTTTGCATCCGAGGGCGAAGAGGCGCGCGACATCTACACCTTTGAGCGGCCCAATTGGCATGATCCTGTCGGGCGGGAACATAAGGCCGCGCGGGAGGCGGCAGCGATCTTTGACCAGACGTCTTTTGCCAAATTCGTGCTGAAAGGCCCCGATTCTGAAGACGCGCTGCAATGGATTGCCGCGAACCGTGTGGACCGGCCCGTGGGGTCGATCATCTACACGCAGATGCTCAATGACCGGGGCGGGATTGAGTGCGATCTGACCTGTGTGCGCTCGGCGCAGGATGAATTCTACATCGTCACGGGCACAGGCTACGCCACCCATGATTTCGACTGGATCCGCCGAAATATCCCCGAAGGCATGAATGCGCAATTGGTCGACGTGACCTCATCGAATGCGGTGCTGTCGCTTTTTGGACCCAATGCGCGTGATGTCGTGAAGGCCGTCACCAATGCCGATGTGTCAAACAAGGCCCATCCCTTCGGTCGTGCGCAGCGGATCGGTATCGCGGGCTGTCCCGTTCTGGCCATGCGGATCACTTATGTGGGGGAACTGGGCTGGGAATTGCACCTGCCCGTGGAATACGCGCAGACCGTCTATCATGCGCTTCTTGAGGCAGGGTCGGATCACGGTCTGACCAATGCCGGTTACCGCGCGATTGAAACGCTGCGGTTGGAAAAAGGCTATCGCGCGTGGGCCTCTGACATTGGCCCGGATCATACGCCGGATGAGGCCGGCCTTGGCTGGGCGGTGAAGATGACATCGGGCATTGCCTTCAAGGGACGCGAGGCCGTGGCCGCGCAGCGCGAGACGGGTGTGAAGAAGATCATGGCGACCTTCACGACCGATCCGGATGTGATCCTGTCAGGGCGTGAAACCATCTATCGCAACGGGGAGCGGTGCGGCTGGCTCAGTTCTGCAGGGTTTGGGCATACTATCGGCAAATCCATTGGCATGGGGTATGTTCGAAGCAGCGGCCCGATCACGCGCAACCATGTTTTGTCCGGCTCCTACGAATTGGAAGTGGCTGCAATGCGTGTACCGGCCGAGGTCACGCTTGACCCGCTTCATGATCCGAAAATGGAGCGCGTGAAATGCTGATGCGCTTTCACGCGCGGGAATTATGGATGGCATTTTTCGTACTGCGGTTGTATTAACCTTTTCATTGCCAGAGTTTGATAACGGGATCGAATATGGCTTTTGGAGCAATTCTGGTCGGTAGCCTGATGGGCCTTTTGGCTGCTGCTGCAGCAGCGCTTATGGGGCAATCCGTATGGGTTGTCCTTGCCGTGTATCTTGGGACGAGCGTTTTGGCAGCGGGCAGCGTATTCTGCGTGTTGATGGTGAGGACATCCATTGCCAGCCGGCGCAAATTCGACACGGGCGCGCAGGGTTTTGCGGTGAAAGCGCCAGAGTGACGTGATCTGTCAAACCGTCGGGAAACGGGTATAGGGCAGGCTTTGTCGCTGTTGCGGCGCGTCAAGCGCTATATCGCCATTTGTTTTTACAGGTTCCCTGATCAACCACACCCCTGCGCCGAACATGAACAGCACGAAGGAATGCACGTTCGTCCAGATGTGAACCGTGCCGAGTGCGAAAGTGAGCCCCACGAAAGTGAGTGTCCAGGTGAGGCGAATTTGCGCAAGTTCCGGATCAGATGACAGGTCGCGAAAGATGACCCTGAGCAGTGCGTAGAGATACCCGATGGCCACCAGTGCGAAAGCTGGAAAACCGTGGCGCACCGCGAGGACGAGCCAGTAATTGTCCATACTGTCGCCGTACATCCAGTCCGGTCGCGCCCAATCGTTCAGGCCGATCCCGAAGACCGGATTGTCGAGCGCGTTCTCAAGCCCGTATTCAAAGATCAGCCCGCGCCAATAAGCGGTATGGGCGGAGAAGGTGGCGTAGCTCATGAAGACCCGGACGGGGGTTCTGTCAGACAGAAGATCAACGGCGATATAGGTCAGCAAGCCAAGGGCCAGAAGGAGCCACCAACGGCCTTTGGCCCGTCGGAGTGCAAAGGCCCAGGCGATAAGGAAAAGTTGCAAGAGCAGAGCGATCAGTGCCCCGCTCGAGAGCGCGAGGAAACAGCCCATGCCGACAAGTGCAGCAACGGTCCAGCGGGTTGGTGTGGTGATGCGGCCCTTCAACCCGATGAACACCATGGAAAACGTGACCGCAGAGTAGACGCCGTAGTGGATGGGGTGGGCGAAGACATTCTGAACCCGTTCCATCCCCATGCGGCCCGGAATGTCGACACGGGGAACGGAGAAGACGCCGGGCAGGCGGTTGATGGCTTCGACGATGTAGGGCGTGCCGGTTTGGTTCTCGAGCAAGGCAAAGGGCAGGGTGACGAGGGCGATCAGCGGCAGGAATGCGCAGAGCCCGACGAAGGCCTCGCGCGTGCGGATACAAGCTCGGCCAATCAGGTAGCCGCCCAGGAATTCGATGCCGGTGGAGCCGGCATTCTGGATGACCATTCCGGGGTTGTTCTGCATCAGGCTGATGGTCATCCAGACGACGAAGAGGGCGAACACCAGGTCGGTGAGGATCAAATCGCCGTACTTGCCCCGCAGCAGTTGAATGGTCAGCGGGACAAAAAGCACCAGAAGGGCCAGGCGCAGGGCGCTCAGCAGCAATGGGCCAACATAGAAGAACAGGGGTAGCGCGACGCAGATCACATAGATGAGGGCCACAGGGGACAGGCCGCGCGTCAGACCCAGCAGGCCGGGTTTGGCCGGTGCAAGTGTGGGTCTGAGGGGGTGTGCATCGATCGTCATGGGCCCTCAACAATAGGAACTGAGATCAATTGGGTGGGCGACCAGTGCTTTCAGGGCGTGATTGTGCGCTGTGTAGCGGGCATTGAAATGGTCTCGCACGTAGTCGGAGACCGGGTGCCTGCCCGCCATGATCTGTTTGACAGGGCTGCGTCGGGAGAGGCCGCCGACGAGGGTGTAAAGCCCATCCCATGCGATCACAGGCCGGGGGTTCAGCGTGCTTTTGCGGATGTGATTGGTCCGACGCAGGGCAGGTGAGGCCGCTTCCGGGTAGCCCGAGGCATGGATGGTCTTGGCAGTGTCAGAAAGGGTGGTGAAACCTGTGGCGCCTGCGAACTCCGCCAAAGCCGTGCAGGCCGATTGGATGTCCTGTTTGAGCGCCTCTTGAGTGGAGACATATATGTTCTTTGCTCCGAAGAGGGCTTGGTAGTGGCTTAGGAGGACATCGTATTCGAAGTGCTCCGGCGTGAACCCGAAATAGCCGGGTTGATCGGTGCCTGCAAAGAACTGCCGGTGACACATCGTGCCGCCGCGTTGCAGGTACTGCATGTAGACGGAAGGGAGAATCCGCATCTGATCGCGGATGGTGATCAGAATGCGGGAATTTGGGGCGATCTGAGTCAATCGTTCGGCGAAGACATCGCTTTCGTGGCCGCCCTGAAAAGGATGCCCGGACAGGATTTCAGAGGATATCACGGGCACATGATCCGGTGCGACCTTTGAGAGCCGGTCTTTGATCAAGGCAATTGCGGGGTCTGCTGCAAATCGGAGACCATGCGGTCGCACGATCAGATCAAACACCTCCTGATGGGTCATGATCTGCCGGTAGCCAAGATGCGGCAGGAAAAGGTGCTTCTGCATCCATGTGGTGGCCGTCTTGTGATAGCCGATATGGATCAGGATGCGTTTGCTCATCCGCCTTGTTCCAGACCCGGGACGCGCTGGGCGGTGTGTGCAACGCGCCTGAGGGCCCCCATGGTTACGGTGAGGGCTGCAAAACCAAGAGTAATGATGCCAAGCGTGAGCCACGGATCGACCGATTTGGTTGAGGCGAGGCTCAGCAAGGCGGCCACGAACAACACGCTGACAGCGAGGCTTGGCAGGAACGGTTTCAACGGCACATTGAGACGGGTTTTTGCAAGGAACAGCGCCAGCGCGTAGCTGACCAGCTCAGAGCAAAGCGCTGTCAGGATCACGGCCCAAAGCCCTCCACCGTTCGCAACCAGCCACCAGGCTACTGGCACCCCCGCAACGCGCACAAGATTGGGCCAGAGCGCGTTGGTCGTCACGCCTTTGGCTAGCGCCGACGTGGCAGGGCCACTTTTGCAGACGCGGATTGCCTGCGCGACGGCAAGCCAAATGAGAAACGGGCCCAGCGGCGCGAACTTATCGCCGAGCAAAAGGCCGATAATGGGAATGCCGATCAGCGCCACAGTCACCACCAGAACAACGCCATTCAGTAAGGCGGCCTGACAGGTGGCATGGGCAAGATCCGTGAATGCGCGACTGTCGGTTTGCGCGGCCCGTGACAGTTGGGGAAGAAAGAAATTCTGCGTCGATTTCGCCAAAATAAGCGTTGGCGTCAGTGTCAGCGTCACGCCCATGGCAAAAAGGCCAAGCGCGGCCATGCCAAGTTCGCGACCGACGATCAGCTTGTCGCCCTGCATCACCAGAAAAAGCAGTGCGCCGTTCACCAAAAGCGGCCAGCCGAACTGGATTGAACGGACCAGAATGGTTCGGTCGAAAGACACGCGGTAGGGCCGCCGTGCTGTCAGGTGAGAGGTCAGCAAGGCGACGGTTTCATGAAGCAGTAGGGCAAACAGCATCACGCGGTAGTCGTCCAGCCAGACCGCGAAGGGGAACACCACGATCAGGGACACCACCCCCGGCACGACACCAGTCAGCAGCATAGGCCCATAGCGGAGGTTCCGGTTGAAGCGGTGGATGTCGAAATGCTGCAACGCGCGGAGGATGGGTAGGAGGGCCATCACTTGATAGGCCCAGGCGATGTCCGGAATGCGCAGAAGCGTGGCGATGGGCGTCGCGAGACGGAACAGGATCACTCCTGCCAGCACACCGCGCACGATCTGAAACCCCTGTATTGCCGCCTGAAAGTGGGCGCTGTCCCCCTCCTTGTCTTGCACGATCTGCTGGTGAAGACCGAATTGGGTGGACATTTCCACCAGGGCCATGGTCATCGCGAAAGTCGCTGCGATGCCGTAGTCTTCCAGAGGGATCAGAGCCGCGACAGCAAGGTTGCGGGCCAGTAGAAGCAGGGCCGATGCTGCGTTGCCCGAAAGAAGGGTCAGGGCCTTTTGCAGCATTTGGGTTCCTTGGTGTGCCGGATTGATATACAACCTTTGCGGGTTAAGTCGCGTTTGCGGCCCGCTTGGGAATGACGGGAAAATAGCATGATATTCCGTTAATTTGCAAGTTTAACCGTCAGATATGATGTCTTCGTTTGGCGTTGTAAATCCGATTGCAACACGTTTAGATTGTTTTTGTGACTTAATAGAGCCGCTCGCCTTCGTGACCCGTACACTTACCATCGCCCTGCTTTGGCATTCGATGAACTCGGATAATCTGGGCATCGGGGCATTGACCCTGAGCCATGTGGAGATCCTGCGAGAGGCCGCCCGGACGGCGGGCGTGGAGCCCCGGTTCCTCGCCATGAGTTGGCAAGATCCAAGGCCCGATTATGGCCAATGGGATGATATCGAAAATCTGCATTTCCGGACCCGGCATCTGATCGGGCCATCGGGGCCTCTGGCAGAGGGGTTGCGGCGTGCTGATATCGTGTTCGATATCGGAGGGGGGGACAGTTTTACCGACATCTACGGGCCGAAACGGTTTTTCACGATTTGGGCCACCAAGCTGCACGCGATCTTGCGGCACAAGCCGCTTGTCCTGTCGCCGCAAACGATTGGTCCCTTTGACACGCACTATGCCCGCCCGCTTGCCAAATGGTCCATGGCGCGTGCGCGGTTGGTTGTGAGCCGGGATGCGCCCACCACAGCGTTTCTGGCCCGGATTGGCGTCTCGACCAATGTATTGGAGGCCACTGACGTGGCGATGCGGCTTCCATATGACGAGCCTCGCGCCCGGCGTGGCGGAAAGGTGAAGGTTGGGCTGAACGTGTCGGGGCTTTTGTTCAACGGGGGCTATACGCAGGCCAACCAGTTTGGATTGAAGGCCGATTACCCAGCGCTGATCCGCAGTATCATCACTTATTTCCAAGGCATGGAGGATGTGGAGTTGCATGTTGTCGGGCACGTTCAGTCCCGCGACTTGGCTGTGGAGGACGACCACCGGGTGGGTCAGGCTTTGGCGCAGGAGTTTCCCGGGTTGGTCGTGTCGCCCTTCTTTGGTTCGCCCATTGAGGCCAAGACCTACATCGCGGGTTTGGATTTTTTCTTGGGCGCGCGGATGCATGCCACCATTGCGGCGTTTTCATCGGGCGTGCCCGTAGTGCCGATGGCCTACAGCCGCAAGTTCAACGGCGTGTTCGGTACGCTAGGGTTTGACCGATCGGTCGATTGCAAATCCGAAGACGCGGAGACGATCATGCACAGCATCCGCGTGGCTTTCCAACAGCGGGACAGGGTTCGAACGGAGATTGCCGCAGCGATGACGCAGGTCGATGCAAGGCTTGATGCCTACACGCAGGACGTGGCCGCAATCCTTGCCGGGCTTCAGGCGCGCTAGCGCGTCAGCGCGATGTCGGCAATCAAGCCAAGATGGTTTGATCCGAGCGCGCCCCCCCATGACGACAGGCTGGTGATAGAGGCATCGCCGCGTACCAGAATGTGATCGATTGGAATGCCCCATAACCCGGCGTTGACGGGCCAGGTGGCCACCGGGCGTTTGGCGTGGCGGAATTTGAAGCGTCCAGTGATGTCACGCATGCGGCGGCTCCAGGGAGCGGCATTGAAATCGCCCACTAGCAGTGTGGGTGCGGGGTTGTCGGCCCGCGCGATGGCCCAATGCAGGGTGTTTTCCTCCGTCTGGGCGAAGCCATAGATCCAGGGCTTGATCAAATGGGCAGCGATCAGATGGACTTTCCGGTCGCTGCCGGGCAGGTCGACCATAACGCGAAGAAACCGCTCTGTCCGGGTGGTCAGGGGGCGGATGCGTGACTGTGTCAGCGGGTAGCGGGACATCAGGAGCAATCCGCAGCTTGCCTGCTTGTCACACCCGAGGCGATGGGGATGAGTGTCTGACAGAAGGGGTGGTAGCCCCACTGCTGCGCGGCTTTCGGCGAGCACGATGATGTCGGCGTCCGTTTCCCGTAGGGCGTTGGCCAAGGTGGGGGTGGCGATGCGGTTGCCGGTTTGCAAGTTGAACCAGAGGACGCGCAGTGAAGGGTCCCCGTCGCCCGCATCACTACGGTTTCGGTAGTCGGTTGCGAGGGCCATGGCGATCACGCTGGCAATCCCCACGGTTGCAAGGGCCAGCCGCCGGTTCCCAAGAAGGGCCACCAGCCCGGACAAAAGAAGGGCGACAGGGATCAGGTGGGGGCGCACGCTGTCGAAACTGCGCAGCTGCGTTGTAATGTACTGTCCCGCCACGTCGCCAATCATGTGGCTGAGCCCGGCAAGGAACAGAGCAACGCACAGGGCCAGGATCACGACGCCTGAAACCTGATCCTTCAGCCGCCTCAAGCCGTGGGCCTTTTGCGGTCGCCCACTTGCTTGGCTGGGTTGCCTGCGATCACGGAATAGGGCGGGAACGCGCCGCGCACGACGGAATGGGCCCCCACGATGCAGCCCTCGCCCAGTTGCGTACCCGCAAGGATCGTGGCCCCGCGCCCGAGCCAGCAATCGGCACCGATCGCAATGCCGGCCTCGTCCATCTCCTGATCTGTGACCGGCGCGCCCTCGTCATAGCGATAGCTGGTTGCCGTCACCATCACGTCCGGGGCAAAGAGCGCGTATTCCCCGACCACGATCTGTGCGTCGCCGGGGCCTGCCCAAAGCTGGCAATATGCGCCCAGGGTGACGTGGTCGCCGATGACGATATTCTGCCCGTTGGCGAAACCTGCGTTGGGCGCGATGTTGGCTGTGCGGGCGACACGGGCTTTGCGGAGTTCCTGAACGTGGCTGTAATTATAGTAGTTCATCACCTTGATGAAATGCGCCCATGCGCGTGGGTCAATGACCGCAAGACACAGCCGGATCAGGCGCTTCGGGCGGCTTTTGCGGATCTTCTGAACACCCGGCGTCTTCACGACAGTTCCTTGCGAGTGCGCGCGTGGCCGATGGTTATCGGGGCCACTTTCAACGCCAGAAGGCAGGCCGCGAAGCTGATCGTGGAAGCCGCGAAAAAGAGAGCAAGTGAGCCTGCGCCCCATGCATAGAGCGAGAGTGCGATCACGGCTGGGTGGATCAGGTAAAGACCCAGCGAGAGAGGGCCAAAACAGTCCGTTAATGCGGTGCCCTTTGTCGGGAAATGGAAGGCGGCGGCAACGGTGAGGCCTGCGATGGCAAGCTGATCGCTGCTTGCAGTGAAGCGCAAAAGCCAAGCAATGGTACCGAACCCTGCCAATACCAGTGCGGGCAGGACGGGCCTGCGCACGCGCGCCATGATCAACCCGGCGCATGCGGCGGGGACAACCGTGGCCCACTGGGCCAAGGGGATGGGGGCCGGGCCTTGGGCAGCGAACAGGCAGAAGACAGAGACCGTGATCGAGGCGGAAATGAGTGCGCGATCGGACAAATGGCGCAATATGAGCGTATGGGTCGCGAGCACGAGAACACAGAAGGGCAGGAACCAAAGGTGGATGGAGGTGCCTGTCCAAACCATCCACGGCTCGAATTCCAGTTCGAACTTTGTTCCCGAGATCACTCCTTGGGCAAGTTTCAGGCCCGCGTAGATCGCGCTCCAGATCACCCAGATCTTCAGTAGGCGGTTGGCGGTGGATGCGAAAGGCGAGCGGACCCCGAAATAGACCAGCAGCATGACGAACATTGGCAGCGCCGCGAGCCCGACCGAAGCATAAGGCGCGCCGCTGTGAAAAAGAATGATGCCGAAGGCTCCGAGCAATTTCAGGATGTCGATGGATCCATTGCGTGGGTGGTGGGCCATTTGCGCGCCCATCCTAGTAGCCTTGAAGCCAATTGGCCCGATCTGCCCAGATGGCCCGCCATTCGCGGGCCGCGTCTTTCTTTCGCCCTGTGGTGCGGGCCAGGGCGCTTAACCCGAAGGCACGCAGACCAGCCCACAACGCCATCATCACCCGCCCAAATGCGACCGTTGCGGCCGGCCAGTGGTCATGGATCAACGTCACGCGGGCCTTGGCGATCATCACGTAGTGGTTCACCCGTGACGATTTCGATGACGCGCCCACCAAATGCATGATCTGCGCATCCGGCGTGATCATGGGCCGGTAGCCGAGCGCCTTGGCGCGCAGACACAGGTCGGCTTCTTCGCCGTACATGAAGTAGCGCAGATCAAAGCCGCCCAGCCGTTGCCAAAGTGTGCGCGGGATCATGAGGAAACAGCCCACGATGATATCGACCTCTCGCACGGTATCGCGTTGCCAGCCGCCGATTGCTTCGGAGTTGAAGATCCGTGAGCCGGGAAACAGGGAGCGTAGCCCCGTCGCATGGCAGAAGGTGGACCATGGTGTCATCCGCATCCAGCAGGACGCGATGTTGAGGGAGCCATCCGGGAACACCGTGCGCCCGCCGGTGATGCCCGCCTCCGGATGTGCTTGGGAGAAGGCCAGCAAGGTGTCCACGGCGCCTGCATGACATTCTGTGTCTGGGTTGAGCAGCAACAGCCAGTCAGAGATCGCGCGTGCCGCCGCGATGTTGTTGGCCCGGGCAAACCCGACATTTTCGGGCGATGCAATCACATCGACCTGTGGGAATTGCGCCGTCACCGCCTCAACCGTGCCATCGTTCGAGGCGTTGTCGAACAGGATCGTCGTGAAGGCGGTTTTGGTCGTGTTGTGGAGTGTTTCCAGCGCCTTTAGTGTCAGATCACGGGTTTTGTGGCTGACAATAATCACCGTGAGGTCGGGGCGGGTGATGTCGCTTTGCCTTGGCATGGCGATGGCGTCTTTCAACTATTAGTTGATTTTGAATTAGCGCAGGTGGGGCTCATAGAAAAGTTTTTTCTCTTGAATCAACAGGACAAACCACGCCAGAACAGGGAAACACACCTCAAAGTTGAAAAAGGGTTCGGGTCAAAATCACTATGTCTGCGGGTGCTACAGAAGTTCCGAAAGCGAAGGTGAGACGCGCCGGACTGAATCGTCTTTACCGCGTGCGCCATGCCGTGATTGACGTGGTGCGATGGTATTATCGGCGGGTTTGGGGCATGGATTTGCACCCCAGCTGCCAGTTTTCCCTATCGACGAAATTCGACAAGACATGGCCCAACGGCGTGCATGTTGGGGCGGACAGCTACATCGCGTTTGATGTGCGTATCTTGTCCCATGACATGCCACGCGGTCTTTTTACGGATACGCGCATCGGGGCGCGATGTTTCATTGGGGGCAGGACGATCGTAATGCCCGGCGTCGAGATCGGGGATGATTGTTTGATCGGGGCCGGGTCGGTCGTGACCAAATCCATTCCGTCCGGGTCCATGGCGGCGGGCAATCCGGCGAAAGTGTTGCGATCGGGGTTGAAACTGGGCCGGTTTGGCAGGCTGCCAGAGGCGGATGCGACTGAGGCAGCCAAGGCTTTGGAAATAGGGAGTGCCTAGGGTTTGGCGTAGAGTTCGTTCCGATACGCCTCGACCGCGCGCCAATTGGTGACGAGCGATGTGTACCCTGCGTCCCTAGAGAGCTTTTGCAGGCGAGGCACCCGGTCAAACTGATCATCCAAGTCAAGCAGGTCGGCTACGTCTTTGCAAAGACTTTCGGAAAACTGGGCGCTCCCTGTCGCGGTGCTGGTTGCCAAAAGGTTTTCATAGTTCAACTCAAGAAAGCGATCATGACCTTTGAAAACTTCTCTGATGTTGGCATAGGTCGCTTCGATCTGATCGACTTGCGCCGTGATTGCGGCGAGGTCGATTTCAAATGGATCCGGATTGCCCGTCGCCCGGTGATAGCTGTGATAGGCGCCGCGTTTTTCGGCGACTTGCCCGGACACGTAACGCGCTACTAGATCCTGGCGGGTGAGCAGGATGACCGGCACATCAGTGGCTTTGAGATGGTCGAAAATCTTGAAAGTTGGCCCGGGCATACGCCAATTGCCCTCGATCAAGTGCAGGCTTTCGATTTTTAGATCAAAGATACAGCGCTTGTTGGGTTTGCCCGAAACGAGCCGGGCGCAATAGCGATAGAATTCCTGCGCCATGAGGGTGGGGCGCAAGGGCCAGCGCCACAAGACGGATCGGCTGAGCCATTGAAAATAGGAGTAATAGCTTTCCTCGCCCAAGACTTCCCCGAAGGTGATCACATCGGGATGCGTGGCGAGGAAATCGGTGAACACGGTGGATCCGGAGCGCCCGTAGCACAGCAAAAATACCCCGCGCCCTTGCATGCTGCGCAGGTGGTCAACTGGTGACGGCAAGCGCGTGTAGTCACGTTTGCGGCGGAAGATCATATTGTAGAGCGGGCGGATCTTGCGCAAGCGTTCGCGGATCGAGGTCTTATGAAGAAATGACGTCATAGGCCCCTCCTGACATAGCATCGAGCAGCGACCAAATACAACCAAAGTAGTCTATCAATAATCACGTAATCATCTTATACTTGCAATTCAGCGAAAAGGATTTGCGCGCGATGCAGTCTCTGGTGCCGGTTCCGAAAGTCCTCGCGGTGTCTTCAGGCGGGGGGCATTGGGCGGAGCTTTTACGGCTGCGCCCGGCCTTTGAGGGCGCGGACGTGGTTTATGTGGTGACCCAAGCCGCCTATCGCGGGGACTTGGCGCGCGGGGGCCGGGGTACGCGCCGGGTGAAAGGTTTCATGACGGTGCCGGATGCCAACAAGGATCAGAAACTGC
Organism: uncultured Roseovarius sp.; assembly: GCA_964389425.1. GTDB lineage: Bacteria > Pseudomonadota > Alphaproteobacteria > Rhodobacterales > Rhodobacteraceae > Roseovarius. The sequence continues at coordinate 33,312 of CAYMEC010000007.1, forward strand.
TTCTTTTGCTGTTGGCCCTGAAGATGGCGTTTGTGGTGATCCGGGTGCGTCCGGATGTGGTTTTGTCCACCGGTGCCGCACCCGGGTATTTCGCGATACGTTTCGGCAAATGGCTCGGGGCGCGGACGGTCTGGGTGGATTCCATTGCCAATGCCGAAGACATCTCGGCAGCGGGCATGTTGGTGAGGCCGCACGCGGATTTGTGGCTCAGCCAATGGCCGGGCCTTTCGGAACGGTCGGGGGCCGTCTATGCGGGGGCTGTCATGTGATTTTTCTCACGGTCGGAACGCAATTGCCGTTTCCGCGTTTGGTGCAGGCGGTGGATGACTGGGCAGGGCGGCACCCGGAGGTTGAGGTTGTTGCGCAATCGGGGCATGGCCCCAAGGCCAAGAATATGACGTGCCACCGCTTTTTGTCGCCGGAGGCGTTCCGGGAAACGTGCATGCGCGCGGACCTGATCGTGTCCCATGCGGGCACGGGCACTTTTCTGATGGCGCATCAAGTGGACAAGCCGGTCCTGGTCATGCCGCGCCGGGCAGCATTTGGCGAGCATCGCAATGATCATCAAAGCGCGACAGCCGCACATTTTGGAGGTCGTCGCGGTGTGCATGTTGTCCATGACGCCGAAGACGTCGGAACCGCCATTGATGGTTTGATGACAGGCAACGCGCATGGACCGCGTTTTGCGGAGCATGCGGATGAACGGCTCATCGCGGCTATCCGACATGTCGTTTTCGCGGATGGGAGTGCCTGATGGACATCAGCGTGATTGTGCCCGCGAACAATGAGGAAGGCTACATCGGTGCTTGCCTTGACGCGTTACAATGTCAGGACATGGGTGGTTTGCAGGGGGAGGTGATTGTGGCTGCAAACGCCTGCACCGACCAGACCATTGCACGGACAGAAATTGCACGGGCCGGGTTGGAGGTCGTGGGCTGGGCACTTCGGGTGATTGATTTGCCTGAGCCAGGCAAGGTCGCGGCGCTGAATGCGGCGGATCAGGTTGCGGTTGGCGATGTGCTCATTTTCCTTGATGCGGATGTAGTTGTGGATCCGGCGATGATGGCCGCCCTCCATGCGCAGTTGGCCGTTCCCGAGCCGCGTTATGCCAGCGGTGTGTTGCGCGTGGCCACGGCGAAAAGCTGGGTCACGCGGCGTTTCGCGACGACGTGGCAGCGCTTGCCCTTCATGGTCACGAATGTCCAAGGGGCAGGGCTTTACGCCGTTAATCGCGCTGGCCGGGCGCGATGGGGAGCGTTTCCGGACATCATTTCTGACGATAACTTCGTACGGCTGCTGTTTGCGCCGAAAGAACGGATCAAGGTGAGCCCGACCTACACATGGCCCCTGGTCGAGGGGTTTCGCCATCTGGTCAAAGTGCGGCGGCGTCAGGACGCGGGCGTGCAGGAGCTTGCGGCCAGGTTTCCCGGTATCCTGGTCAATGAGTCCAAACCGCCCATGCGGATTTTGGATCACCTCAGGCTGATATGCGCGGTGCCTGTGAGTTACGTGGTGTATGTCACCGTTATGCTGGTTGTGAAACTTGGCCCCAACACGGCCTCCGGCTGGACCAGAGGGCGATAGGACCCACCGCGCGCCCGCGTAGGGATCAGGTAAACAGATTGGGCTTTTTTTTCGGCGATTCCGGGCGGCAGTTCAGCGCCGGACGAGAGGAGAGACCATGACAGACCGCTTCAAGAGAACTGTATCGAGCATCACAGGACCCGCGACAGAACTGTATCCCATCACGCCTGATGACGCCACCGATCTGGCCACGGCTGTACGTGCCATCGCGGTGGCGACATCGGGCGCCGTTCGCGTGACAACGGTTGGTGGGTCGGACGCAACCGTTTACGTCATCGCTGGCGCGCCGTTTCCGGTGCGCGTGTCGCGAGTTTGGGCCACAGGGACAACGGCCACCGGACTTGTGGGGCTTTTGTAAATGGTTGGGATCGGCATCTCACTTGATCTTGGGACCGCGCGGGTGGGTGGTGCGGGTGAAGCGATCGCGCCACCTGCGTCGGAAACCCGGCACCTCGTTCTACTGGGGCAATCCGAACCGCACCGGATGTTCCTGTCGGCGCACGCTGACATCGGCAATGCGGATACGGTGGTCGATGAGGGTGCTTTGGAAGTGTGGTGGTATGACCTGAACGGATCAGGCCTTTACAATGGCGCGCAGAGGGACGCGATCACCAATGCCAACAAGGTCAGCCGCTGGGCGGTTGAGATGTCGAATGCGCTGGCCGCGCTTGCGCCCGGCGTGCAGTTCAAACTGTGCTGTCTGCTGTTTGCGGGCACAGGGTTGGGCAACCTTTTGGAAGAAGGGGAAGTCGGCGAGGAACGGTTCTGGGCCAATGATCGGGCGACCTATGATCTGTTTGTAGCGGACACGGGCATCACGCAACCTGATGCGGCCTTCATGGCCTGGCAGAATACCGACAGCACGCAGTTGCAGTATCAGATCGGAGACGCGTGGTGGGTGGCCCTGACAGGCACGGATATGCTGGCCCAAGCGCCTGTGACGACGGGGGCGACGCGTCACAACGTGACCTTTGATCACAGACTAGATGAGCTATGGAATACGGCCTCGGTGCCATTCCAGTTCCTGATGCCGCGCTATGATGTCTATTCCGGGTCGACCATTGATTGGGACCGTTTCCGCGATGTGCGCGTGGCGATGGACCGGCTTGTGTCCTCGGCACAGAATCAGGGCCGCACTGTACCCTTCACGAGGGGCGTGGATCCGGTTGCCTATGAAAACGGCTATGATGTGGGCGATGACAGTCACCCGCGTAAGACGGCGGATGGTGCCACGAAATTCGCGCAGCAACTGGCGTATAACATGGCCCGCATGACAGGGACGCCTTTGGTGAAGCCAGAGATTGATACGGTCAACTGGACGGGAACAAGCGTTACCCTTGCCAGCAGCGCAGGCGCGTTGACGACCACGCGCATCATACGGGGTGGAGCGTTGCCTGCGGGCCAGCCCAAGGTCGCGCAGCTTTACTTCCGCAGTGCGGCGGATCCTGAAACGCTGCAAGAAGTACCGGATGCGGCGATTTCCATCGCGTCAGGTGCTCTTGTGATCGATGCGGCGCCCATGTTGTCGGCCATCTCGGCTGGTCGGGCGACGTTCCAGCGCGGGGACATGTTGGAATTTGCCCCCGGCCCAAGCGGCGCAAACGATGCGCAGGACAAGACGGATGACACGTGGCTCGATTATCCGGGGCTGGTGGATGCCACACTGGAACTGGTGCCTTTGCAGCCTGTTGCCGGCGTTATGACCTGCGATCTGGGGGCGCCACCTGCGCTGACAAACGCGCTGGGAGACTTTGGGGCTTTCGCTGCGGCTGAGGCAATGACGGATCAGGGAGATGGCGGATACATTGCCAATCTCAATGACAATTACGACAGCAATCAAACGGGTGCGCGGGACATAGATCTGACAACGCTGACCTCTGGCACGGTGACGATCTATGCCGATATTGACCGGGCGCTGGGCCAAGACGGGGTGAATTCCACCACTGTCAACTTGCGCGATCTCAGCGGTCAGGGCCATCAGCGCGTGCGCGCGAACGACATTTGGGGCGAGGTCACGGCCACGGATGTGAATGGCAATGCCCTCGGGCAGGGTGTGATCCCACTGCCCGGGGGACGTGTGCGGCTTTGGGCGCATATGCCGATCACGGTGGGTGGGCGCATCATGTATTACTTCAATAACGCCAACACCGGTGGGGCCTATCGCGATGCCGGCCTGTTTGACGGGGCTTTACCAGTGGAGACGATTGCGGCGATCTGATCAATAATAGTGATCCGGATAGGCGCTGTCCGCCGCGCCCAGACGGTACTTGTTGAGCACGACGCCCAAGACATTCGTCATCTCCGACAGGTCCCGTTCGCATCTGTCAATCTCAGCCGCGGTGGAGGCTTCCGCCGCCGCGACGATCAGCGCGCAATCCACGTTCGAGGTGAACGCGATCATGTCGTCGCTAATGAGCGAGGGCGGCATGTCGCAGATGACAATGTCGAATTGATAGGCGCGTTCCAGATCAGACAGGATGCGTCCCACATGGTTCGACAGCAGCATGTCAGAGGGGTTTTGCACCGATTGGCCATTGGTCACCATGGCCAGCGCATTTCGGTGATTGAGCGCGATATCGGCAAAGCCCCGGTCGCCCGCCAACAGATCCGCTACGCTGGAGGGCGCGAGTCCGGTCGTGAGACCCAGAAGGCGTTGTTGCGAGGGGCGGCGCATATCCAGTTCCATTTGCAGCGTGCGCGTGCCCGATTGGCGCGCCATGGCGAAGGCCAGGTTGAGCGCGATCGTGCTTTTGCCGCAGTCTGGCGTGGCGGAGGTGATCGCGAGCCGCTTCCACCCGTTTTGCTGCATTGCGCGCAGCACCCGGGTGCGCAGGATGTCAAAGGATGCGGTGGTGGGGCCCGCATCGGCGGTGAAGATGCGGCTGCGTTGCAGAACGCCGCTGTCCACTTGCAGGGGTTGAAGCTGCGACCACATCTCATCCAGGGCTCCAACCGTCTGCGTGGCGCGCATGGGGCTGGCGCGATCACGATCGCTGCGGGCTTTTTCTATGGCGGCTTGCAGGCGTTCCATGGTTTACTTTGCGTCTCGGTGGGTCATTGGCCGCCCCGTTCTACAACGGTTTGAAGGGGGGAGAGTAAGTGATCCATGCCCCATAGGGTACCCATCAGAAGGGCGGCGAGGATCAGGACACGGGGTACGGCGCGTGTGGGCGGGGAAAACCGCGCCTCTTTGGTCTCCATATAGGGGATGGTTGCGAAGACCTGGATGCCCAGTGCATCGCTGAGGTCCTGTGGTCGCCGAATGGTGCGGTTGAGCAGTTCCAAAATGGCCACGATGCCGAGCGCCAGGAGCAAGCCAAGTGACACCCCGGCCACGACGATCAGTGGGCGGTTTGGGCTGGTTGGGAATTCTGGTGCGACGGCCTGTTCCACCACCGTGATGCGTTGGCCACGAGACAGGGATTCTATGATTGCGCCGGTTTCCGCGCGGGCCTTGTTGGCGACGGCCTGATTGTATTGTTCTTGCAGGTTGGATTGCGTCCGCTCCAGCGTGGCAAGGGTGACGGCATTGCCGGGTGTGGCCTCAATCGTTTGTTCGATCAAAGTCATCTGCGTTTTTGTCGCGGTTTTCTGATCCGCGATGAAGGCGATCTGTGCGTCGAGATCGGCCAGTTGAATGTCAAATAGGGACACGTCCAAAGCAACATCGCCTGCGCCAAGGATCTTGTTGTCCTGCGCGGGCAGCGCGGCGACGGCGCTTTCCGCTGCTTCGATCTGTGCGCGCATCAGGGCCATGCGTGGGTTGTCGTCCGACAGGACCGAGACCAGCTTGGCATATTCGGCACGCAGTTCGGCCAGTTGTGCCTCGGCGGGTCGCGGGCGGGTGTTCCGAGGGGCGTCTGCACCAACGCTCAACCGGCCTGTCGTTTCAAACAGGGTAACCAATTGGATCCGGCGTTCTTGTAGCGCGGTGGCTTCGCGATCCAGTTGCAGCAGGCGTTCCTGTAGATTGGCCTGTTGCGCGCGGCGGAAATCGAGACTGTCCGGCAGCGCCTCCAGATTGTTTTCCTGAAAGTTCAGGATCGCTGCGTTCGTCTCACTCAGCGCTTGGTCGAGGCGTTCCACGTCTTGAGTGAAAAAATCGAGCGTCTCCCGTGCGACGGAGGTACGCATCTCAACGTTTTCTTGCAGGATCAGCGTGACCACCTCGTTGGCCACGGCGGCGGCGAGGGCGGGCTTGCTTGCGGAAAACGCAACCTCGACAATGGTGGCGTCCCGGGCACCCCGACGCACCTGACCCCCTTGGGTGACAATGACGATGCGGTTCCGAAGATCGGCCACTTTTGCATCCGCCCCAATCACGAGTGGGTCGTCATAGATGTTGAAATCATGCGCAAGCTCCAGCAACACATCGCGGCTGAGGATGCGTTGGCGGATAATCTGCAACGCTTCGTTTTCGCCAGTCTGCACAGTGGTCGCCGCGAGGTCATCGGGGATCTGCGCGGATTCCACCACCAGTACGGCCTTGGACTGATAGGTCGCTTCAAGACTTTTGGCGAGGATCACCCCGGCGACGGCCCCCACAAGCGTAAGGGCCATCACCATCGGCAGATAGCGGCGAAAAATCAGCCAGTGGGTTCTGACATCCATCGCTGCCATCTATTCCGCCGCCCGTTGGTGTGCCGCCTGGTGGCCATGGGCCACAAGCAAAACGCCATCTTCGGTGACCGCTTGCACGGCCTCCGCGGTGACCACCGTCTCACCTTCGGCATAGGCATAGAGAAGGGCGTAGTCGCAAAGTTGATTGATGAGGCGCGGGGTGCCGCCAGTCGTGACATGGATCAGGTCGCAGGTGGTATCGTCGAAGATCTGGCGGCCCGCCCCGGCCAAGTTCAGGCGATGCGTGATGTAGTGACCCACGTCCTCATGGGTCAGGCCGGGCAGGTGCATGCTGGCCGACACGCGCTGGGCCAGTTGGCGCAGGTCGGGGCGCATGATCATGTCGCGCAGCTCACTTTGACCGATCAGCATCAGCTGCAACAGTTCATGTTCGGCGAAGTTGATATTCGTCAGCATCCGCAGATGTTCGAGCGAGCTCCAATCAAGGTTCTGCGCCTCATCAAAGATCAGGACAACGCGGCGGCCTTGGCGGTATTCCTCCACCAGAAATGTCTCCAATGCGGCGTAGTATGTCGCGTAGCTGTCCCCCTCGGGCGGCACCTGATCCAACGCGTAGAGGATGAGGCGCAACATTTCTGTCCGGTCGGCGGGGGAGGCATTGGCGACCAAGCCGATGCGCACGTCTTCCTCGATATGGTTCATGAAATCGCGCAAAAGCAGTGTTTTGCCGGCACCGATCTCACCCGTGACAAGCGTGATGGGCGAGCGAGCGACGAGCCCGTATTCCAGTGCGGATTTCGCGCGTTGATGGGCCTCGGACAGGAATAGAAATTCCGGATCAGGCGCGAGGCTGAAGGGCCGCTTGAACAGCCCGAAATGGTCCAGAATTTTCTCTATGCTGAAACTCATTTTGCCTTTGTTCGCGCGTTTCATCAGGCCCGGCGGCGTGTCCGGGATGTTATCCACAGGGCTTATGGAGTGTTGGCGCGGTTCGCAATGCTCGCCCTTAAGAAGCATTGTAATTGTTACTATAATACCTAAAGTTGTAACACATGCTGATGAGTTTCACACTCAAACTTTCATTCATGCCGGAAAAACCATGCGTTTTTGGCTAATTTTGGTGGTGCCTTGGCTGTTTTTGGCTGCGTGTGAAGACGATACTGCCAAGGCATCCCGTCACTATCAGAATGCGCTTGCCTTGCTGGAAGAGGGGGACGACGCACGCGCAATGGTGGAACTGCGAAACGTGTTTTTGCGCGACGGGTTCCACAAGGATGCGCGAAAGCTCTTTGCCTCATTGCTTTATGATCAAGGCGAATGGCGACAGGCCTATAGCCAGTACCTGCGCCTCATTGAGCAATATCCCGACGAGGTGGACGCGCGCCGCCGTCTGGCGGAGATGGCGCTTAATTTCGGGGATCGGGCGGAGGTGAAAAAGCATGGCTCTGCGGCGCTGGAGCTGGCACCTGATCTGCCGGATCACAAGGCGCTGGGCATGGTCATTATGTATCACGCCGCCGAGGAGGCGAATGATCTCGTGCAATCAGCAGAAATCGCCATGGCGGCCAAAGACCTTCTTCGGGAACACCCGAACACGGACACCGCGCTGCGCCTTGTGGCCCATTGGTATACCCAGGGCCCCGACCCCGCGCGGGCTGTGCCCTATCTGGATCGCTTGATCGCGGCGTATCCCGCGTCGGTTTCGTTGCACCTGTCCCGCCTGCGCGCGCTGGACGCGGCGGACGACGACGCGGCAGTGTTGCAGCACATGCAAGTCATGGTCGGGCTTTTCCCGGATGATGAACGTGTCTCCCAACTTCTGCTCAAATGGTATGCCTCTCGCGATGACCTTGAGGGCATCGAGGCCTTGTTGCGCCGCCGTGCGGGCCCGGATGATGCATCCCCCGAGGGCCACCTGACGCTGCTGTCTTTTCTGGAGGAAGCGAAGGGTGTGGATGTCGCCATTGCGGAGGCGCGGCGCTTGATTGCGGCCAATCACGGTACGGATCGGGGACGCAGGTATCAACTGCGCCTGGCGCATCTGCGGATGGAGGCCGGGGATGGTGTTTCGGCCGAGGCGATGCACGCACTGGCCGAGGACACGCAGGACGCGGATCTGCGCAACGCCAGCCTGCACATCGTGGCGCGATTGCATTTGCAAAAGCGGGAGATGGCAGCTGCGATAGAGATCGTGGAGCGCATTCTTGCCAGTGACAAGACCCATGTTCAGGCGCTAATGCTGCGGGCCGCGAAACGGATTGGCGGGGGTGAGGTCAACGAAGGCATCGCGGATCTTCGCACTGCGCTCGATCAAGACCCGCAGAACGTCGATGCGCTTATCCTGCTGGCAGAGGCGCATCAGAAACTGGGTAATCTGGCACTGGCTGAGCAACGCCTGGCGCAGGCCTTTCAGATCTCGGGCGGCATGCCAGAGGTGTCGCGGCTTTTTGCGCGGTTCCAGCTGGCCCACGGCAAAACACAGGCCGCAGCGCGCGTTCTGAGCAACACTGTGCAGCACAATATCGATGATCTGGAGCTTGTTGCGCTTTACGCGCAGGTCTTGGTGGCGATGGAGGATACCGCGACGGCGCGTGCGTTGATTGCGCGTCTGGAGGAGCGCGGAACACGGGCTTCTGATGCTTTGGCGCGCGATGTTAAGGCGGCCATTCTGTTCAGCGAAAACCGCGTTGATGAAAGCCTTGATGTGCTCCGTGCGTCCTTACGGGAAGACGGTCTGGCATCAGAGCGTCTGGGCCCGGATGTGCAGCTTTTGCGGATGCGCATGCTGACTGGCAGGTTTGAGGCGGCGCGGGCGCAAATCCACGATCTTGAACAGTGGTATCCGGACAGTGTTGCGCTGACCATTGTGCGTGCCAATCTGCTGGCTCTGGAAGGGCGCGCGGATGAGGCCATTGAGATTTTGGACGGGGTTGTCCGTGATCGCCCTGACTTGGTCATGGCTCTGCAACGGCTTTACGCCTTGTTACAAACACAAGGCCGGCAAGAAGAGGCCCGCGCGCTTTTGGCGGAGGCTTTGATTGCAGCGCCAGACCGTTACGAACTGCTCAGCATGCGCGCCTATGCGTTGGAACAGGACGGGGATGTGGATGGTGCCCTCGACATGTATGCAGGGCTCTATGCGCGCAATCCGACCGACATTGTCGTGGCTAACAACTATGCCTCCTTGCTGGCTTATTTCCGCGAGGATGCGGCCTCGTTGCAAATCGCGAGCAAGGTAGCCAGCCGGTTGGAAGGCACACAAGTGCCCGCGTTTTTGGACACGCTGGGTTACGTCCGGCTGCGCGAGGGCAGTCCGCAACGCGCTGTTTTTGCCTTGGAGGCGGCGGCGCGCGGATGGCCTGCCAACCCGACCATCGCTTTCAATCTGGGAGAGGCCTATGCCTTGGCCGGTCGAGAGGCAGATGCGCGGGCGGCATTGGAAAGAGGGTTTCGTTTGGCGGGCCAGAACAAACGGGTTCACAAATATGCCCGCGCGTTGGAGGTCTATGAACGCGTGTCGGAAAAGCCGCAAAACTGACCCTTGGCACCATGGTTAAGGTCCAGTTAACGATTGGTAACTATGGTTAAGGCTCCCTTGAATTGAGCACCGAAGGCCATCCCTAATGTTGTCGTCCTCGTTCCAAGCATCAGATTTCGAGCGCGTCCGACGTGGCGCATTCATGCGCCGTATCTACGCCCTGTTGATCCTGATTGCCCTGATGATCAGTGCTTCCATTGCGACGGCCCAGCAATACCGCATTCAGGCGGGGGATGTGCTGCGGGTCGAAGTGCTTGAGGATGCAACGCTCAACCGAGAGGTTCTGGTGGCGCCCGATGGTCGAATTTCCATGCCGCTGGCGGGTTCATTGCGGGTCAGTGGCGTATCGATCCCCGAAGCGCAGCAACGCGTAACGTCGGCCCTGTCTCGCAATTTCGCGACCCAGCCAAACGTCGTTGTGTCGCTTATCCAGCTGCGCGATGTGCAGACGCGCGCGCCCGACAGTGTCTTCGTTATCGGTGAGGTGAACAATCCTGGCAAGATCGATATCGACCGGGGAACGACGCTTTTGCAGGCGCTGTCCGTGGCCGGGGGCGTGACCGATTTTGCAGCGATTAAGCGCATTCAACTGCGCCGGACTGAAAAAACCGGCCAAGAGACTGTCTACACGTTCAACTATCAGGCCGTGCTGAACGGGCAGAGCAGCATTGGCACCTCTCCGGTTCAGAAGGGCGATGTGATCGTTGTCCCGCCGCGCCGCCTTTTCGAATAGGGCGGCGTTTTCATCGGGCCGTATGAGAGATGAAAACGCGTGGGCCATCACAGCACCTGATTGCCCTTGCGGCGATGTTTGCGTGTCAGGGGGGCGCCGCGCCGGCTCAGGAAGGGGGCGTGTTTTCAGAACTCACATTCAGCAAAAGGTTCGAAGCCGCCAACAATCCGGCTTTGACCCCTGGTGTGAACGATGCCCGGTTTGAGGCCACAACGGCGCTTGACTATACCGTGACGTCCCGCACTCGCGGGAAGGCGATATCGTTTTCGGTCGGTGGTGACATTCGTTTATCGCAAGATGCTGCGTTGAACGCCGATGATGGGTTTGATTTCGACAGGCCACGGGCGGAGTTTGATTATGCGTCCACGTCTCCCCGCCTGGATTTCAGTATCAATATCAGGGCTATCCGGAACGACATCTCCTTTCTCAACCCCATCGACTTGGTGGATTTCGGCCCGGGTGGGGCCGGGTTGCCGGATGATTTCGATGACCTTGGTGGCTCCGGCACGCGCACCAGCTTGCGCTATCGGCTGCGGGCTGATTTTGACAAGGATCGACCGTTCAACTGGGGCATTGGCGTTTCAGGAAACGCGCTGACTTACAGCAATGTGACTGTCCCCAACTTGGTGGACAGTACCCGGATTACGTTTGTGTTTGATACCGGCATGTCGCTTACCCCCACCACCCTGCTGGAGACGCGGCTCGGCCACTCGGTGACGGATGAGGAGGACGGCACGCCCTCTAGCGTCACGACCTTTTTCAACGCGCGTTTGCAATCGCAGCGGAGTGTCAGGGTGGCGGTGCGTGGTGAGATGGCGTTCGCCTTTCCCGATGTCGCGGCGGACAGGACCACCGTAACCGGAGGCCTTACCTATCAACCCATGCCCACAAGCCGCCTGAGCATGGATGCGGGCATGGCGTTCCTTAACGGGCTGACAGACCGCTTTGTCGGGCGCGTGTCCTATGAACAGGACCTGTCCCGCACCACCCGGTTCAATGCCCTATTTGCCCGCGAGGTCAACAACAACAATGACAATCAGACGGTTCTGTCATCAATCGCCCGTCTGGGCCTTGATATCGCTCTTTCGCCTACGTCCGGGTTCGCCTTCGATGCCGTCTATGTTGAGAACGACCGCATCAATGCGCTGAATGACAGCGAAGAGCTGTCCACCAGCGCGGTCTACCGTCGGAAAATGAACAAGGATTGGGCGGCCTCCATTGGCCTGCGCATCACGTCGCGGACAACGAGCGCTCAGGGCAACGCCAGATCAGAGGCGATCTTTCTGACACTTGAGCGCACTTGGGTGGCCAGACATAGATGACCGTACCTGCTGCCCAAGTGATGGACCAAAAGGGTCGGTTGGCTGGCGCGGCGCTGCTTGCCCTGATGTTGATGGGCTCTCTGCCGATCTTCTGGCTGGGGCTGGCCTCTATCGGCCAAGCGTGGATGACGCCTGAATACAGCCATGGGCCGCTTATCCCACTGATCTCCCTCTATCTGTTCTTGCTCGGATTGCGGGACAGGCCCGCGCGGTCGCATCCTCTGGTACGGTGGCCCGGTGTCGTGGTCGTGGTCATTGCGTTGGGGATTGCCGCGCTCGGCAATATCGCCGGCATTCCGGATATCGTGAGTTACGGTTTGATCCTGTGGGTGGCCGGCATGGTTCTGACCTCCATGGGCTGGCAGGAGGGGCGTCACCACCTGCTGGCGGTCTTCCACCTCGTCTTCATGTTACCCTTGCCACAGTTCCTTTACTGGCAGCTTACGATTTTCCTGCAAGGCGTGTCCTCTGAACTGGGCACATGGCTCATCAGGCTGGTCGATATACCTGTTTTCCTTGACGGTAATGTCATCGATCTGGGCCCCTACAAACTGCTGGTGGCAGAGGCCTGTTCGGGTCTGCGGTATCTCTTCCCTATCCTGTCCTTCAGCTATGTGATGGCGATCCTTTATCGCGGGCCGATGTGGCACAAGTTGCTTTTGTTTGCGTTGGCCGCGCCTGTTTGCGTGACTATGAACGCTGTGCGGATTGGCGTGATCGGTGTGCTGGTCAATTCCCATGGGATCGCTGCGGCAGACGGTTTTCTGCATCTTTTCGAAGGCTGGGTGATCTTTGCGATCAGTATCGCGATATTGATGCTTGCGGCGCTCATGCTGCAACGATGCACGCCGGAGCCCCGGACGCTCTCTGATATCCTTGATCTGCATTTTGACGGGTTGGGCCAGCAGGCAGGACGAGCCATGGATATGCGCGTCACCCCTGCCATGGCGGCGGCGGTCGCGTTGGGGGTAGCTGTTTCTGCGGCGTTTCTTTTGATTCCTCGACCTGCAATCGACCCGCCAGCGCGTGCCGGTTTTTCCATCTTCCCAATGACCTTGGGGGAGTGGTCTGGCGTTCAATTCCCGCTGGACGCCGAGGTGACAAAGGTTCTGGGCGCCACTGATTACATCAACAGCGTCTACCGCTCTGGCGATCGTGGCGAGGAAGTGCAGTTCTTTTCGGCCTGGTACGCTTCTCAAACCGAAGGGCAGGGGATCCACTCCCCCGAGGTATGCCTGCCGGGAGCGGGGTGGGAGATTTTTGCATTGGCCCCCCAAGAGGTGCACATCCCGAACACCGTATACGACAGGTTCACCCTTAACCGCGCAATCATAGAAAACGGTCTGGACCGGCAATTGGTCTACTACTGGTTCGACCAGCGCGGAACACGCGTGACGAATGATTTTGCGGCCAAATTGACGGTCTTGCGCGACAGCATGACCAGCGGCCGCACGGATGGCGCATTAGTGCGGTTTCTGACGCCAATCCATTCCGGAGAGGATATCGCCAAAGCCGACGCGCGCTTGCAGACCTTCATGGGCGAAGTGCTCCGCGAATTGCCGATTTACGTACCGGGCTAGGGTCCGGAGGGAGTCCTGCGATCCTTCAACTTCTCGTCGAACGACAGAAAATCATCATCTTTCCGAACAACAATTGCCACGGCATTCCGGCAATTTTGCATCCAACGGGAATTAAGGATGCAAGGAGCGTGAGATGGGTCGACGCACCGCAATTCGTTTTGTGTTTGCCCTGCTGGCGTGGGGCAGCGCGGATGGCGTGGCTGCCGAACCTGTGTTTGGGACGACGTCAGGTATCACGGCAGAACCCTATATCGTGCGGGATGATTACGGCGGGTCCGTTCGCCAACGCCTGAACGACGTTTCAGCTTTGCGTGCTTCTGGCCGGGCTGTCGAAATACGCGGTTTATTTTGTTATTCCAGTTGCACCATGCTTTTGGCGTTGGAGCAGGTCTGCGTGCAGCCAGCCACCCGATTTGGGTTCCACGGCCCGTCCCGAAATGGCGCGCCGCTGAAGATGGATGAGTTTGAAGTGGTGTCGCGCCTTATCGCGTCGCACTACCCGCCTGCCGTGCGGGACTGGTACATGGATATCGCGCGCCACAGTCTGGATCGTTTGCACATCCTGTCGGGGTCTGAGCTTGTTGCGCGCAAGGTTGTCAAAGCGTGCGATCCGTCAAAGACCGCGTCTGCCCAAGTCACCCCGCGCGGTGACCGAGGTTAGGCGCCACCCGATCTGCGGGACAACCCAAGCCGCGCACCAAAGACCCCCAGCATGGCGGAGGCCAAAAGCCAGAATGCCGCCGGAAGCGGGATGGGCGCTGTCGTCGGAGCGGAGGGTGTTTCTTCCCCTCCGCCACCGCCGCCTGTGACACCGGGAAAGGTGGTGGGGCCAAAGGGCGTTGTGGCAGCGCTTGTCGTGCCATTGGGAGTTTCCAGAAGGGCCGAGGTTGGGGTGCCGCCTGCGATCGCTTCGCCACGCAGGATGCGGTCAGAAATCAAAGGCAGAAATCCGGGTGGTTGGTTTGCGAAAGGCACGAGGTTGGTGATCGACGGGTCCAGCACCGAAATATTGAATGGACGGGGGCAATTGGTTGCATCCGCGCCGCAGGTCCCGAATACGGATCCGGTTTCAGAAACGGCAAGCGTGGCCCCCGGAAGAGCGGTCGCATCAGTCAGAATCTGTCCCAGAATGATAGAGACGTAACGGTCGGGCGTATTGGGATCGGGCGTCAGACGGACCAGATAGACGCCGCCGTCTGCGTCGACCGCATTTGCAATAATCGTGCCCGCGTCATTGATGTCATCGGCCCGCAAAAGCGTGAAGCCTGGGGGCAATGCGGGTTCCACAACCTTGCTTAGAATGACCGGTCCGTCCCCCGATGCGGGCCAGAGCACGGCTTGTGGTACGTTGCCCTCCGACACGCCGACAACGTCACCTTTGGAATTGAGGCCGACCGCGCGGGATTCCTGTTTGTCCACCCCGGGCAGGATGAGCGGTGGTGCCTTGCCCGACAACAGGATGGCGTGTCTTTGTCCCGCCCCGGTTTCGATCTGTCCGATCATCAACCCAGAAGGGGCGATCGCGCGCAGACTGACCAAAGACGTTTCTGGGCCCGTTTCAAGAAACTGAATCCTTTCCCCGTCTTGCCAGACGAAAAAGCGGGGTTTTCCTACGTCCGCATCAACTTGGCCCACAACGCGGCCGCCCGGGGCCACGTCGATGACCCGAGTGATCCCTGCGCTGCCTTCTGGAAACATGAGGGCGTTCAATTTGGCCGTATCGTCCGGCTTCCAGACAACGGGGATGGATGCGTTTGCTTGCGCGCCCCAAGGAGCGCCCGTCGTCGAGTCAGAAGCAGTTTCAGGGATCAATCCCAAACCCGGAACCCATCGAAACCCGCCGTCATCATCCGGGCCGAATGCAAACCCCACCAGAACGGGGTTTAGACCGCCAACATCCGAGAGGCCCGCCGGAGGCGGGGAAGGAGAATGTATGAAGCCTGTTTTCGGCGACCAGAAAAACGGAACTTGCGTGTCAGGCGCGGTGTCCAAAAAAGCCGAAGGCGACAGGGGATCGTCTTCCACGCTGGGTGAGACCGTGGCAGAAGAAACCACAGTTGGCAGGGACAGCGCGACAAATGACGCCGCCATGATCCACGCTTTCGCGGGCTCAGCGCGATGGGTGATCACGATCCTGTTCCACGGTACACTGCTCCTATGGTCCGAAAAATAAGGCGCAGGTCCGTCAGGAAATCCATAGATCCGAAATACCATTCATCATATCGCACCCGGTCCGTGAAAGTGGTTCTTCCGCGACCATAGACCTGCCAGGGGCCGGTGATGCCGGGGCGAAGCCTGTAGTACGCCCGCCCACCCGCTTTCTTGTACAAGGCGTTCTGTTCGGACAGGAAGGGGCGGGGGCCCACTATGCTCATATCGCCCATCAGGACGTTCCAGACCTGGGGCAGTTCATCAATGCTGGTTGCGCGAATGAAACGCCCGATGCGCGTGATCCGGGGATCATCCTTCAACTTCTGATCGCGCCGCCATTCCTTTGCCCGTTTGGGATCTGCCTTGCAAAGCTCCTCCAGGGCTCTGTCTGCGTCCACCACCATGGACCGCAATTTCCAACACGAAAACATGCGCCCATCGAGACCGACACGTTCCTGGCTGTAAAAGCCCGCGCCGCCATCCCGGCGAATGATGGCCCAGCACACAATCACGACCAGTACGACAACGGGCGCGGTCAAAAGGACAATTGCGATGTCGAGAGGTCTTTTGAAAGACGTGACGTAGGACAGTCGTGGGTCATCGAGCCAACCGTCTGTTGTCAGTTTTACGGAATGGTTTCTGGATTTGGTCGTCGTCATCTTAGCCCCTTACCTGCCAAAGCAGAGCTGTGCGCTATTGTCTGTGCACTTGAACGGATGACTCCAGGCGCATTTGGGGCATTCATTGCGCCACACATCGCCCAAGGGTTGAATTGCACAGCAGCGCAATCTCACCGTAAAGGCCGTGTCGGCGTGGCAAAAAAAATCTGTATGAGGCATGTCAGACCGCAGATTTCCCCAAGAAGTCAACGGTAAGAAAAAAACAATCTGAGTTAAAATAGTCTTAAACGCATTTGTTTTTTTGGATTTTTTCGGGATTTTTCTTTTTGGTTCGGGTCGGTATTTGGGTTGGGCGTGCACAATGAACGGGATTGGTGGACGGTGCGTTTCCCCTTTGTGGTCAATGTGGTAGTGTCGCCTCAAGGTTGTGTTTTGGTTCACCTTGGTCGCCACAGTCCACGTCGTAAGATACGTCGTAAAGTCCCCAGCGTGGATTGCACTTTCAAGCGAAATGGCAGGGCGCGCCATGGTTGGAAAAGCTCAAGATCCCGGAAACTGGTGAGAGGCATGCCCATGAGGCGGTGCGTCAAGCGCCGTCCCCAGACGGACCCTTTCTTCTGAAGCAAGGCGCCCTGGGATGCTTCAATTTTCCATGGCTCCGCTTCCGATGCGGTGAGGTATCCTTGGGCCATCGCGCCCTCGACGATCTGTTTGCCCAATTGTGTACGGGCTACGATCAGCGACAGACCGGGGTTTTTACCATTGGGAATCTCGTACCACGGATCACCGCAGGAAATATCCGCCAATTCCCCCGATCCGTCGGGCCATAGATGGGTGGACCAAGGGCGGAAGCGTTGCAGGAAGGCCCAGGCGTTGTAGTAGATCAAGTGTTCGGTTTCGGAGCCTGTGCTGCCGCGGGTCGAAAAGAAGCCCGGCCATCCGTGTCCGCGATAGCGCAAGGACGTGATCGCATCGGACGCCTCAACGCGTTCCAGAAGTTTGCGAGTGGCCAAAGTCGGAGGCGTTTCAGCGCAGAAAAAAGACATTGTCAGGCCCACTTTTTCCGCCAAGTCGGGATGCGCCGCCATGGCGTTTCGGGTGCCGGCGATTTCCACGGGTTTGCCGATGACGACGCAAGGGCCAGGGGCCCCTTCGACCTTCCCCAAGCCTTGGCAGATCGCGGCGGGCGAATAGCGTGACCCGAGCGCGGCCATCAGATCGGCGCGTGTGCGCGACAGTCGTGTTGTATTGCGGATGGGGTCAGCAGGGTTCTCGCCTGTTTGCAGCACGCCGTGAAAACCACGCGCCTCAAGGCAATAGAGCGCCAGGGCGGTCAGCGCCCCGCCGGAGCTGCCTTTGAACCGTATTTCCGGATCCGCGGCATAGCCTTCCCACAGGCCAGTGATTGCGCCCCAGTCCCGTTCGGTTTTCTTGTCTACCACGGGGCTATAGTCCGGCCTGCGTTTCAGGTCGCCAAAATCGGCGGAGACGGCGGGGCAGATGGCACGCATCCTTTGCATCTCGGAAGGTTCAGCATCATCCGACACGTTCGGGCGCAGGCCCACATGTTCCATGTCGACCATCGTCACCGTGTCGGGGCTACTGACATACGCACACACGCCGCATCCCAGACAAAGCAACGGGTCACACACTTGGTTGGTATCGCGTTTGAGCCCCAAATTGGTTTCCGATACACGTTATGGTTGATTTGAGTTTTGACCCGATCCCGACAAGGTATCAAGTCTTTCTCTTGACAGGGACGACCGGCATTCCTGCCCAATAGACCACGCTTTTCTGTGCCTGAGCCCTGTTCTGGCGGTTTTCGTGACGGAACGTCACTTTCAAGGAACAGGGTCAATGTGAATATAAAGCAAATAATAACAATATGTTGCGCCGCCTTGGCTGAAATGCTGCAATGCAGCAAATATGTTGCATTGCAGCGTGACGTACACTACGTTCACGTCAACTGCCGCAGACACTGCGCAGGACCAAAAGTTGAAAACTGGAGATATAAAAATGTCCGCCAAGACCGAAAAGAAAACCGCCGCTGCCGAAGCCACCAAAACGTCGACCTTCGACAGCATCCGTGAAAACGTGTCCGAGCGCGCCTCTTCCGTGCGTGAGACCGTGGGCACCGTCCGTGACACAGCCGGTCAAACGGTTGGTGCAGCAACCGATTTCGGCAAAGCCTACTACTCCGGCGTGACTGTTCTGGGTCAGACGCTGTTTGGCTTTGGCAAGGAATTCTACGGCGAAGTGACCGAGCACGCGCAAAAGACAATGAAAGCCAAGAGCCTTTCTGAAGTGGCTGGTCTTCAGGCCGCGTTCATGCAGACCCGCATCGAGACCTCTGCCGCACACGGCAAGGAGTTCATCGACGTGGCACGCGTTCAGGCCGAAGAAACCATGAAGCCTGTGATTGCCCTGCTCGACGGCAACCGCGCCGCTTAAGCGCAGCACACAACACTGCGGTCGCCGCGCCATTGCGGCGATCGTTTTTTTCGAGGCAGTCGGATCAAAGGGGAGGGGCCGATATGTCCAGACACTGGACCAAAAGCTACGATGCCGGTGTGCCGAACTGCATCGATCCGGATACTTTCAGTTCGGTTGTGGAACTGCTTGATAAAGCGGTAGCAGAGTTCGGCGACCTTCCTGCCTTCGAGTGCTTCGGCACCCATATGACCTACGCCCAGCTGGACGAAAGATCACGCGCTGTGGCGGCGTATTTACAGCAAAAACTGAGGATCAAACGCGGGGATCGCGTGGCGCTGATGTGCCCAAATATCTTTGCGTTCCCGGTGGCCATGATAGGTATCCTGCGGGCAGGGGCCACGCAGGTGAATGTGAACCCGCTTTATACACCGCGCGAATTGCAGCATCAGTTGACCGATGCCGGGGCGGAGACGATCCTGATCTTTGCACCTTCAACGCAAACTCTGGGTGCTGTGCTGGATGACACACCAGTTGAGACCGTGATCACCATCGATCTGGGTGATGCCATCGGGTTGCCCATTCCGACCCCATCTGTTGATCCAGCAATTCCTGCGCCGATCAAGTTTGCGGATGTATTGGCTGAAGGGGCGGAATTGTCCTTCGAACCGGTGGAACTGACCGGCGACGACACGCTTTTCTTTCAATATACGGGCGGCACCACGGGCCTGTCCAAAGGTGCGGTGCTGACGCATCGCAACCTCATCGCGAATTCCGAGCAATTCCGTGCCTACCTGCCCGAGGCTTCTGAGCCCGGCAAAGAAGTGGTCGTGGGCGCGCTGCCGCTTTATCACATTTTCGGTCTGACGCTCTCGCTTTGCTACATGGCCATCGGTGCCAAGATCGTACTGGTCCCCAATCCGCGGGACATGGATGCTTTCATCGCGGCCATCAAGGACAGCAAGTTTTCCATCATGGCAGGGGTCAACACGTTGTTTGCAGGCCTCTGCATGCACCCCGCGTTCAAGGAGGTGGATTTCAGCGGCTACAAAGTCTCCATCGGGGGCGGGGCCGCTGTTTTGGAGGCCACTTCCGAGGCATGGAAGGCCATCACGGGCCACCACATCAAGGAAGGCTATGGGCTGTCGGAAACCTCTCCCATTCTGTGCATCAACCCCATGTCGGTCACGCATTTCACCGGGGCTTGCGGGCTGCCCGTGTCCTCGACCGATATCAAGCTGCTGGATGACAACGACCAAGAGGTTGCCATCGGCGAACGGGGTGAGATTTGCGCGGCCGGTCCTCAGATCATGAAGGGCTATTGGAACCGCGATGATGCCAATGATGAGGTGTTCACGGCGGATGGCTTTTTCCGTACAGGCGATATCGGAGTGTTTGATGAGGCCGGATATCTGCGCATCGTGGATCGCAAGAAAGATATGATCCTGGTCTCTGGCTTCAACGTCTATCCCAATGAGATTGAGGCGGTCGTGCAAGCCTGCCCCGGCGTGGCGGAAAACGCCTGTATCGGGATGGCTGATGAGAAAACGGGTGAGGCGGCGCATGTCTTTGTGGTGAAGGCCGAAGGGGCCAACCTGACCGAAGATCAGATCATCGATCACTGCCGCGCGCAGCTCACCAACTACAAACTGCCGCGACGTATCACTTTCATGAAGGAGCTCCCCAAGTCTAATGTGGGCAAGATCCTTCGCCGCGAATTACGCGACAACGCATAAGGAGGAAGCCAAATGGCGACACCAGACGGATATTCTGTTGCAACGATGCAAGACTTTGTGGGTCACGAATGGGCCGCACCCGACGAGATCGAAGTCAATCAGATCCGCATCAACACTTTTGCCGATTGCACCGGCGATCATCAGTGGATCCATGTCCACCCCGAAATGGCAAAGAAGCACAGCCCCTTTGGTGGCACTGTCGCGCACGGCTTCTTGGTGTTATCGATGCTGGCAGGGTCCATCGCCGATATCGGTCTTGTGCCCAAGGATGCCAAAGGCGTGCTAAACTACGGCACGGACAAGGTGCGGTTCATCACCCCGGTGCTGGTCAACAGCAAGGTCACCAATTCCTACAAGCTGGTCAGCGTTGAGGAAAAGGGCAAGGACCGGCTTTTGGTCAAGGTGGAGGCCACGACAACTATCGTCGGCATGCCAAAGCCGGCCGTGGTGGCGGAAATCCTCGCCATGATCGTGACCTGAACGGGAGGACAGGTGAATGACAAAGAAAGACGACAAAGCCTCGCTCGAGACCGCGACCGACCTCGCCAAGGCGATGATGGGCTTTTACGGCAAGGCCATGATGGCCCCTCAAGTCGCCCTGAGCGAGAGCATGAAGCTGGGTCAGGAAATGGTACGCTCCGCCACCGGCAAATCGACAGTGGGTCCCGAAAAAGGCGACAAGCGCTGGCGCGATCCGGTCTGGATAACGAACCCGGCCTACCGCGTGATGATGCAAAGCTACCTGACCTGGTGCCGCGGGATTGAGGCATGGGTTGATGGGCTGGCGCTGTCGGATCGTGATAAGCTGCGCGCCAAGCTGCTGACGGGCATCGTGACCGATACGATGGCGCCCACCAACACGCTGGTGGGCAACCCCACGGCGATGAAAGTGACGCTGGAATATGGCGGGCAGAACCTTGCCAAGGGTTTGCAGCAGTTCATCGGCGATATGCAGAACAACAATGGTCTGCCGTCCATGGTGGACAAATCCAAGTTCGAGATCGGCAAAAACCTGGCACTGTCCGAAGGCAAGGTCGTCTATCAGGAAGATCATCTGGAGCTGATCCAGTACTTGCCCAAGACGGACACGGTCTACAAAACGCCGATTTTCATCGTGCCGCCGCAGATCAACAAATTCTACGTCTGGGATCTGGCCCCGGGCCGGTCGGTGATCGAATACCTGACGACGCTGGGCCATCAGGTCTTTATCGTGAGCTGGCGCAACCCGACCTCGGAACAGTCCGATTGGGGTATCAATTCCTACGTGAATGCGTTGGATCGTGCGTCCGACGTGGCCTGCGAGATTTCCAAATCCAAGAGCCTCAACGTGATTGGCGCCTGTTCGGGCGGGATCACGGCGGCGATGCTGATCGCACTCTGGACCGCGCGCGGGGATGAGCAGCGCGCGAACACGTTTACCTGCCTTGTGGCGATCCTCGATGTAGAGGGCGGCAAAAACACCACGATGGGGCTGTTTGCCAACCTTGAAACGCTGGAGCTGGCGCGGGCTTTCTCTGGGCGCAAGGGCGTGTTGGAAGGCAAGGATCTGGAACGCACGTTTGCGTGGCTGCGGCCCAACGATCTGATCTGGGCTTATTGGGTGAACAACTACCTGATTGGCAACGATCCGCCCGCCTTTGACATTCTGTTTTGGAATGCTGACACCACAAACCTGCCCGCCGCGCTGCACAGCGATCTGATTGAGCTGCTGCGCCGTGGGGGGCTGTCGGGCGAGGAAGGCTGGGAAATTGATGGGCACAAGCTGTCGCTGAAGGACGTGAAATGCGATACCTTCATCGTGGGCGGTGAAACCGATCACATCACGCCTTGGGATGGTTGCTACCTGTCGCACCACGCCTTTGGCGGCAAGTCCGAGTTTATTTTGAGCCAGGCCGGTCATATCCAGTCGCTGATCAACCCGCCGGGAAACCCGCGGGCGAAGTTCATGACCAATGACGGCGACCACCAGACACCCGAAGAGTTTCTGGAAACCGCCAAGCAGAACCGGGGCAGCTGGTGGCCGCACTGGATGCACTGGATGAACGCACGCTCTGGCGGTCAGGTGAAATCGCCTGCCTCAGAGGGCTCACGCAAATACAAAGCCTTGGCCGATGCGCCGGGCTCTTACGTCCACGCCAAAGCCAAAGTGAAGTAAAGGGGCCGCTGGTGCCACGCGAAACAACAGGCGACGTCGTCAGCCACGACATCACGATCATGGGTCAGAAGATCCGGTATGCCTTTTTCGGTCCTGAAAAAGCAGACCGCGTGCTTTTGGTCTATAACGGGATCGGCGCAAGTCTGGATGCGGTCGTGCCGGTGGCGAGCCATTTCAAACGCACGCGGATCCTGATCTTTGACGTGCCGGGTGTGGGCGGATCGCCTACGCCACTCATCCCTTATCGCTTTGCCTGGCTCAGCCGGATGACGGCGCGTCTTCTGGATGCGCTGGAGATTGGGGAAGTCGACGTTGCCGGTGTGTCATGGGGCGGGGCGGCGGCGCAGCAATTTGCCTATGATTATCAGGATCGGTGCCGGTCGCTGACCTTGTGCGCCACATCCGCGGGTATGGTCATGATCCCCGGCAATATCCAGACCATCCGCAAGATGGCCACGCCAAAGCGGTATCTGGACCCTGACCACATGTCCAATATTGGCCCGGACATCTATGGCGGTCAGCTGCGCATGAACCGGGAGCTTCTGGATATCCATGCCAGTTCCCTGAAAGCAGGCGACGCGCGGGGGTATTTCTATCAGCTGCTCTGCGGGATGGGGTGGACCAGTTGGCTTTGGCTGCCGCAAATCGAAATTCCGACCATGTTGCTGATGGGTGGGGATGACCCGTTGGTGCCCGTGGTCAATGGAAAGATCCTGATGAAGCGGCTGCCCAATGCGCAGATGGTTGTGATGGATTGCGGGCATTTGTTCATCCTCTCAAAACCTGATGAGACCGCGCAGCGCATTGAATCCTTCATCCATGACGGCGTCGTTCTGGACGCAGAGGAATTCATTGATGAAAGCCCCGTCTCCGCCTGATATCGCAGGCGAGACCGTCAAACGGGAACGCCTTCAACGGATGAAAATTTGGGCCAGCGCAGTTCTGATCGCGCTGGTTCTGGTCTACCTGGCTACGTTCATTCCTGGTGATACGCCGACCTGGTTGCGGCTGGTGCGCCATATGGCGGAGGCAGGCATGATCGGCGCGCTGGCCGATTGGTTCGCGGTGGTGGCCTTGTTCCGTCATCCGCTGGGGCTGCGTATCCCGCACACCGCGTTGTTGCCGCGCAACAAGACACGTGCGGCTGAAAGCGTGGGGCAGTTTTTCAAGACCCACTTTCTGGAGCCTGCCTCCATCTCTGCGCGCGTGGCAGAGATGGCCCCGGCGAGGCGTGCTGCGGAATGGTTGCAGCAGTCGGAGAACGCGGCGCTTGTGGCCGGGCCGCTGACCCGTGCGGTTAGCATTGCGATGAAGGGAGACAAGGCACCGACGCTGAACAAGGGGCTGCGTCGCGAATTGCGCGCGGCGGTGGCGAGTGATGGGGCGACGGTGGCCCTGAGCACTGCGTTGGGCCCGGTTCTGGATCAGGCGGTGCGCGGGTCGATGTTGGATGAAATGCTGGGCCAGATGCGCACGTCGCTTGATGAAAACCGGGACAAAGTTCTGGAACTGGTGCAGGACAACAGCCGGTGGTGGGTCGCCTCGCGCGTGGATCGGGGGGTATCGAAGGTTCTGGTTGATGGGCTGATCAACGTGATAGACGACCTGCGCGCGCCCGAGAGTGAGCTGCGCCGAGATTTCGTAGGTGGATTGGCGGGTTTCCTGTCGTCCTTGCAAGACAGTGGAGCGTTTGAGAGGGCCGTGCATTCGGGCAAGGCCGATTTCACCAAATCCAAGGCATTTGACGAGGCCGTCGATGCCACGCTTACACTGGTCCGTGAGCGTTTGTCCGATGGCCTGAGTCGTGACCCGGAGGAGGCAGAAACCGCAATTGCCGGTGCAGTACAGCGCTTTGCTGAAAAGCTGCTTTCGGATGACGAGGCGCTGACGCGATTTGAGGGGCAGTTGGCCAGTACCGCGGAAACCGCGATTACCGAACTGCGCGATCCCATCGCGGCCTATGTCACCGAAGTGATCGACGGTTGGGAGGCAGAAGAGCTTTCTGAACGGTTTGAACTGGAGATTGGCCCCGACTTGCAATTCATCCGGATCAACGGCGCGGTCCTGGGTACTTTGATTGGGGGCGTTCTGTTCTTTGTGGGACGTGCGTTAAGTGCGCTTTAGGGCGCGCCAACCAGATCGAGACGCGCCTTGTCTGTTCGAACACTTGCATCAACCGAGCGATGATTGAACCTATTGTGCCAAGGGTCCAAAAAGAAACGCTGTGTGGCCGCCTGTTTTGCGCCTTACGAAGCGACAGTTTTCTGATGGCGGTGCTGTCAGACGAATTCGAACTCGTCTCAGTTTGTGGCCGAACACTTGAACCAATCCGGAACAGAGTGTCTGACGTCAGACACCAAACTCACGATTGTGGTTGGAAATCACAGAGTCTGAGGTGCTAAGCAACAGCATACAAGCGACACTTAACCTGAACAACCTGCGCGCCGCTGGTGTTAAGATCGCAATTGACGACTTTGGCGCTGGTTATTCCTCACTTAGCCGCCTCGATAAAACGCCGGCGGACATCCTAAAGATCGATCGCTCGATAGTGAAAGACTGCGATAAGTATGACGGCAACACGGTCATTCTTAAGTCGCTTAGTAGTTTGGCAGGAATACATGGCTTTGAATTGGTGGCGGAAGGCGTCGAAACGTACGAAGAGTTGCAGGCTCTGAGACAGTGCAATGTGGATATGCTGCAAGGCTTCGTTCTCGCGCGGCCAATGCAAGCTCATGAACTTGAGTCTAGGCAAAACCGAAGTCCAAAAGAATTGAAGGCAAGACTGGCTTGCTAACGGCCCATAGCTGCCGTTCGTCTTGCTAGCCATCGCTGCAATGCAGCTTCTCAAAAGCCGACAGTTGGTTTTTCCGTTCACCAAGTATCGGACATGGTGAAACCCGAAGGGTAAGGATCAGCAGGATCCACCCCCAATTGCATTGTGCTAAAAATGAAAGCTCTGCCTGAAATCTGGGAAATCACGCCTCGTTTGGGTCCAACACTACATTCCGCTTGGATCGATGCTTCAAATCCTGAATTTATGGTCGATCGCATTTCGAAAAAGTCGCCCATCTGGGCCTCACCTTTGGCATGCATCACCGAAAGGCGCGCGGCAGTGCCCGTGCCGCAGGGCGAGCGATCAATCCGGCCCGGGGGCATAACCGTTGCGTTGTGCAGGCGTCCCGGATGGTTCGTGTCGCGGTCGGTGAACATAACAAATTCAATGCGGTTGAACTGCTCCACCTCTGGGTGCTGAACAAGCAGCTGTTGCTGCGCGGCCGTTTTGATTTTCTTGCCCAGATCGACCATGGTCTGCGCGTTGTCGGGTGCAATGCAAAGCCCCAATTGATCGACCGGAACCAGGGCATAGAACACGCCGCCGAAGGCCACATCGATTTGAAGGGTGCCAATGCCATCAACGTCCAGGGACGCATCAAGATGCTCCGCGTAGGCGGGAAAGAAGGTCAGTGTCACGCGTTCAACTCGGCCTGCGCGGCAGGTGGCCACCGCGTCGACCAGACCGGCCGCTGTGTCTAGAACCACGCGCGTCTCAGGTTCTTGCATGGGCAGGATGCCGGTTTCCAGCAATACGGTGGTCACGCACATGGCATTGGAGCCTGACATCGCGTGGGTGCCGTCGGCTTGCATCGGGATGAACGCAGCATCGGCGGATGTATCACAGGGCGGCAATAGAAGGTTCGTCGTCATCTGCGCGCAACCACGCGGCTCGTGATTGGCAAACTGGCGCAATTCGTCATGCGCCTGCAGATATTGCATCTTCTCCAGCATCGTGGCGCCCGGCACATCCAGTACGCCGCCGGTGATCACCCGCCCCACTTCGCCTTCGGCATGGGCGCCGATCACGGTGATTGTACGGCTCCATTGCACGGCTCAATTCCCTATCGAGGTGAACACCAAAAAGCCCTGGCAAAACAGAAGATCCTGCCTTGCCAGGGCCGCTTGGATCCGCACCAGGGAGGCAACGGACCCAAACAGGCCGTATTGTCAGGCTTCGTCGAACCACCAACGGCTGGCCGCCCGGCCACCATCCATGGCCCAGCTGGCAGCAAGCTCTCCGGTGTGTTTCACATTGCTGCGACGACCGAACACGAAGTTGGGGAAGTAGGGCAGAACCGTGCCGCCATCATCGCGCAAGAGCATGCCCATCTCGGCATACATTTCCGAGCGCTTTGCGTCGTCGAGTTCCGCCTTGGCCTGTAACAGCACCTCGTTGAAGCGCTCATTCTCCCATCGTGTCTCGTTCCACGGCGCACCTTTCTTGTAGGTCAGTGAATACATCACATCAGGTGTCGGGCGCGCGCCCCACGTGACCATACAGAAAGGCTTCTTCAGCCACACATCGGACCAATACCCATCATTGGGTTCGCGTACGACGTTGAGGTTGATACCCGCCGCTTTGGCGTGCTCAGAATAGAGCACCATCGCATCAACCGCGCCCGTGGTGATGGAATCTGCGGTCGAGATATCAATGGGCGTATCCCCCATCCCGGTCTTTTTCCAAAGCGCGGCCGCCTGCTCGGGATCGTATTCCCGCTGCGGAATTTCAGACGGGAAATAGGGCATGGTGGGCGCATGGTGGAAATCATTGCCGATCGTGGCCGCGTCAAAGGTGATCTTGTCAATGATTTCTTCGCGGTTGATCGCCAGCTTCAGCGCCATGCGCACGTCCGGGTTATTGAATGGCTCCATGTCCACCCGCATCGCCAGCGTGATCGCCTGCGCGGAGGAGACATTGTCGATCTCAATATTGGGATCGCGCGCCATCAGCGCCATGGTCTTGTTTTCCAACAGGCTGACCGCGTCCACATCCCCCGTCACAATCGCGGTCTGCCGCGCGTTGGGGTCGTTGATGATGGTGAAAATCACCTCATCGAAATAGGCGCCTTCTCCGTGCCAGCCGTCATGGCGGACAAGACGAGATTGCACGCCGGGCTGGAAATCCACCAAACGATACGGCCCGCTGCCATCGCCAGACTGCCAGTTGATCGTGCCGTCCGGATTGGCCGGACAGATCGCCAGGTGATAATCCGGCATGATCCACGGCAGGTCCGCATTGGGGGACCCGAGCTTCACCGTGACCGAGTGGTCGCCGTTGTCGACGATATCTGTGACATCCGTGAAGAAGGCCGCCACGGCAGAGGTCGTATCCTCACCCCGGTGGTGGTTGAGCGTCGCAACCACGTCATTGGCCGTCACTTTGGCCCCGGAATGGAAGGTCGCATCGGGATGCAGCTTGAACGTCCATTCCCGCGCGTCGGGGGATGCTGACCATTCTGTGGCCAGATCCCCACCGAGCGACTGATCCGGATTGATCTGCGTCAGGTAAGACCGGAACGTGTGGGCCAATGCGATGTCGGCAAAGGACACGTATTGCCCCGGGTCGTGCTGGTCAGACGTGTTGCCGTCATGCTGGGCAATGCGGAACGTGCCGCCGCGCTTGGGCTCTGCCTTGGCGGATGTGCCCCAAAGGCCGGTGGCCGCACTTGCCGTCATACCGGCGGCGACTGAGTAGTTCATAAAAGAACGGCGTGAGATTTTGCCCTCGCGCGCAGCTGCGGCAAGGCGGTCGATCATAAGCTGGTCTTTGGATTTGGACATGGTCTCTCCCTGGGTTTTGTCTGGCGTTACATGCAGACGCGTTCACCACTGAGCAGACGTGTTTCGCCTGTTGGCGTAAGCAGCGGCATCGCGCCTGTCCATGACCGCACAAACCGATCCTTGTTAAAAGAACGCATAAGACGTTATTTATAACATATGGGACAATTGAGGGGACGCCATGGACGGTCTGCACCCAAACCACCCCACGAGGGACGTGGACCCAGATGTCAGACTGGCGTTCATCCTGACGCCTGCCTTTACGATCCTTCCCTTGGCGGGCTTCATCGATGCCGTCCGTCACGCCGCCGATGAAGGGGACCGCAGCCGCCAGATCTTTTGCTCATGGGAGGTTCTGTCATCCGATCTGACGCCCGTGACCTCAAGTGCGGGCCTGTCTGTCGCCCCCTGGAAAACCTATGCCGAGGCCGGGGAGTATGACTACCTGGTGATCGTTGGCGGATTAATTGATCAGCTCGATAAGATCGATCTGGACACGCTTGGCTTTATCAAGGCGCAGCGGGCCAAGGGCGTGCAACTGGTGGGTCTTTGCACCGGAAGCTTTGCCATCGCAATGACGGGCCTTCTGAACGGCAAACGCGCCGCCATCCACACCCATCACAGGCCTGAATTCACCCAGATGTTCCCCAAGGTCGTCCCGGTCGAAAATGAGCTTTACGTGAGCGACGACGGCATCCTGACCTGCCCGGGCGGCACGGCAGCCATCGATCTGGCGGTTGAGATCTTGATCGAACGCTGCGGGCGTTCCCGGGGGAGCAAGGGTCTCACAGCACTTGTCGTGGATGAACATCGCAGCGCCCACGAAGTCGGACGCGCCCCGTTTCAGGATCTGGAAGTCTGCGGCAACTGGCGGATCGAACAGGCGATCAAGATCATGTCGCAAAAACTGCAAGAGCCGTATACGACCCAGCGCCTTGCAGAGATGTTGGGTTCAAACGTTCGGCAACTCAACCGCGCCTTTGCAAAGCACGCCAAAGCCTCACCCCAAGCTGTGTGGCGCGATATGCGGCTTCAACATGCTCGCTGGAGGTTGCTGAACTCCAAGCGCACCGTCACCCAAATTGCGTTTGAATGCGGTTTTGCCGACGGCAGCCACTTCTCACGATGGTTCAAAACCAAATACGGTGATACACCCCGCAATTACCGAGAAAATAGACTTGTGTCGGATTGACGGGAGAAGACGCCCTAACGCCAGGGCCCAAAACCTGCTTTGGCTTCTAGCCCCAGTCAGTGTTGGAAACGGTCCAAACCGGACATTCATCGTGGCATTGGATTGCTGCGGCGCAGCGACCCGAACCTGACATTTACGAGGCGAACGATTTACTAAACCTGCGCAAGCGACACGCGCACCCTTTAAGCGACCTCGGACAGCAATTACTCCTAAAGCATGGCTTTTATCTATCTCGATGACAGCAAGCATCACCGCTTTGGGTTTTCTTTGGCGGCTTTTGTAATTTGCGATAGCGACCCGACTGAGCATATCACATCTGTTTTTCAAAGGTTTGGTAAAGCGCCATTGTGAACGGCAGCCACCCCGATCATTGGTCCATCCAAACTCTAACGCGTGCCAATTCTCCGATAGACTGGGTTGCCCAGGAAAGTCTGTTTTTTGCGCAAACAGAGTAATTGCCTGTAAAGCCAAATCTGTTCCCTGATAATTCCCTGTTCAGGTTGAATACTTCCCTGTTATGTAGGGCAGGGAGATTTAGAAAATCTGTATTGAAATTAAATGGTTAAATCTCTTCTGACTGCGGAAAATACGCAATTTTGGATAAAGTTCCCTGTCTTTCCCCACGAAACAGGGAAACCGGACCGGCGAAATCGCCGGTCTGAGAAAAGCAGGGAATAAGAAGAAATATCAGCGTTCTGGTGCGTCTCAGAGCATCCCGCGAAGTCGCAAGCCCGCGAAAACACAAGGGACTTTGAACCGAACTTGGGGAACTGCTGTCGAAGGAATGTGTCTGGCGGAGGAGGTGGGATTCGAACCCACGGAGGGCTTTCACCCTCGCTGGTTTTCAAGACCAGTGCATTCGACCACTCTGCCACTCCTCCAGCTTCACTTCGCTTACTGCGTGTCCATTGATTCTGAAAGACACCAAAATTGAGCAAGGTTTTGCGCGTCCGACCGCGCAATGCGCCCATTGAAGCGTGTTGCATGCTTTTCTTGGAAGCAAACTTTGGGTAAAGTGACGCTCATAACGCTCCAAGCATGACCCGATTGAGGGCGGTTTGGGGTTGGGGCACGAAATATAACCGTCGGAAAAACCGGCAGCCCGCGGCAAAGACTGCGGGGACAGGCAAGGAAGGCAGCATGGTCTATTCAACGGCTAATGAAGTTCTTGGGGTGTCTGCGCGGAGCAGTAGAGCCAGGGCCGTTTTATTGGTTCCGGTTTTATCTGTCATGGCGCTTTCGGCCTGTGGCGAAGGGGTGGAAGGTTTCAATTTTCTAAAGCCCAGCGCGCAAGCCGGCAGTGACAATGGTGCAAGTGACACAAGCACTACCAAACTGGTCGAACGGGATGTGGAGGCGCCAGATGTCTTCCAGGTCACCGAAAGCGGGCTTTGGGATGGACGACCATCCCTGGGTGGCGTTTGGGTGGCCCATCCCGATGTCACAGAGCCGGAGCGCGTGATCATCCGCAACACCTCCAATTCCAAGTTCGTGATCGGGGCGCTGTTCAAGCGGGAACGGGAAAACCCGGGGCCGCGTATTCAAGTGTCATCGGACGCGGCGGATGCGCTGGGAATGCTCGCGGGTGCGCCATCACAATTGAATGTCACCGCGCTTCGGCGCGAGGAAGCTCCTGTTTCGCCACCGGCCGAAGACGCGGTTGAGGCGCCGACCGAGGGTCTTGCTGCGGCCAGCACGGTTGAAACGCAAACTCTGGATCCTGTTGCGGGCGCCGCCGCGGCGATTGAGGCGGCAGAGACGACGACGACCGCCGCGGCTGCAACCCCGGCACCGGAACCGGCACCCGCACCTCGCCCCGCATCTTCGCTGTCCAAGCCTTTCATCCAGATCGGGATTTTCAGCATTGAACAAAATGCCCGCAACACCGCCACGGCGATGCGCCAGAACGGTATGGTGCCCACGGTTCTGGAACAGAAATCAAGCGGCAAGCGGTTCTGGCGTGTGATTGTGGGGCCTGCCACCTCGTCGTCGGAACGCTCCACCTTGCTCAAGCAAGTCAAAGGCATGGGCTTTGAAGACGCTTATGCCGTGACCAACTGATAGGAATTCGCAATGCGCCACCTGCTCACCTGTTTCATTCTGTCGCTTCTTGTCGCTGTCCCGGCTCAGGCATTTGAAACACAGGCGCGCGGTGCGATCGTGATTGATTTGTCGACGAGCACGGTTCTGCTGGACAAAAACGCGGACGAACCTCAGCCGCCTGCATCCATGTCCAAACTCATGACCCTGTACATGACGTTCGAGGCCATTCGAGATGGACGGCTTCGCCTTGATGAAAAGCTGCCTGTGTCTGCTAACGCTATGAGCTTTGGTGGCTCCACCATGTTTTTGGACACGACCGACCGGGTCAGCGTAGAGGACCTGCTGCGCGGGATCATTGTTCTGTCGGGCAATGATGCATGCGTCGTTCTCGCCGAGGCCCTGAGCCCTGATGGAACCGAGGCGGGGTTTGCCCGTTTGATGACGCAGCGCGGGCAACAAATGGGTTTGACCAATTCGGTTTTCCAGAATTCCAGTGGTTGGCCCGCCACCGGCCATGTGATGAGCGCGCGGGATTTGGCCTTGCTGGCGCGTCGGATCATTGAGGATTTCCCGGAATTCTATCCGATGTTTGCAGAAACCGAGTTCGAATTTGACGGTCGAGCACCACAGAACACCCAGAACCGCAACCCGCTTTTGCGGCTCAATATCGGGGCCGATGGATTGAAAACGGGCCATACGGAACAGGCTGGCTATGGCCTTGTGGGGTCGGCCAAGCAAGGCGACCGACGGGTGATCTTCGTGGTCAACGGCCTGAGTTCGGCGCGCCAACGGGCCGTTGAATCCGAGGCCATCCTGAACTGGGCATTCCGCCAGTTCGTGGAAAAACCCGTGATTTCCAAAGGTACCGCAGTGGCGGAAGCGGAAGTCTGGATGGGCAGAGACGCCACTGTGCCACTTGAAACAATGGATGATGTCACCACGCTGTTGCCTGTTCTGGCCGCTGATGGTGTCGCCGCAGAGGTGATTTACGATGGGCCTATTCATGCACCCGTTCTGAAGGGCGATCATCTGGCCAAACTTGTCATCATGCCGGAGGGCCTGCCGGTGCTTGAGATCCCTCTTTACGCCGCCAATGACGTGCCTTCGGGCGGGTTCATGATCCGACTGAAAACCGTTTCCAAGCATATTCTGGCGCGGCTTCAGGCCGGCCCAGAGGTTGAGGCCAGAGCCACGGCAGACACAGGAACCGAGGGCTGACGTTGGCCTCTTCAGGCATGTTCATTTCCTTTGAAGGCATTGATGGCTCTGGAAAATCAACGCAAGCGCGGCGTTTGAAAGAGGCTCTCGGCGTCGCAGGGCATAACGTCGTCCTTACCCGCGAACCGGGTGGCAGTCCCGGAGCAGAGGACATCCGCAAGCTGGTGCTGGAGGGCGATCCTGATCGATGGTCGGCGGAAACGGAATTGTTGCTGTTCACCGCGGCGCGCCGGGACCATCTGGAACGCACGATCCGGCCCGCATTGGAGGCAGGTCAGGTGGTGATATGTGACCGATTTGTCGACAGCACGCGCATGTATCAGGGGCTGCGCGGTGGAGGGCTGCGGGACAAGGTGGATCGCTTGCATGATCTGATGATCGGACAGGAGCCGGATCTAACGGTGCTGGTGGATATAGACCCGAAGGTGGGTCTGGCCCGTGCATTGGGTCGGCAGGGCGGGGAAGAGCGGTTTGAACAGTTTGGGCTCGACCTGCAAACGCAGTTGCGCGCGGGTTTTCTGGAGCTTGCAAAGACCGCGCCCGACCGCTTTGTCGTCATCGACGGCGCGCGTGGTGAAGATGCGGTTGCCGAAGCGATTGCGAGCGTCGTAACCTCTCGTCTGCGATGACTGACACCCCGGAACCCGACCGCGTCCCCGGCGCGCCGCATCCCCGTGATGCGATCGCCCTTTACGGCCAGACAGCGGCTGAAGAGGCGTTTTTGCAGGCCTTCAATGCAGGTCGTCTGCACCACGCCTGGCTGATCACCGGGTTGCGCGGTGTGGGCAAAGCGACGCTGGCATGGCGGATCGCCCGGTTCTTGCTTGCAACGCCCGAGGCGGGCGGCGGGCTTTTCGGCGAAACGCTTGCGCCGAATAACCTGGATATCTCTTCCGACCACCCTGTCGCACGCCGTCTGGTGGCGGGGGCGGAGCCGGGATTTTTCCACATCACCCGCCGCATCAATGAAAGCACCGGTCGTATGAGGTCCGAAATCGTGGCCGAAACTGTGCGAGACCTGAACCGGTTCTTGCAGATGTCCAGCGCGGATGGCGGGCGGCGCGTGGTACTGATCGACAGCGCCGATGAGATGAACCCACAGGCTGCAAATGCGCTTTTGAAGATGCTCGAGGAACCGCCCGAGCGGACCACCTTCCTTCTGATAAGCCACCAACCGGCGCGGCTTTTGCCGACGATCCGGTCGCGTTGTCGCGATGTGCGGCTGTCGGAGTTAGGACCGGAAGACATGCAGCGCGCGCTTGCAGATGCTGGCGTGGAGGCTGGGGCAGATGCCGCTGCGATCACGGAACTTTCGGGCGGATCGGTAGGCGAAGCAGTGCGACTTATCGGGTTGGAAGGCGTGGCGCTTTATCGTGATCTGATTGATATCATGGGATCTTTGCCGTCCTTAGATCGCGTGCGTGCGGGCAAGCTGGCTGGTCAGATGGCTGCGCGTGGTGCGGAAGAACGGCTTGATCTGTTCTTTTCGCTGACCGACCTGATGCTGGCGCGCATGGCGCGAGCCGGGGCAATGGGACAATCGCCCGTGGAGGCCACGAAGGGCGAGGCCGCCGCTTTTCAGAATTTGGCCCCAACCGCTGCCAAGGCGCGTGACTGGGCAGCACTTGCGCAGGATATCGGGGGTCGGGCGCGCCATGGCCGAGCGGTGAACCTTGACCCCGCGGCCCTTGTGCTGGATACGGTGTTGAAGCTGCAATCCTGCGCCAAAGCCTGAGGTTAAATGGCCCATACGGTCGAGATCACAGACAGTCATTGCCACCTCGATTTTGAGACCTTCGCCCCTGAGTTGGACGAGGTGGTTGAGCGTGCTGTGGAGGCGGGCGTGACGCGCATGGTGACGATCTGCACGAAACTGCGGCTGGAGCCGTCGGTGCGTGCCCTGGCCGAGCGGTTTGAGCCTGTGTTTTATGCAGCAGGAACCCACCCGATGAGCGTGGCGGAAGAGCCGATGGTGGCGGTGGAGGATTTGGTGGCTTTGGCCTCGCACCCGAAATTTGTGGGCATTGGTGAGACCGGTCTGGATTACCATTACACATCAGAAACCGCCGCCTTGCAGCAGGAAAGCCTTCTGATCCATATTGAGGCGGCACGCCAGACGGGGCTGCCATTGATCATTCATGCTCGCTCAGCGGATGAAGACATGGCACGGATCCTGACAGAGGCGTATCGCGCGGGCGCGTATGATTGCGTGATGCATTGCTTTTCGTCGTCTGAGGCGTTGGCCCGGGCGGCGCTGGATTGTGGGTTTTACCTGTCCATGTCCGGGATCGCGGCCTTCCCCAAGTCCCAGGACTTGCGCGATATTTTCGCCGCAGCGCCCGTTGACCGCGTGCTTGTTGAAACTGACGCACCATACCTTGCGCCACCGCCCTATCGCGGCAAGCGCAATGAGCCATCTTACGTCGTCCACACGGCGCAAGTGGCCGCAGAGGTGTTCGGGATGGATTGGCCCGACTTCGCTGCGCAGTCTCAGGCGAATTTTGATCGACTTTTTGCCAAGGCGCGCGCGGCATGACGGTTGAGACGCGTTTTACAATTCTGGGCTGCGGGTCCTCTGGCGGTGTCCCGCGACTTGGCGGGAACTGGGGCGATTGTGATCCGACGAACCCGCGCAATCACCGCCGTCGTTGCTCCCTTCTGGTGGAGCGGGAGACGGAAGAGGGCACCACCCGGGTGCTGATCGACACGTCGCCTGATCTGCGGTCCCAGCTTTTGGATGCAGGCGTTGGGGAACTTGATGCCGTGATCTACACCCATGAACATGCCGACCATGTGCACGGGATTGATGACCTTCGGATGATCGTTTTCAACATGCGCCAGCGCGTGCCGGTCTGGGCCAATGGCGCCACGCAAAATGCGCTTTTGGGCAGATTTGGATATGCATTTATCCAACCTGAGGGTTCACCTTATCCACCGATATTGGAGCTACATACTATAAATGGTGATGTTTGCATAAATGGTGCAGGTGGTGCGATCGTGTTCAAGTCTTTCGAGGTAAACCACGGATCAATCGACTCACTGGGCTTTCGCATAGATGATCTGGCCTATCTGCCCGATGTGGCGGCGATCCCGGAGGAGGCTTGGGATATGCTTCAGGATCTGGATTGCTGGATCCTAGATGCATTGCGCCGTGATCCGCATCCGACCCATTCGCATTTGGCGCAATCGCTGGAATGGCTGGAGCGCGCCAAACCGCGACGCGGTGTCCTGACCAATATGCACAACGATCTCGATTACCAGACGGTCGCGGATGAAACTCCCGATTACATCACCCCCGCTTATGACGGCATGGTGATTACCTACAGGTCCTAAACCCGTGCAGGCGCTTCTTGACGTCATCCTGCCGGTCTTCGTGGTGATTGGCGCAGGGTACCTGGCCGTTTGGCGACGCTGGTTTTCGCAGGCAGGTGTAGAAGGGTTGATGGTCTACACTCAGAATTTTGCGATCCCCTGCTTGCTGTTTCTGGCCATTGCGAAACTCGATCTGGGGCAGAGTTTTGACTGGAGGCTGCTGCTCAGTTTCTACGCAGGCTCGCTGTCCGGGTTTCTGCTTGGGCTGTTCGGGGCGCGGTACCTGTTTGGTCGAGATTGGGAAGACGCAGTCGTCATCGGATTTTGCTGCCTTTTTTCCAATTCGGTGTTGCTTGGTCTTGCGATCACGGAACGCGCCTATGGCGAGACGGCGCTTGAAGGCAACTACGCCATCATCTCGATCCATTCACTGTTCTGCTATGGGATCGGCATTACGGTGATGGAGTTTGTCCGCGCTAAAGGCCGGGCTGGGAGAGGCACGTTGTTGCAGGCCGTCAAATCGATCTTCTCCAATGCTCTTATCCTGGGGATCGTCCTCGGATTTCTGTTCAATCTCGCGGCCCTTACCTTGCCTGCGTTTCTTGACACCGGCCTTAGCCTTATCGCGCAAAGTGCATTGCCTGCCGCCCTGTTCGGGATGGGCGGGGTGCTGGCGAGCTACAAGGCCGAAGGTGATCTGCGGGTGGTGTTCTGGATTTGCCTTGTGGCGCTTATCATTCATCCCGCAATCACGCGCGGGCTTGGTTTGGTGGTGGGCCTCTCGGATGCCGGAACACGGTCAGCGGTTTTGACAGCTGCCATGGCTCCCGGCGTGAATGCCTATATCTTTGCAAACATGTATGGGCGGGCCAAGCGCGTGGCGGCGACATCCGTTCTGGTGGCTACCGTGCTGACGATTTTCACAGCCGCTCTTTGGTTGAACTACTTACCGTAACGTCTTGCCTTCTAATTCTCTTTGGGTGGCGCGCCGCCAGTAAAATTGTTTCCGTTGGCGTAGTCACAAGGGGCTTCCTGCATTTGCAGATGCAGACCGTCGTCTTGATATGGATGGGCGCGGGCTAGCTCTTCATCCACCTCGATGCCAAGGCCGGGTGCGTCCGGCACCGGGATAAACCCGTTCTCCACCCGGATTGTCCCTTTGATCAGCGCGTCATGGAACGGGCTTTCGATCGTTTCCGCCATCAGGATGTT
Source organism: uncultured Roseovarius sp. (assembly GCA_964389425.1). GTDB lineage: Bacteria > Pseudomonadota > Alphaproteobacteria > Rhodobacterales > Rhodobacteraceae > Roseovarius. The sequence continues at coordinate 70,332 of CAYMEC010000007.1, forward strand.
CGGGATCGAGGCTGCGAATTGAATATTGGCAGCCCATTCAACGGGTCCGGCATAAAGGTGCGGGGCCATTTGAGCGTTGTAGACCTCCGCCATGGCAGCGACTTTCTTCATTTCCCAAATGCCGCCCGCGCGGCCCAAGGCCGGTTGCAGGATCGTGGCCGCGCCTTCGCGCAGGACGGGGGCGAATTCCGCCTTTGTGGTCAGCCGTTCGCCCGTGGCCACGGGGATGCGCACAGAGGCGGCGACGCGGGCCATTTGGGCCACGTTGTCCGGTGGGATTGGTTCTTCGAACCATAGCGGTGAATAGGGTTCCAACGCCTGACCAAGACGGATCGCACCCGCAGTGGTGAACTGCCCGTGAGTGCCAAAGAGGAGATCCGCGCGGTCGCCCACCGCCTCTCGGATCGCTTTGCAGAAGGCCACCGAGATTGAGATGTCGCTCATCGCCGGCATGTGCCCGCCGCGCATGGTGTAAGGCCCTGCGGGATCGAACTTGACGGCTGTGTAGCCGCGGGCCACGCAATCGCGTGCGGTCTCTGCCGCCAAGTCAGGGGAGGTCCAGAAGGCGTTGATGTCGTGTTTGGGCAGCGGATAGAGATAGGTATAGGCGCGGATGCGGTTGTTCATCTTACCGCCCAGAAGGGCACATACGGGCCGCCCACGCGCTTTGCCAAGGATGTCCCAGCAGGCGATCTCAAGGCCAGAAAACGCGCCCATCACTGTCAGATCGGGGCGGCCGGTGAAGCCCGACGAAAACACGCGGCGGAACATTAACTCAATGTTTTCAGGGTTTTCTTCTTCCATGTGGCGCTCAAAGACGTCGCGGATCACGTGTTCCATCGCCTCTGGCCCGATGGAGGAGGCATAGCATTCCCCCCATCCGGTGATCCCGTCATCGGTGGTGAGCTTAACCAGGATCCAATAACGCCCGCCCCATCCGGGCGGCGGCGGGGCGGTGACGATGACATCAAGATCGCGGAGTTTCATGGTGTGGCCTCTTTTCGTTTTGAGGGGCGGGAAGCCCAGAAGAGGGCCAAAGCAGCGAAGGTGAGCATGAGGGCGGCAAGGAACGGCGCGCCGGGCAGGAAGACGGGGCCCTCTGGGTGGGTCGCGGCGGCGAAAACGGCCGTCATGATCAGCGGGGCAAGGATCATCGCCAGCGCGCTGACGGAGGTGAGGATGCCCTGTAGTTCCCCTTGGGCGTTCTCTGGCGTGCGTTTGGACATGATGGCCTGCAGGGCAGGGCCTGCCATGGCCGCAAGTGCCGAAATAGGGGTGAGAATCAGAGCGACCTTTCCGTTGGTGATAAAGGCGAGCACAGGGAAGGCGATGATCGAAAATCCGAACCCGAAAATCACGGTGTAGAAGTCCCCGAACCTGGCAATCGCCAGCCGGATCACCCCGCCTTGCACGACAGCCATGGAAATACCGAAAACGGCCAAGGACAGCCCGATCATCGCCGGTGACCAATCGAATTGGGCCTGCGTGTAATAGGCCCAGATGACCGGGTAGACGTTGGTGGCCATTTGGAACAGCAGCAGCACCAGTAGAAGCCCGGCAAGACCGGGCAGCGCGCGGATATGGACAATTGCACCGAAGGGGTTGGCACGCGCCCATGAAAACGGGCGGCGTATTTTGTCGGTGACGGTTTCAGGCAGGATCAGAAGGCCAAAGATGAAATTGGCACTGGCCAGCGCGGCGGCAGCATAGAATGGCGCGCGGGTGCCCATGTCGCCCAAGACTCCTCCGATAATGGGACCGAGGACGAAGCCCAGACCAAACGCCGCGCTGACCAAGCCGAATCCAGAGGCGCGGTTTTCACGGGTAGAGGTATCAGCCATGTAAGCCAGTGCCGTGCTGTGGGTGGCTGCTGTGATCCCACCGATGATGCGCGCGATCAGCAAAAGCCAGATGCTGCCCGCCACGGCCATCACGAGGTAATCAACCGCCATTACAAACAGCGAAGTAAGCAGGATCGGGCGACGGCCGAAACGGTCGGACAGGTTCCCCACCGTCGGGCCGCACAGGAACTGCATGACGGCGAAAGATGTGGTGAGGACGCCCCCCCAAAGGGCTGCATTGGCCAGTGTGCCTCCGCCCACCTCGAGCAAAAGCGCGGGCATCACGGGCAGGATCAGCCCTATGCCCATGGAATCGATCATCACGGTGAGCAGAATGAAAACAGTGGGCAAACGGCCAGTGACGGGGCGTGACATGCGGTGACTTAAGCGGTTTCAGGTCGAGGGAGCAATGTCCAAACGTGAGTTGCGTCGTCATTAATCGTCCGCGTTTCCGATGTGGCCGGTTTCGCGCAGAAACGCCGTCAGCATGGTCGCGTAGCTTTCGGGCCGTTCGACGCAGGGCAAATGGCCTGCCCGCCGCATCAGTTCAAACCGTGCTCCGGGGATCAGATCAATCGTTTCCCTCACCAGATCGGGTGGTGTCGCGCCATCCTCGGACCCGGCGATGCCGAGGACCGGTAGCCGCAACCCGCTGGTGGGTGTGTAGAAATCCGTGCCCGCAATGGCTTCGGCACAGCCAATGTAGCCCTCAAGGGGTTGGCGAGTGAGCATGGCGCGCCAGTGGTCCACAGGACCGTCACGCAGAAAATCGCGGGAAAACCAGCGGGTCAGGATATCCGGCGCGATCCCGTCGATGCCTTGGGCACGCAGGGCGTCAATGCGGGTTTGCCACATCTCTCGCGTGCCGATTTTCGCGGCAGTGTTCGACAGAACAAGCGCGCGTACGATGTCCAACCGTTTGGCCGCCAATCCCTGTCCGATCAGCCCGCCGATGGAGAGCCCGACGAAAACCGCCCGGCGTATCTCAAGGTGATCCAGCAACCGCTCCGCATCCCCGATGAGTGCGCCCATGGTATAGGGCGCCGCAGGGACGCTGCTTTGGCCGTGACCGCGTTTGTCATAGCGGACAATGCGCAGCCCAGGCGGGAGATACGCAACCATCGCGTCCCACATCGTCAGATCGGTGCCCAGTGAATTGGCAAACACCACGGGCGCGCCATCCGGGTCGCCGTCTTCGCGGTAGTGCAGCGACACATCCGATAGCGAGAGTGCAGGCATTTTAGCTAAAAAGCTCCATATGCGCCATAATCTGTCCGTGGTCGGAGGCCAGCTTGTTGTAAGGCGCCTCCGGATGTGAACCGTCGGTCAGATGGTCGTTGAAGACGGAAAAATATTGCATGCCACCCAGCGGATTGGGTGTGTCGGGGTGAAAGTGTCGGCTGAGAAAGATCTGGTCGATCGACTCGAAATTTCCGCCAAAGGCCGAGGTATAGACCATATCGCGCGCCGATTTGCGCACGAAAAGCCGTTCTGCCGAATGCAGGCGCACGCGGTCAACATCCTCTTTTATTCGGATATTTTCCTCTTTCGAGTAACGGTCATTGGCGGTTTCGGCGTCATGCCGCAACATCCAAGAGTAATTTCGGAAAGGCACCTCTCCGGTGATGATTTCCGTGCTGACGGCGTGTTCGCCATCATTGAAATCTCCCAGCACCATAACCGGGTTGCCCTTTTTTAGCTCCTCCACCACGGCCCGGCGCAGCACCCAGGCTTCTGCCATGCGTCTGAGGGCTGCGCGCAGGCTTCCCATGGCGCGGCCCAGCGGGTCGTAGTTCGTCAGGTCGGCCTCTGGCGGGTAGGAGGCCCCTTGGGGCGTGTCATATTCCCCGAGTTTGGATTTGAGATGGCAGTTGAAAACAGTGATCACCCGCCCCCCCACCGGAATGCGCACTTTCAGAATGGGACGAGAGACGCGGCGCAGCACAAAGTGGCCGGCGTCGGACGCATCGAGCCCGCGCAGGGGCTGAAATGGAATGCGCAGCGGTTCATCCAGATCCTGAATGATTTCCGGGCGGCCTTCGAACCCAAAGCGGGACAGGATCGCGACCCCGGGGCGGCGTTGGCCCGGCTCGCCCGTGTCTGCGGCGTTGGGCGCAAAGGCGAGGGAGGCACCGGTGTAAGGCTCCACCTTGAGTTTCCGGAAAATCGCCTTGCGGTGATAGCGCTTGGACTTGTCAGGGACCGACGCGGCGTTCAGGGTATCGGCGCGCTCGGTGGCTTCATCAATTACCGCGCGCAAAGCGTCTTCTTCAAAGATCTCCTGAAATCCCACGATATCGGCATTCATGGTCAGCAATTGATCGGCCATCCAATCCAGTTTCCAGGCGAATTCCTCGGGCGTGTAGGTCTGGAACTTGTAGTATTCCTTTTCCGCCCCGATCAGGTTCTTGACGTTGAAACTGGCGATGGTGAATTGGGTCATGTCTGGGTCTACATCTTGGTTTCTAGGGCGCGGGCGAACATGGGCGCGTCCACGTTGCCGCCGGATATCGTGCATATCACGGCATCCCCCTCAATCTCGTCAGCATGGAACAGCGCGGCAGCCACGGCGACAGCCCCGCCGGGTTCGGCCACCAGCTTTAATCGTTGGAAAATCAAGGCCATGGCGCGCAAAGCCTCAACTTCCGTTACGGCAAGTCCGGGGCCTATTAGGCGCTTGAGGATGGGAAATGTGATCGCCCCCGGCGCAGGGGTCAGGATAGCGTCGCAGATATTGCCCGACATCTGGTTGTTCGTTTCCACCGCGCCGGATTTGAGCGACCGGGCCACATCGTCGAAACCCTGCGGCTCCACCGGTCGGACCCGCATGTCGGGGGCCTCAGACTCCAACGCCAGCGCGATGCCAGAGGTAAACCCGCCGCCACCGCAGCAGACCAAAACCTCTGCCTCGGTGACGCCAAGAGCTTGCGCTTGCTCAGCAATTTCCAACCCACATGTGCCCTGACCGGCAATGACCTGTGGTTCGTCATAGGGTTTGATCAGCGTCATGCCCCGCTCATCTCGGATTTGATCCCCCAGCGCCTCACGGCTGGCCCCGTTGGGGCGATCATAAAGTATGACCTCTGCCCCCAAAGCGCGGGTGTTGTCTATCTTCAGTTGCGGGGCATCGTTGGGCATGATGATCACGGATGGCACGCCAAACTCAGCGGCGGCGCGGGCGACACCTTGGGCATGATTGCCGCTGGAAAAAGCCAATACACCCTTAGCGCGGGTATCCGGGTCAAGCGCAGACACGGCCGACCGTGCACCGCGATACTTGAAGCTGCCGGTGTGTTGCAGGCATTCAGGTTTGACGAACAGGCGCCGCCCCGCGATTTCATCCAGAAAAGGGGAATTCAAAAGCGGCGTGCGCAGGGCAAAGCCGTCCAGCCGCTCGGCGGCGGCACGGATCATCTCGATGTTGCTCATGATTGATCCAGTAGGGCGTGGATGGCGACCAGCGCCTCAGGTTCGTCGAGGAAGGGCACATGGCCTCGATCAGGCACAATGGCAGTGATCATGTCGGGGCGGCGGGCCTGCATCTTGTGGAGCGTGTCTTTCGCGAAAAGATCGGAATTGGCGCCTTTGATCGTGGCAAGCGGGATGTTCTTCAACCCGTCGAAAAGCTGCCAGAGATCTGGAGCCTTGCCTAAACCCGCCTGCCCAATCAATGCATCGCGCAAGCGAGGATCATAGCGCAGCTTAATGCCGCCAATGACCTCTTCCCACATGAAATCTGCGGCCTCGCGCCAGCGCGACAGGCTCACGCCCGGGAAATCCTGACCCAGGCCATCGGCCAGCGCCCTTGCAGCCTCATCCAGATCGGCAAAGGGCGGTGTCTTGCCCACGTAATCCATAATCCGGGCGATGCCCAGATCCGTGACCTCGGGCCCGATATCGTTGAGAGCGACACGCGCCAATCGGTCCGGGTTGGTCACGGACAGGGCCATGGCGATGAGCCCGCCGCGCGATGTGCCGATCAGGGTGGTTTTGCCGATCGCCAGACGGTCTAGCAATTCAATCGCATCCTGGCCTTCGCGCAGGATGTTGTAGCTCATGAAATCGTCCG
>CAYMEC010000008.1:0-38019 GCA_964389425.1 uncultured Roseovarius sp.
GCAATTCACGGCTGCACCAGTATCCGCCACGAAGTGGTTGCTCGCCACGACCACCGGCACACCGAAGGATTTCACATTCTCGATGTGGCGACCAAGGTTGGCGCACCCGGCCTTCACCGCCTCCACATTTTCCGGCCCCAGATCGGCCTTGGCCACGCCGCCATTCATCTTCATCGCGCGGATCGTCGCCACCAGCACAACGGCAGAGGGCGCAAGCCCTGCCTTGCGGCATTTGATGTTCATGAACTTCTCAGCGCCCAGATCGGCCCCGAACCCGGCTTCCGTCACAACATAATCGCTGATCTTCAGCGCGGTCGTCGTGGCAATGACGGAGTTACAGCCATGGGCGATGTTCGCAAACGGACCGCCATGCACAAAGGCCGGGTTGTTTTCCAGCGTCTGCACCAGGTTCGGCTGCATCGCGTCTTTCAAAAGAACCGTCATCGCCCCTTCCGCCTTGATATCGCGGCAGAAGACCGGGGAACGGTCGCGGCGGTAGGCCACAATCATGTCGCCAAGGCGCTGTTCCAGATCCTTGAGATCCTTCGCCAGACACAGGATCGCCATCACCTCGGATGCCACAGTGATGTCAAAGCCGGCCTCACGCGGGAAACCGTTGGCCACGCCACCCAGCGAGCAGGTGATGTTACGCAGAGCGCGGTCATTCATGTCCACGACACGGCGCCACTGCACACGGCGCACGTCAATTTCCTGTTCGTTGCCCCAGTAAATGTGGTTGTCGATCATCGCCGACAGCAGCGAATGGGCGGATGTGATGGCGTGGAAATCCCCGGTGAAGTGAAGGTTCATATCCTCCATCGGCACGACCTGCGCGTAGCCACCCCCGGCGGCCCCGCCCTTCATCCCGAAGTTCGGGCCCAACGATGCCTCGCGGATACAGATCATCGCTTTCTTGCCGATCCGGTTCAGACCATCGCCCAAGCCCACGGTCGTCGTCGTCTTGCCCTCACCTGCTGGCGTCGGGTTGATCGCGGTCACAAGGATCAGCTTGCCGTTTTCATTGCCTTGCACCGAATTGATGTAGTCCTGGCTGATCTTGGCCTTGTCATGGCCATAGGGCAGCAGATGCTCTGTCGGGATGCCCAGCGTGTCACCCACCTCCTGGATCGGCTTCTTCTGGGCCTCACGGGCGATTTCGATGTCGGATTTATAGCTCATGGTGGTCCCCCGCTTGGCGCAATAGGCATTTTTGTTCGTCCTAGTGCATATCCTGCCCACCATGGCATACAACGGGCGAATCCGACATTTCCCTATCTGCTTGCGTCGCGCCTGGTGCGTGACGTTTCATTTAGGAAACCGGTCCGGCTTCATCTTTCCGAAAATACTGTCACCGAAGGCGTAAAGTCCTCAGGCCCCTTTGAAGTTCACCCGGCTTTCCGCCTCAAGCGCCTCATCGGTGGCCAAGTCTTTGTTACGCGCTTCGACCTCAGCATCCACGCGGGCTTTGCGCATACGCCCCAGTTGGCCGATGGCAATGGCCGCAAGAATGATCGCACCGCCGGGAATGAGGCCGGGGCCCGGATCTTCGCCCAGAAGGATCATCGCGATGACAAGACCGGCCACCGGGGAAAAGGACGTGGCCAGCGACACATCCGCGGAACGCGCGTTTTTCAGCCCGAGGTTCCAGGCAAACTGCCCGATGATGATCACGATGATCGCATAGACCCACACCCATTTCAGAACCACGTCAGACAGCAGATCCTGAAAATGCAGCGGGCCGTAAAGCCAGATGGCCAGCCAGTAGTAGATGAACGTGCCCAGAACCGTGCGGTAAATCGAGAAAATCCCGAGCGGGATACCTTGCAGGCCCACGCGGCTGACAAGCGTTGAGGCGATGAATGAAATGGTGGCGGCGGCGGCGGCAAGCTCACCCTTGCCGAAGGAAAATCCTTCGCCTGCATTCATGACCACCATCACCACGGCCCCCAACAACGCCACAAGCCCGGCACCCATGGCCCACGGATCAAGCTGTTCTTTGAGGAAGAAATAGGTGGCCAGCAAAAACAGGGGCGGTTCAATCCGACCGATCAGCACCACGTTCGTCACGGTCGTGTAGTCCAACGCAATAAAGAACAGCGCAGGTGTCAGCGCAGAGCTAAGCCCCGCCGACAGCGTGAGGACCATCCAGTCCTTGCGGCTGAGCTTGCGCAGGTTTTCCATCGTCCAGTCGCGCCAGAACATGAATACCATCGGCACAAGAGAAATCAGCGACCCCAGAAAAAGCAGATTGCAAAGGGTGATGGCATTGCGCCCCATGACCGGGTGTTCACGCCCGATATCAGCCAGCAGTGACACGATGGAGTTCGACGCGGCATATATGATGACCGCCGCCCAGATCAGGCCGGCCCCCATGACGACTTTCGACGCGGCGGGGGCGGTTACAGCTGCGTTTGCCATGATGCGGGTCATCCTTGCTAAATTGCGTCGTCCGGCATGCCCGGTTTGATCCACCGGGGCACGTCTCAATCCCGCCATGACAAGCCAAAACAGGCTCAAAAACAAGCAACAACACGGTAACGGCCCGTCAAATCGCAGGGAAGATCCGTAACAGTGTTTCAAAATCACCGCTCTGGACAGCGTACACATCACGCAATGACGGTTCCGGCTCACATTCCCGTGCAAAAGTGACTTGTGCCGGGGTAAAGGACACGCGAAAGGAATACATGCGGTTAAACCCCGTTTGGGCAGACACTTAGACCTGAGACTTCAATGATCGAAAACCAAGGCACACGCGCGCAGAAGATCGTTACGATCTATGACGATATCTACGACCTGCCCGATTGCAGGGCCTACTACCGCGCCATGGATCATGCGGGGTTTCGCACCGCCCATTTCGCCGTAGCGGCCTTTCGCGATGCGTTGGCCGCGTTAAAAGCGGAACGGGGATTGGCCCACGCACGGGTTGTCGACTTTGCCAGCGGTTACGGCATCGCCGCGCAGCTGATGCGCCATGACGTGACGTTGGATGACGTGCTGAAACGCTACAGCGATGGCCGATTTGATGAGGCCACCACAGAAGATGTGATCGCCTCTGACAAGGCGTGGCTTGCCGCCGCTGACCGAGAAGAAGGCGACCGCTACATCGGCATTGATATCGCGGGCGACGCGCTGGGCTACGGTGAGGCCGTGGGCATCTTTGATGCGGCATTTGCAGAAAACCTACAGGATGCGCAGCCCTCCGCGCCGCTGGCGGCGGAACTGGCAGAAGCGGACCTGATCGTGGAATGCGGCAGCGTGGCCCACATGTTGCCCGGTGCGCTTGATCATCTTCTTTCCGCCTGCACGCGCAAGCCTTGGGTCATCACCTCCCCCATTCGCGGCAATGACACGCAGGATGCGCTTGATGTGCTGGCCGCCCATGGGATGGTCGTCAATCGCAACATCACTGCGCCATTCCCCCATCGCGCCTTTTCCAACGCGGACGAACAGGCCCGTGCGATCGAAAATGCGCGTGCGCGTGGCTATGAAACAGACGGGTTTGAAGGCGACGGTCGATTCCATGCCCAGATTTTCCTCGCCAAACCGGGCTGAGCCCTTCAGCTGGCGGTCACGCGGAAATCACAGGTGATCAGTTGGAATCACAAACCCGTGCGTTGCAGGTTTTCCGGGCAATATCTTCATATATTGAACGGAATAATGCATTTTTAAGCGGAGAAATCCCCATGTTCACCCGACGCAATTTTTTACTGACTGCTGCCGCCACACCGCTTGCGACCTACGGCGCGACCCAAGCTATTGCAGGCGAAACACCCCCAGAGGGCGCAAAGGGCAAACCAGCGATCCTGTCCTATGATGGGGCGGCTATCGGCGGCTATGACCCGGTGGGGTATTTCATGTCAGCGGGCGAAATCCTCGGCGACAGGGCAAACGCGGTTGAGTGGAAAGGCTCCACCTTTCTCTTTGCATCTGCATCCAACAAGAAGACGTTCGAGGCCGACCCGGAGGCATTCGCGCCGAAATATGGCGGCTACTGCGCTTACGCGGCGGCGCTGAACTATACCGCGCCCACATCCGCGAACGCATGGTCGATTCACGAAGGTCGTTTGTACCTGAATTTCAACCAGCATGTCCGTTCCGTATGGGAGCAGGACAAGGCCGGCTACATTGCCAAGGCTGACGCCAACTGGCCGGGGCCGCTCTTCGTGTGACGCGCAGCAAAGGGAGGCGGAATTTCCGCTTCCCTTGGGTCAACTTCGACCCTAACCTCCCCTTATGCATTTCGTATTTTGGGAGGAAACGATGCAGAAATCCATTCTGGCCCTCGCGGCCGCATTAACGCTGACCGGTGGCATGGCCACGGCCGCCGAAAAAATGCGCATTTCCCTTCAGCTGCCCATCACCAGCCATCTCGGGGAAAACCTGCAACTCTTTGAAAAAGAAGTCGAAACTCGCACAGGCGGTGCCATCGACGTGGAAATCTACGACAGCGCGACGCTTTACAAGGACAAGGAAGTGCCCGCCGCCGTGGGATCCGGCGCGATTGAGGCCGGTGTGGCCTCCCTGACCCGCTATGTAGGCGATGCGCCCGTGGTGGATGTGTTCTACATGCCGTTCCTCTTCAACACCGAAGACAAGGTGCGCGCCGCAGTGGCAGAAGGATCGCCCGTCCGAACCGCACTGGAGACAGAGATCTCCAAAACGGGCGGCTCGGTTCTGTACTGGCAGGCCTATGGCGGGGCGATCATGCTATCCAACGGTGGTGCCATCAGCACGCCCGCTGATCTGGAAGGCAAGAAAGTCCGCGTGTTCGGTAAAACCTTGGGTGATTTCGTCTCTGCTGCCGGTGGTGCGCCGACACTGATTTCCGGATCGGAACAGTATCTCGCCTACCAGCGCGGCACGGTCGATGTGGGCATGACAGGCGTTTCTGGCGTCAAATCTCGCAAGCTGTGGGAGGTGATGGACACGATCACAGTTACAAACCACGCGAATATCGAGTTCGTTGTGGTGGTGAACAATGACTGGTGGGCGGGCCTTTCGCCGGAAATCCAGGGCCATATCCAGGATGCGGCATCCGTCGCACAAGATACTGTGCGCGACCGCATGTCAGAGATTGAGGCCGCCGCCTATGCCGCTGCCGAGGAAAACGGCATGACGGTGGTGCAGATCTCGGATGAGGATCTGGCCGCGTGGCAGGCCGTCGCGCAACCGGTCTATGACGCCTATCTCGAGGCCGCAGGAGACGCTGGCAAGGCGATCCTTGACGCCGTTGGCGGTGGTTCCTGATTTGAGCTTTTTGCGGGCGGCGCATCCGTCGCCCGCGTCTTTTCCATGACGTTCATCAATACCCTGTCCCGCATCGCAGGCCTTACCGGTGCGGTTCTGATGGCCTTGACCGGCGCGATGCTGACCTTTGAGGTCGTGGCGCGTTATTTCTTTATAAAACCAACCATTTGGGCGGCGGAACTGAGCCAACTCTGCCTGATCTGGGGGTGCCTTCTGTCCATGGCGTGGCTCTTGAACAAACGCCGCCATATCACCGTGAACGCCGTCACGGCCCTGTTGCCAGTTGCGGCCCAAAAGGCCTGCGTTGCCATGGCCCTTCTTTGCATCATCGCGTTTTCGGCCATTGTCACGATCTGGGGTTGGGAAATTTTCTACGACAGCTTCTCTCGCGGGCGTACCACGGGGTCGCTTTTGAACCTGCCGACTTGGGTGGCTGAACTTTCCGTCCCGTTGGGCTTCGGGTTGCTGGCCTTGCAAGCCGTAGCGGAGTTGATCGCCCTGCCCCGGGATGACACCCAGTCCTTGGGGGCCAGCCACGAATGACCATCCTGCTGATCCTCTTGGGGCTGTTTTTCCTGCTGCTGATGGGCGTGCCTGTCGCCTTTGCCTTGGGCGGGATCGGCCTTGCCATGCTGCTGATCGGTGGGTTTTCCCCGCTCATGGCCCCACAGGCGATCTTATCGACTTTGGACGGCTTCATCTTGCTGGCCGTGCCGCTGTTCCTGCTGATGTCGAACGTGCTGCTGAAGGGGGGCGTGGGCCGCGATCTTTTCGCCGCCGTGCAGGCATGGGTCGGGCATTGGCCGGGTGGGCTGGCCGTGGCCACGATCCTCAGCTGCGGGCTTTTTGCAGCTATTTCAGGATCTTCCGTGGCGACGGCCGCTACAATCGGCACGGTGGCCATCCCCGAAATGATCTCCCGCGGTTATGACAAACGCTTCGTCTATGGCCTACTGGCCGCCGGTGGCACATTGGGCATCCTGATCCCCCCGTCGATCCCGATGATTGTCTATGGCTTTGTCACCGAACAATCCGTGATCGCGCTCTTCCTCGCAGGGATCGGGCCGGGCATCGTCTTGGTGACATTCTTCGTCGTCTTCTCCGTCCTCTACGCCAAACTCTCCGGTAAATTCGTCCCCGTCGAAAAGGCGCATATGGAAGAACGCCTGACCGCAAGCTGGCGCGCCCTGCCGTCCCTCGTGCTGGCCATCATTGTCATCGCAGGGCTCTATTCAGGTGCCTTCACGCCAACCGAGGCCGCCGCCGTGGGATTTGCCGCCGCGCTTCTGATCACCATCTTCTGGCTGCGCACCCTGACTTGGGACAGCTTTTGGGAAGCGGTGAAGGAAAGTGCCATCACCACCGCGGCCATCCTGCTTATCGTTGCCGGTGCCAAGGTCTTTGGCAAAGCCATCGCGCTTTATCGCATTCCGCAGGATATCTCCGCCTTCATCGCCGCCAATATCGACGGGCCGCTCGTCTTCATCCTGCTGGTCTCCGTCGTGCTTCTATTGATGGGACTGGTGTTCGAGGCGCTGTCGATGATCCTGATCATGACGCCCGTTCTTCTGCCCGCCGCGATGGGTCTGGGTTTCGATCCGATCTGGTTTGGCATCTACATGGTGATCATGGTGGAATGCGCGCTGATCACCCCGCCTGTGGGGCTGAACCTTTATGTGATACAAGCGGTTGCGCGGACGACACTGGCCAATGTCGCGCGTGGCGTTTGGCCATTCCTGCTGCTGATGCTGGTGACCGTTGGTGTGCTTTATGCCTTCCCTGATCTTGCCCTCTACATCCCGTTCAAATGGTGACCCCATGACCCAGGCTGCCAAATTGCGTGCGCTTCTTTCGGAAGATCGCTGTCACATCATGCCCTGCTGCTTTGATGCGCTGTCGGCGAAACTGATCCAGCAGGAAGGCTATGACCTGACCTTCATGTCAGGCTTTGCCACCTCCGCCAGCCGCATCGGACAGCCCGATCTGGGATTGATGAGCTACTCAGAAGTGCTCGACACCGCGCGCAATATCACGGACGCCATCAACATCCCCCTGATCGGCGACGGGGACACAGGCTACGGCAACGCGATGAACGTCCGCCGCACGGTGACAGGTTTTGCCAAAGCCGGGTGCGCGGCGATCATGATCGAGGATCAGCTGGCCCCAAAACGCTGCGGTCACACGCCGGGCAAAGCGGTCGTGTCGCGTGAGGAAGCCTTCGATCGGATCCGCGCCGCCGTCGACGCGCGGGATGCTTTGCGCGAAGAGGGCGGCGACATTCTGATCATGGGGCGCACGGATGCCCGCCACGAACACGGGCTGTCCGAGGCCATCGACCGGGCGGCGCAATATGCGGAAATCGGCGCCGATATCCTCTTTGTTGAGGCCCCCAAAAACGCAGATGAAATGCGCAGCATCTGCGAGGCGCTGCCCGGCCCGAAAATGGCCAATATCGTCGAAGGCGGTGAAACCCCGGATCTGACCAATGCAGAGCTTCACCAGATCGGTTTTTCCATCGCCGCCTATCCACTGTCCCTGATGGCGTCCGCGATGCAGGCGATGGTCCAGACTTTGCAAAACATGCGCGATGACAAACGGCCCGGTCAGATGGATTTCACCGATCTGCGCCGCCGCATCGGGTTCAATGATTACTATGAAACGTCAGAAAAATACGCATCATCCCGTCGCACTTAACCCCTATGGGCCAGCCGATAAGGTTTGAAGGCCACATGGTCAGACCAGTCTAAATTTCGGGTTGAACGCTGGGTTATCCACAGATTTCTGTCAATTTGCTTTGAAAATCTGCTTTTTTGCTCAAAGGTTCCCGGCACCGGTTTTCGGTTCTGGGCGCAACTGAATTTTCAGAGGATCAGGCAATGTTTCGAAACTCTGGAAGAGTTCGCGCAGCGCATCAGGACCTGCACCGTGGCCGTCCATTTGGGAAAGCGCAATTCGCTTGATTTCGGCCCCATCGCCCACGTCAAGCGACACATCGGGACGGAAATTGCTGAGCGCGGGTGTGTCCTGCACAAGCGGCATCAACAGCACCTCAGGCACGTGGTCAAGCGATTCCTGAACCGCCAGTCCAGCCCGAATGGCGCGGCCATCATGGGCGACCGGATATGGTGCGAAAAGCCGCGTGTCACCTGACGGGCTGACAGGCACGAAATGCTCTGCCTCTTGCAGGTCCAGGATGCGCACGGTTGGGAAACGTGCCAACGCGTCTTGCAACACATGAGCCGCGGCACTTGTGCCGTTGCCCAGAAAAATCGTGACTGGCCCGCCAGCTTTCGATCGCCGCGCCAATGCGCCCAATGCGGTTCCGATCACCTGATCGGCTTCCTCTGCAAACACCACCAGTTCTTCACTGATCCTGCGGGTCTGTTGTTCCAGAAAGAAGGCCATGATCACTTCGGCCATGGCGTTGTAATGGCCCAGGTTTCGCATGTCGTGAACGATCCGCCCGATCTCCACCTCGACAACTTTTGCGCCAGAGGCATGAACGCGCAGCATCACGTCCAGATCAGCGGCGTAGTTGCCCACCAACTCTGCATGCGCGATGCAGCGGCGGTCTACCAGATAAATACCCGAATTGGGTGCGCGCAGATGGCTGAGCCCGGGAAACATCTGGCGGATGGCCGGTGTCACCAGAAGACGCGTCATGGGCATGTTGTCTTCGGGGTCATTCCATGCGCCTTTGACAAGGCCAACGCCCGGCGTCCGAGCAGCTGGCATTGCCCCGAAAAGGGCCGTGTCAAACCGCTCAAGATCGGCGTCCAACTTCATCACCCAGTCATTTCGTGCAGCGGCGATCCCTGCGCGCACGGCGTAACCCATGCCACGGGTCTCTTCCCGCACAGTGTGCGCGCCTGCGTCCGCGGCAAGCTCGCTGGTGTTGTCGGATGACGCATTGTCGACCACGACCACTTCATCCACCCACGGCAAATCCCGTAAACGGCGCACCACGGCACCAATGGTTTCTGCCTCGTTATGGGCAGGAATTATTATGGAAACGGGTTCCTGCATCGATCTGAACGGTCCTCAAGAGTGTGGAGCGCAAGTTAACCATCCGATTTGTCCAGAACAAGAGTCAGTCACAAAACAAGGTGTAAGGAATTGTAAACACTTCGTGCAGGGCGCGGGAAGCATCTACGGCATTGGCGTCAGGACCCGTTGCATTTTCACCGGGATCTCTCGGGCCAGGCGGAGCAGATGGGCCATGAAGGGTTTGTCCTCATCTTCGTGACGGATCGCGGCGTAAAGCCGCTTTGTCACCCCGCCTTGCGTAATGGGCCGCGTGATGTAGCCAGAATGCGTTCGCTGTTCGCGCAGCACCCAATCAGGCATCACGGCAACCCCCCGGTTTGACGCCACCAGAAGCAGGATCACCGCAGTCAGTTCCACCTGTCGCACCGCACGCGGCTCCACCCGAGCCGGAATCAAAAGCTCGGTGAAAACATCGAGCCGCGTGCGATCCACCGGATAGGTGATCAGGGTCTCGTTGCGAAGGTCTTCAGCCGAGATGAATTCCTTGTCCGCCAACGGGTGAGACGCGGACGCGACAAACAGTGGCTCGTAGTCAAAAAGCGGCTTGAATTCAACGCCCTGAAGGTCCTCGGGATCGGAGGAAACAACCAGGTCCACCTCCTCTTTTTGCAGCGCAGGCAAGGCGTCAAAGGCGAGGCCGGGCCGGATATCCACATCCACATCGCCCCACGTCTTGCGGAATTTCTCAAGCACCGGGAACAGCCATTCAAAACAGGCGTGACATTCAATCGCGATGTGCAACCGTCCGGCGCTGCCCTGCCGCAAACCGTCAAATTCCGCCTCCAGTGCCTCGATCTCTGGCAGCACTTTTTCCGCGACGCGCAACAGCCGCATCCCCGCCGCCGAAAGTCGCAGGGGTTTCGACCGACGCACGAACAACTCCACCCCTGCCTGATCTTCAAGCCCCTTGATCTGATGGCTCAAAGCGGATTGCGTGATGTTGAGGACGTCAGCCGCACGGGCGAGCCCGCCGGACTGATGAATGGCGCGGATGGTGCGGAGATGGCGAAAATCTATGTGCATCGGTCTGAGGGGGTCCGGGTAAGAATATTAGCCTGCCTCATTTAAACCATGAGTTTTATGAAGTTGCTTCATTTTGCGCCGATTGTCAAAAGAGCGTCACCTCATCAAACTCAGGATGTATCCCATGGCTCCTTCTGTCTCTTTTGAATTCTATCCCCCTCGTACGCTGGAGGCATCATTCAAGCTATGGGATACGGTCCAATCCCTCGCGTGCCTTGATCCGACTTTCGTGTCTGTCACCTATGGCGCGGGCGGCACAACCCGGGACCTGACCCGCGATGCGGTCAAGGCGCTGCATGGATCTGCGGAGCTTAACGTCGCCGCACATCTGACCTGTGTGGAGGCAAGCAAGAACGAAACTCTTGAGATTGCAGAAGAATTTGCCAAGGCCGGCGTGCGGGAGATCGTGGCCTTACGAGGCGATCCACCCAGAGGTGACGCGCGTTTCACGCCTCACCCGGAGGGGTTCCACGATGCCTGCGAGTTGATCAGTGCGCTGGCAGATATGAACCATTTCAAGATCCGCGTGGGCGCCTATCCGGAGGTTCATCCGGAGGCGGCCTCCATGAACGCCAATATCGACTGGCTGAAGCGCAAGATTGATGCAGGCGCAGATGAGGCGATCACGCAGTTTTTCTTCGAACCAGATACATTCTTTCGTTTCCGCGACGCCTGCGCGGATGCGGGGATCACTGCGCCGATCATCCCCGGCATCCTGCCCATTGAAAACTGGCAAGGCACAACACGATTTGCGCAAACCTGTGGCGCGACGATACCGGCTTGGCTGTCGGACGCGTTTGGCAAGGCGGAACGCGACGGGCGGGAGGATCTTCTGGCTACGGCTGTCGCGACAGAACTGTGCGCCGCATTGGTCGAAGCCGGCGTGGACCATCTGCACTTCTACACGCTCAACAAGCCGGAAATGACGCGCGACATCTGTATGGCGCTTGGTCTTCGCCCGCGGGTCAACCTGCGCCAAGTGGCCTGATCCAACCGGTTTTCGGTCTCCCTGTTCCCCGGTGCGGATCTTCCCACCGGGGCTTTTTCATGAAAAACGGGGGCATCAGTCTTCCGGAGGTCTCGCCATGTCCGTTTTCTTTGCCCAAACCCTCGATGAGATGGCCAGCCGGGACGACCTTCTTGGCCGGTCCGGGATGGAGTTCATGCAAGACATGTTGGCCGGTCGGATTTCGGCGGCCCCACTGGCCGCGACACTGAACTTCAAGGTGACCGAAGTGTTGGATGGGGAGGTGACGTTTGAGGGCACACCACGGGTGCATTGCACCAATCCCATGCGCGGCGTCCACGGTGGCTGGTACGGCGCGCTGCTTGATTCCGTGATGGGTTGCGCGGTGATGACCCGGCTGCCAAAGGGCCGGGTTTACACGACGCTGGAATACAAGGTGAACCTGACCCGCGCGATACAGATCGGCCAAAGGGTGCAAGCCAAGGGTTTCATCGATCATGTCGGGCGCAGTACGGCCACGGCCAGGGGTGAGGTACGCGGTTTGGAGGATGACAAACTCTACGCCACCGCGACGACGACCTGTCTGATCCTTGATCCCTAGTCGGCAACAGGCGCGCCTTGCAGCGGCTGTTCGTCCAACCCTTCCACGCTCTCATGTAGCCGTTCGGAGGCATCG
Organism: uncultured Roseovarius sp.; assembly: GCA_964389425.1. Classification (GTDB taxonomy): domain Bacteria; phylum Pseudomonadota; class Alphaproteobacteria; order Rhodobacterales; family Rhodobacteraceae; genus Roseovarius. Next base: position 11,961 of record CAYMEC010000008.1, read on the forward strand.
CTCAGGATCTTGCGGCGTCTCCGGGTGATGAAGAGTTTCGTCCACCCTTGCCAGTTGCCCGTCGACGGCGCCGTGACGTCCAATGGAAACCGCGCGCGCCACCCTTCGGGCAAGGCAATGTCGTGCATCCCCAGCTTTTCCAGCATCCAGACGAGGGGGATATTTGCAAGTGGACGTGCGGCATGGAACCCGCCCAGATTGCCTCCCACATCAGAATGATTGCCCCGGAACCAGACCTGCTCCACCCGACCATCATAGGTCTCCGGGACGTCCCACATCACCGCCCTGTAGACCACACGCGTCTCATCCAGCGCCAGCGCATGGTATCCATGAAGCACGGACGGCCCCAGTCGATGGTCATGGAAAGCATGGGCCGGAACGCTGAGCCGCCACAACACGGGCATGATGATGCCCAACGCTTTGACCGTGTCCCAGACACCGACCATCTCGATATCCACTTGGGCGTGGCAATGCGCACTGGCGAAATCGCGGGCGGCCTGGGTCACGTCTTGGGCCTGGTAGTGACGATAGGCGGCATGCACGTTTCGTTCCGTCGCCTCGGACGCGTGCAAAAGCCCAACGCGGTCGATTACACCAGCCAGTGACCGAACGGCGAAGGCCCCACGGGAATAGCCCAGAAGGACAATCCGATCGCCCGGGCGATAGCGGTTGGCCAGATGGCCATAGGCGCGGCGGATCTGGCGATTGATCCCTCGGCCACTGATCACATCACGCGTGCCGCGCCAATCCTGCCATTGCAGCCCGGCTTCATAATAAAGAGAGAGATTTGGATCGCCCGCTTCAAGCAGCAGCTTGTAGGTGAGCCCGGCATTGCTTTCACAACCCGGCTTCAAGGTCGACATCGTGCCATCGAGAATGATCACATGCGTGCGCGCACCACGCGTGGGTCCAGCACCCTTGCGCCCGCGAGTGGGATACGGGTTCAGCGCCCGGGCGATGCGCTTTATGACCGAAAGGAACGACATGGCTAAAAGATCGGGTTGCCTGAGATCATATACGATGAAAAAGGACGTGATCGCATGTTTCCGACGCGGTCGTGTCAGCCGCCGTAATAGCGATCCCAGCGTTCAATCAGTTTCTGCTGCAAGGCCTTTGACCGGCTGTTCCATCCGCGTGACCCTTGGGGTCGTTGACCGGACGCTGGATCATAGCTGGACCTCAGCCCACTGTTGGCGGTGAAGATGGCAAAGGCCAGATCCTTGCCGCGCGCTGACGACATGTAACCGGCAAGGGAACTCACGAAAAACAGCGTCCCGGTTTTAGCGGCGACCTTCACGGGGTGGTTGGCGTCCACCTTGCCATTTTGATTGCGCATCGGAATGTCCTTCAGGATGGGCTTCAAGGCCCCTTCCCCGTGCACACGCACCAGCGCCGTGGCCATGGCCTCCGCCGTCAGGCGTGATGTTTCGTGCAGGCCGGAATGATCGACCAGCTTGGCCCCTGTCATGCCGAGACTGTCCTGTGCCCAAGCGCTCATTGCGCGCGCAGAGGCCTTGAGCGGACGTGCCTGTCCCTGTAGCCGCGCCGTGGCCGTCATACCAACCAATTCCGCGGTCAAGTTATTGGAAAACTTCAGCATTCCTTTCAGAATAGACGTCAAGGTGTCGCTGCGATGACGGGCGACGATCTCACCCCCAGGCACCGAATTCAGCGGCTTGCCGATCTTCATCGCTATGCCCTGGGATCGCGCAAAAGTGGCAAAAACCTCTGCCGCATAGGCCTCTGGCTTTCGCACCGGCAACCATCGCGCGCCACCATTGCCCAGCGCATCGCGCGCCACGGTCCAGCTGTCGTGATCACCACGATCCGTATAGGTGTACACAGGCAGCGATCGCGGCGCGACAGAGATCCGCGCGACCCGCACGTCCGGGCGGTATTTGTTTGACCGCGCATCCATCGCCACCGTGTAATCGCCACCCACGCGCTTCCATTCGAAATGGACGCGATTGAAGTTCAGGTTGAGACCCGAAATCGCAGGGTTGTAGCTGACATGTTCGGGCTGATCTTCATCAAGGATACGCTCAAACGGAAGCGCACCGCCCCAGACACGCAGACGGCCGCGCACCTCGCGAATACCTGCCTGTTTCAACTTGGCTGCCAGACTGGCCAGCGCATTGGTATCGAGCGTCGGATCGCCCCCGCCCGCGAGGATCAGGTCACCCCGCACCACCCCGCCCGACACACCGCGCGTTGCGATCAACCGCGTTTCAAATCGGTAATCGGGGCCCAGTGCGTGCAGCGCGTAAAGCGCAGTCACAGCCTTGGTCACACTGGCCGGTGGCAAGGCCGTACCCCCTGCGCGGGCTTCCAGCGTTTGGCCTGTGCGAACATCCACAACAGCATAGGTGACATCGCCGCCCAGTTGCGCGGCATCGATGAGATTTTCGACATTCGGCGCCGTGCGCGGCGAAAACCCGGCAGGTCGTTTTTTCGGCCGCAGTGAAACATCAGGCGCCCTGGCATGTGCAACACTTGCCAAGCCAGCCAGCGCGCTGCCCAAAAATACCCTGCGCGTGAATCCCAACATGATTTAATTATGCCCGAAGAAAAAAAGAGGACAATCTGTTTTAAGTATCAATTTCCGTCCGATTGTTCACGTTTCGTAATCAATCGCAAGTCTGGTGCTCATCCTTGTTCAATTTCTGCCGCAACTGGGTCGATGAGATATGGCGCATGGGCACGTTCACAAAGCACCATGCGGGGGCATCTGCGCGGGACAAAAGATGGCTGGCACGGCCCTTGATCCGGAACGGCGCATAGACACGCGCTGGCTTGGACATGCGCGCAGAGATGCGCTGACCGGGGCGGGCCAGCACGCCGACGGGCACGCGATGCAGGATCTCCTCCCACCCTTTCCACTGATCGAATTGCGCAAGGTTGTCGGCCCCCATCAGCCACACGAAGCGCACCCCGGGCCGCGCCTCCTGTAGTGCAGCAAGGCTTTCCGATGTATAACGGGTGCCGGCTTGCGCCTCAAAATCGCTGGCCCAGATGCGGGGATGATCCAGCAATGCGCGACAGGCCGCCATACGGTCAAGGAGCGGTGCGGGGCCTTCGGCTTTCAAGGGGTTCCCGGGGGTTACAAGCCACCACACCTGATCCAACCCGAACCGCCGCAGCGCCTCAAGGCTGATATGCACATGGCCCGTATGGGGCGGATCGAACGAACCGCCCAGCACGCCGATCACTTGGCCCGGCCGGGAAAGAGGCAGGTCATACTGCATGCAAGCGACTTGGGCCGGGCAGGCACCGATTGTCCAGCGGTTTTGTGATTCAGCCTTTGACACATGTCATCTAGCCCTTCAGGTTCGGATGTGACGAAAGGAACATGATATGGCCACCTTCGACCGCGACGATGCCGCAGACCTTGCGCGCCATCTGCACAGCCATCTGCCCTCCGACCCGGCACTGCGCACAAAGACACTTGAAAGCCTGCTGGTGGACCGAGGCATGGTCGCGCCCGAGACGATTGATGCCTGGGTGGAGGCCTATTCAGACCATATCGGTCCCAAACGCGGTGCACAGGTGGTGGCGCGGGCTTGGGTGGATGAGGGCTTTCATACCCGCCTGATGAAGGACGCGACGAAAGCCATTGCAGAATTCGGTTTTGACGGTGATGCAACGGGGCATCTGAAGGCCGTGGAAAACACTCCTGACCAGCACAACCTGATCGTGTGCACGCTGTGTTCGTGCTACCCCTTCTCGCTTCTGGGGATGTCGCCCGCCTGGTACAAATCCGCCGCCTACCGCGCCCGTGCCGTGAGGGAGCCGCGCATGGTGCTCGAAGAATTCGGCGTCCGTGTTCCGCAAGATGTGGGCATACGCGTCTGGGACAGCACCGCAGAGCTGCGCTATCTCGTTGTCCCTCAGCGCCCCGCGGGAACAGAGGATTGGGACGAGGCGCAACTGACACAGCTCGTTACCCGAAATTCCATGATCGGAACGGACCGCGACCTGACACCGGAGGGCGGATGATGGACGGCGTTCACGATCTGGGCGGCAAGCACGGCTTCGGGCCTGTCAAGGTGACGGAAGACGAACCCGCCTTCCCCGAGGCTTGGGAAGGACGCGCCTACGGGATGGTCCAATCGGTGGGCGACCCGGAGTCCACGATCGACTGGTTTCGTCACATCGTGGAACTGATGCCGCCTGCCGCCTATTTGTCAGAACCGTACTTCCAGAAGTGGCAGTATGTTCAAATCATTGAACTTGTTCAGGCCGGAATGCTCACGATGGAGGAGGTTTTGTCCGGCAAAGCCGCTGAACCCGGTCCGCCCGCCAAAGCCCGCAATATCGACAGCGTGCTCGGCATCATCCATGACAAGCAGCACAGCTTCGAACGGCCCTGTAAGACCGCGCCGAAATTCACCCTGGGCGACCGCGTCACCACCCGCCGCCACATGCCGCCCGGTCACACCCGCCTGCCCGCCTATGCGCGCGGGTATGAAGGCGAGGTGATCGCGCATCACAACGCCCACGCCCTGCCCGATGCCGGTGCCCGGGGGGAAGAAGTGGGCGAACACCTCTTTACAGTACGCTTCGACGCGCGCACGCTTTGGGGCGACGCGGCCAATCCCCTCGATGATGTCACGCTGGACCTGTGGGAAAGCTATCTTGACCCAGCCTGATCCGCCTGTCTTTGACGAGCCATGGCACGCGCAGGTCATGGCCATGGCCGACACACTGATGAAGGCGGGTCATGTGGACGCTGGCGTCTGGGCGGAAACGCTGGGTTCTGCGCTGCGCCAAGCGGAGGCCGAAGGTGCACCGGACACGACCGACACGTACTATTCCTGTGTGTTGCGCACGCTCGAACAGGTGACGGAACCCCAGATCAGCGCAACAGATCGCGCCACCCGCCGCGCGGAATGGGAAGAGGCCTACCACCGCACGCCCCATGGTGAACCGGTGACCCTGAAGTAGCGCGTTCTGATTGCCCCTGATCGGCCAATCCAGTAGAGACCCGCAAGACAACCTGTTCAACCCAATCAATCCGAGCGGAGCCCATCCATGGCGCAGAAATTCGTCTATCACATGCAAGGCGTGTCCAAGACCTATCCCGGCGGCAAGAAATGCTTTGAAAACATCCATCTGAGCTTCCTGCCCGGCGTGAAGATCGGCGTCGTGGGCGTGAATGGCGCGGGTAAATCCACGCTGATGAAAATCATGGCGGGGCTCGATACAGAGTTCACCGGAGAGGCCTGGGCGGCGGAGGGCGCGCATGTGGGCTACCTCCCGCAAGAGCCGCAGCTGGACCCTGCCCTGACCGTCCGCGAAAACGTCATGCTGGGCGTGGCGGAAAAGAAAGCCAAGCTGGACCGGTTCAATGAACTGGCGATGAACTATTCCGATGAAACCGCCGATGAAATGGCGCGGTTGCAGGATGAAATCGACGCCGAGAACCTTTGGGATCTCGACGCGCAGATCGACGTGTCGATGGAGGCGCTGCGCTGTCCGCCCGATGATGCCGATGTCACCACGCTGTCAGGGGGTGAGGCGCGTCGCGTGGCGCTGTGCCGTCTGTTGCTCGAAGCGCCCGATATGCTGCTTTTGGACGAACCGACAAACCACCTGGACGCCGAAACCATCGCGTGGCTGCAACAGCACCTGATGGATTACAAAGGCACGATCCTGATCGTCACGCATGACCGCTATTTCCTCGACGATATCACCGGCTGGATCCTCGAATTGGATCGCGGCCGGGGCATTCCTTACGAAGGCAACTATTCCGCTTGGCTCGAACAAAAGGCCAAGCGGCTGGAACAGGAAGCGCGCGAAGACAAATCCAAGCAGAAAACCCTGGAGCGCGAGTTGGAATGGATGCGCCAAGGGCAAAAAGCGCGTCAGGCCAAACAAAAAGCCCGGATCAACGCCTATAATGAGCTCGCAAACCAATCCGAGCGCGAAAAGATCACCCGCGCGCAGATCGTTATCCCCTCGGGCCCGCGTCTGGGGTCCAAGGTGATTGAGGTCGAGGGCCTGCGCAAGGCGATGGGCGACAAACTTCTGATCGAAGACCTGACCTTTTCCCTGCCTCCGGGCGGGATCGTGGGCGTCATCGGTCCCAACGGCGCGGGCAAATCCACGCTCTTCAAAATGCTGACAGGGCAGGAAAAACCGGACGCGGGCGATGTGTCCTACGGCGATACGGTGAAACTGGCCTATGTGGACCAATCCCGCGACGATCTCAAAGACGGCGAAACGGTGTGGGAGGCCATTTCCGGCGGGGCCGAAATCATTGAACTCGGCGACGCTCAGGTCAATTCCCGCGCCTATTGCTCGGCCTTCAACTTCAACGGCGGGGACCAGCAAAAGAAGGTCTCGCTCCTCTCCGGCGGCGAACGCAACCGCGTCCACATGGCGCGGCTCTTGAAAGAAGGCGGCAACGTCCTCCTCCTCGACGAACCGACCAACGACCTTGACGTCGAAACCCTCCGCGCGCTGGAAGATGCCCTCGTCGATTTCGCAGGCTGCGCCGTGGTCATCTCCCACGACCGCTTCTTCCTCGACCGCATCTGCACCCATATCCTTGCGTTTGAAGGCGAGGCCCATGTGGAGTGGTTCGAGGGCAATTTCGAAGATTACGAAGAGGACAAAAAGCGCCGACTAGGGCCGGATGCTCTGGAGCCGAAGCGGATCCGGCATAAGAAGTTTGTGCGGTAGGTTGAGTCGTGTCTCTATGCGGCGAACCTAAGCCACAAATAACAAAGCAATCCGTCTCTTCGCGCTGGAAAAGGAAAGAGATACTGAAGTGATACAAGCGATCAAAGATCATCCGATCGTCAGTTTGATTTCGGTCCTAGTGCTTTTCGCGTCAGCGTTTTTCACATTCGAGAAGGTTTGGAACCGGGCTTCGGATTTTATTTGGCCGTCGCGGTTTTCAGGCGAATTCGCAGACGCCTATGATGAAAATCTGGATGTAGGAGTAGGCAACGCAGAACTAGCAAGCCTGATTTCCGAAAACGTGGGCGACTACATCACGATTGACGCAACCTTTTTGCAAAGCGCACCAGTCGCGTATTGGGAGCTTTGCGGCGAAACCGTTGGCGCAAAACACGACATTTTCGCCGTTGGTTTGTCCGAAGACACCGTTCTCTTTGGCCTTCCCGTAGCCAACGATGATTGCTCTGCCGAAACATGGATAGAAATTCCGAATGATGCGCTCGCGGCCGTTAAGACTGATGGGGCCACCTATTACCGCGTCGACGACCGGTTTCTGGTTTCAGAGAAGGGTGTCGGACCCTTGGGCTTCTATTCGTTGACGCAAAACTAAAGTCACGATTTGATCTGTGCCTGGAACGAAAAAGCCTGACCTATCGTGCAAAGCAAGCATTGAATATAGCCGCAAAAGCAGTTCAAACGGCACCAAATCGGCATCACATCTCCCCACCTCCGAGCCAATTCTGACCCATTTCGCACGGACACTCTCCACATAAGGAGAGCAGTCATGCCACTGAGAAACATGCAACGCTGGACAGGTCCGCGCCGGAACCCCGGGTTCAAAGCACCCAAGCCGCACCAGTTCACCGATTGGGCGATGATCTGATCGCATAGCGGGCCCGCAGGCCAGAAAAGCAAGGGATGATCACCAAGCCGTGATTTCCCCCTCACGCGCCATCACATGCGCCCGATCACCACTGGCGCTCGTGCGTTTTCCTCTCCATCTGAACACCACGCAGGAAGGAAACGTACATGCAACGATCGCAAAAGACAGATGTTCTCAAGGATCCGGCCCCCAAAGATACGGGTCAGGATGACATCGGAGCGGCGGATATGTCGCTCGGTCGCCCCAAAGACACCCCTGCCCCGACACCCATCACCGATTGGGCGGGGCTCTGAAAAAGATGGAAGGACACCTCCCCATGGCCCTATGCCTCTTTATATTCGCAAGCCTTTGCGGACTTGTTGCGGGTTTTCTGGCGATGATGCTTGCGGGCATCGGGTGGGCCGGCGGCGTGGCGGTGTTCTTTGCAACCACTTATGCCGTGGCGCTGCTGCCCGTCCTTCTCGACCTCGTGCTGGATCGGCGCGGCCCTCAGTCGTAACCATCGCTGGTCACGCGCGAGGGCAGGCGCTATTTTGCCCGCATGGCGAACCGTTCTGACATAGATGTCGTTGTGATCGGCGCAGGCCCTGCGGGATCGGCGGCTGCTGTGGCGGCGCTTGACCAAGGCGCCAGTGTGGCGATCATCGACAAGGCACGGTTTCCACGAGCAAAGCTCTGTGGCGGGTTGATCACCGGGCGCTGCGCGGATCACCTGCAAAAGGTGTTCGGGCTGGACATCCACGAAGACCTCTTCGAGCCGCGTGACACTTTCGAATTTTACATGGATGGGACACGTCTGGCAGAGATGCGCGACGTGCCGAGGGCCTACCTGACCATGCGCTGGGACCTCGACGCCATGCTGTTCGGTCAGGCGATCGAAAACGGCGCGTTGGATCTTTCCGGCCACAGGATTGCAACGCTGGATCTGGACAGGCACCAGGTGAGGTTGGCGAATGGCAGGGACCTCCGCTTTGGCTGTCTGATCGGCGCGGATGGCGTGCGGTCGCGGGTAGCAGAAGCGCTGTTCGGGGAAAGTTTTGACCCGGATAAAATCGGCTTCGCCCTCGAGATCGAGGACAACAGCACTCACCCCGATCACGCCACCCCGATCCGGGTGGATTTCGCGGCTGCCGATTGGGGGTATGGCTGGTCCTTTCCCAAGCAGCGCAGCACGACCATAGGTGTGGGCGGCTTGCAGGCCGAAAACACGGATATGAAAGCACATCTGTCACAGTATCTGGAGCTGCTGCATACAGGCCAAAACGCCAAGGTGAAGGGGCATTTCCTGCCCTTTGGCGGCTTTCGCAACCGCCCCGGCCGGGGGCCCGTGCTGTTGGCCGGGGATGCAGCCGGCTTTGTGGACCCGATCACCGGCGAGGGCATCGGCTACGCGATCCAGTCCGGGGCCATGGCCGGGCGGGCAGCGGCGCAAGCCGTGGCAGCACGAGCCCCGGCGACAGCGTTCACGCGCTATTTGCCCGCGACACGGCCCATCCGTACAGCCCTGCGCTGCGCCCGCCTTCTTCGTCCGCTTGTCTTTGCCCCGCGCATGAAGCCGTTTTTTGCCAGCACGTTCCAGGCCTCAAAAACGCTCAAACGCGACTATATGCGGCTGTTGGCAGGAAAGACGGAGTATCCCCAACTCGTGGCGCGGGCGTTTTTGCGGGTGCCGCGCGCCGGGATGCGGTTTCTGTGGCGCAGGACCCGGGAATCGCTCCGTGATGCGCAGGATCAGCGCGCGGATTAGGCGTCGCGGCGGCATATCGGTCACATTTTCGAGGCTTTTTCGTATTTCGCGTTCTGCGCGGGACGCAAACGCGTTATCCTCCCTGGGAAAATTGATCGGGGGATTCTGGAAATGATTGATCGGCGTTTGTTCATCGCAGGCAGCATGTCAGCCTTGGCAACACCTGCACTCGGCTTCCAGCTTGAGACGCGCTACAAGCCCACAACGGTGGCCATTTCGAAGCAACATCCGGTTGGCAAGCTGGTTGTGGTGCCGCGCGGGCATTTCCTTTATTTCGTGACCGCCCCGGGCGAAGCGCTGCGATACGGGGTCGGCGTGGGCCGCGCTGGCCTGGAATTTCAGGGCACGGCGGTCATCGCTTACAAACGCAAATGGCCAGACTGGCGCCCGACCAACGAAATGATCGCCCGTGAACCCGGGAAATACGCCGAATTCGAAGCAGATGAGACCTACCGCCAACCAGGAGGGCCAAGCAATCCGCTTGGCTCAAGGGCCCTTTACCTCTTCCAGAACGGCCGGGACACCTATTACCGGATCCATGGCACGACGGCGCCGCGCTCCATCGGGCGGTCGGTGTCAAACGGATGCATCCGGATGCTCAATGAGCATGTGAACCAGCTCTATGAAAAAGTGCCGGTCGGAACGGAGGTCACGGTTCTTTAAAGCCAACAAACGTGTTTCTTCTGGCTGAAAATATCCCCGCCGGAGGCATAAAATCTCTTACTCAGGCCAGCCCGCCCATGATCAGGCGCTGTGCCATCTGGGCGTATAAATCCGCCATATAGCCATCGCGCGCGGCAATCGGTGTGCCTTCATCGCCCGCGATACGCGTATCGAGGTCGATAGGCAGTGCGCCAAGAAACGGAATGCCCATCTTGTCCGCCTCAGCCTTGGCACCACCATGGCCGAAGATATGCGCCTCATGTCCGCATTCCGGGCAATGAAAAAGCGACATGTTTTCAATCAGGCCGAGGATGGGTGTCTTGAGCGTATTGAACATGTCCATCGCCTTGCGCGCATCGATCAGCGCCACGTCCTGCGGGGTGGACACCACCAACGCACCCGTGGGCTGCGCCCGCTGGCAAAGCGTGAGTTGCACGTCACCGGTCCCGGGGGGCAGGTCGACGATCAACACATCCAGATCCCCCCAGTTCACCTGAGAGATCATCTGCTGCAACGCCCCCATCAGCATTGGCCCGCGCCAAACCACCGCCTTGTCGGGATCCAGCATCAAGCCAATCGACATGAACGTCACGCCATGCGCGTGAATCGGTTCAATGATCTTGCCATCGGGGCTGGCGGGTCGGTCGGATTTGCCCATCATGCGCGGCTGGCTGGGGCCATAGATATCTGCGTCCAGCAGCCCCGTCTTGCGGCCAAGCCGCGCCAGCGCCACGGCAAGGTTCGAAGACACCGTGGATTTGCCCACCCCGCCTTTGCCAGAGGCCACGGCAATGATCGACCGAACGGATGAAGGGCGGATTGAAGTTTGCCCGCCTTGTGGGTGCCCCCCCACTTTGAGCGAGGGCGGTTCGCCCTTCGGTGGCGGGGCTTTTGCGGCTGGGGCATGGGCGGTCAGCGCGACAGTTGCTTTCACCACGCCTTCTACGGACAAGGCCGCGCGCTCGGCCGCGGCACGCAAAGGTTCCATCTGACGGGCCATTTCAGGGGTTGGCGCTTCAATCACGAATCGCACCTGACCATCCGCAACGCCAAGCGCCCGCACCATATCGCGCGAGACAAGATCACCGCCGTCGGGCAGTTCCAGCTTGGCCAATTCGGCCAGAACCTTGTCGCGCGTATCACTCATGCCGTTTCTCCGATCATCGCTGCTGCATTACGTGGCAGAAAATTCCCAAGGTGCAAGGGGCGTCGGAAAATTCACCGAAAACGCAATGCTTTGCCCAAATTTCATGCAGTTGCTTCATATGCATTTGCTGCATAGCAGCATTGAGTAAATTTTCATTGTGCAGTTGCAGCATCACCTTATCTTGGTGGTCATGCAAGGGGCCAATATTACCCTGCTCCAAGACATAAAGTTCAGGCGTCCCTCTCCTCCTCCCTTGGGCTCCGTCTGTTACGGCGGCGACACACTCCTCCTCCCAGTGTCGCCGCCCTTAAATACCGGGGCTTGCGCCTCGCACAGAACCGAAGGCCCTCTCCTCCTCCCTTGGGCTGGACGTAATGAAACGGCGGCACCGCTTCCTCCCATAGGTGCCGCCGTTTTTTTGTTTGAAGCGCACCCGAATTTCGCGGCACATTGCAAAACGTGACTGCGGATAGGACCGCAGGGCGTTACGCACGGGCGAGGGAGGCGTTGAATTTGACCCATATTCTGGCGATTGATCAGGGCACCACGTCGAGCCGGGCGCTCCTCTTTGATGCCGACATGCGCGTGACCGCCATGGCGCAGGAAGAATTCACCCAGTATTTCCCCAACTCAGGCTGGGTCGAACACGACCCGGAGGAGATTTGGACCACCACGCTCAGCACGTGCACCAAGGCGATGGCAGGAGCGGGCCGCGTGGCCGCCATCGGCATCACCAACCAGCGTGAAACAACAGTGGTTTGGGATCGAAAGACAGGCCGCGCGGTGCATAACGCGATCGTCTGGCAGGACCGGCGCACGGCGGACACCTGTCAGGCCTTGCGCGATGCCGGTCACGAAGCACTTGTCTCCGAGCAGACAGGCCTGCTGCTTGACCCCTATTTCTCAGGCACCAAACTTGCCTGGATCTTGGACAATTTGGACGGCGCGCGGGAAGCCGCAGAACGCGGTGATCTGCTGTTTGGAACGGTGGATTGCTACCTCATTTGGCGGCTGACAAGGGGCCGCGCCCATGCCACCGACGCCACCAATGCCGCGCGCACCCTGCTTTATGACATCAAGCGCGGGCAATGGAGCGCGGAGATTTGCGACATCCTTGGCGTGCCGATGTCGATGCTGCCTGAGGTCAAGGATTGCGCCGCCGATTTCGGCGTGACCGACAAGGACCTGCTTGGTGCCGAAATCCCGATCCTTGGCGTGGCCGGGGATCAGCAAGCGGCGACCGTGGGGCAAGCCTGTTTCGCACCGGGCATGATGAAATCCACCTACGGCACGGGCTGTTTTGCGCTGTTGAACACCGGCGATGCGCCTGTGGCCTCCTCCAACCGGTTGCTCACCACGATTGCCTATCAACTGAACGGACAGCCGACATATGCGCTGGAAGGCTCCATCTTTGTCGCAGGCGCCGTGGTGCAATGGCTGCGCGACGGATTGAAGATCATTCAGTCCGCCGGTGAGACCCAGAATTTGGCCGATGCGGCGGACAGGACACAAAACGTCACCATGGTCCCTGCCTTCACCGGGCTTGGCGCTCCCTATTGGAAACCCGAGTGCCGCGGCGCGGTCTTTGGCCTGACACGCAATACAGGGCCCGCCGAAATGGCCCGCGCGGCGCTGGAAAGCGTAGGCTTCCAGACCCGAGACCTGATGGAAGCCATGCAGGCCGATTGGGGCTCTTCGGGCGATCAGGTGCTCCGCGTCGATGGCGGGATGAGCGCGTCAGACTGGACCATGCAGTTCCTCTCAGACATCATCGGCGCGCAGGTGGACCGGCCGGAAGTGTTGGAAACCACGGCCATGGGCGCGGCCTGGCTCGCTGGCATGCAGGCAGGGGTTTACCCGGACATGGACGGCTTCGCCAAAAGCTGGGCGTTGGAGCGACGGTTTGAGCCCGGCATGGCACAGGATGAACGGGACAGCCGCTATGCTGTCTGGAAGCGCGCTGTCGGAGCGGTGCAGGCTGTCTGACACAATTTTTGGCTTGCGCGGTGGCCAAATTCAGAAATGCTACAAAAAAGCTGTCAAAACTGAAGCCTGTCTGAAATGGCAATCAAAATTGAAATGCTGCGCTGTTACCGCGTTGTCGCCGACACCGGAAGCCTGGCCGAAGCCGCAACACTCCTTGGGCGAACACCATCTGCGGTGTCCATGATGCTGCGGCAGTTTGAAGATCATATCGGCGCACCCCTGTTCGAAACCGGACGCAAATCCCATCTGACGCCCTTGGGACAGCTTATCCGGCAGGAAGCAACCCGCGAACTCCTGCATTTTGATCGGACGGTGGCCGCGATCGAAGGGCTGGCACGCGCTGAACAGGGGCATGTGCGCATTGTTGCAACGCCCTCCGTCGTGCAAGTGGTTCTGCCACCCATCCTGACCGATTTCATGGCGCGCTATCCTGAGATCCGCATAGACCTGCGCGATGCGAGTTCGCTCACCGTGGAAGAGGATCTGCGCAATGAACGGGCCGATATCGGTCTGGCCAGCGTGGGACCTGTCGCAGGCTTTCAACGGCACAAACTGCTGTCCGATCAGTTCGGTGTGATCTGCCCGGCGGGTCACCCCCTTGCTCGGCGCAAGCAACTGACATGGGACGCCCTTTGCGATCAGCCCTTCATTGCCCATGGTCTCAGCCCGAAAATTCAGGATGCGGCGTTCGCACCAATCCTCGAAGGCGCGACACTGACCGTACACAACACCGGATCCATCCTTAACCTTGTGAGGGCCGGTGCTGGGCTGACCATTTTGCCGCGCCTCGCCATGCTGCCGCACAGTGAGGGCCTGGCCTTTGTCCCGCTCAAAACCACGCCCGCCAGTCGCGAGGTTTTTCTGTTCACACCCGAACCCAATCGGCAAACTCCGGCCACGAAAGCGATGGTTGCTGCAATTTTGGATGCAAAGATTCAGGATTTCTGAAATTCATTTAAGAAGTTTGCGTTTGACCTGAAATTGACGCCGTGGCCTAGTCACGCCGCACGGAATGGGACAAGGCACAATGGCAGACATTCAAAAGAACTACATCGCAGGCGAATGGGTCTCAGGCGACGGCACGATCGAGAACCGCAACCCTTCGGATTTGAGCGATGTTGTGGGCCACTATGCGCAGGCGGCGACGGCGCAACTTCATGACGCGATTGCGAGCGCCCGTGCAGCACAGGCGGAATGGGCCGCCTTCGGAATTGAACGCAAACAAGCCGTCTTGATGGCCATCGGCACCGAAATGATGGCCCGCGCCGAAGAGCTGGGCACGCTGCTGAGCCGTGAAGAGGGCAAGCCGCTGGCCGAAGGCAAAGGCGAAATCTACCGCGCGGGCCAGTTCTTTACCTACTACGCCCATGAAACCTTGCGTCAGTTGGGCGAAAACGCAGACAGCGTGCGCCCCGGGATCGAAGTGGATGTGCGGCGCGAGCCGGTGGGCACCGTCGCGATCATCAGCCCGTGGAACTTCCCCACCGCCACCGCCAGTTGGAAAGTCGCCCCGGCTTTGGCCTTCGGCAACGCGGTGATCTGGAAGCCCGCCAACATCACCCCCGCCTCTGCCGTCGCACTGACCGAAATCATCTCGCGCCAGGATATCCCGGCGGGGCTTTTCAACCTTGTGATGGGCGCAGGCAGCACTGTGGGTCAAGCGCTGGTGGAAAGCCCCAGGATCAACGCGATCTCCTTCACCGGCTCAGTGCCAGTGGGCCAAGGCATCGCACAAGCCGCCGTGGGCAATTTCACGAAATTGCAGATGGAAATGGGGTCCAAAAACGCATTGGCAGTGATGGAGGATGGTGATCTGGACATCGCTGTCGCCGTGGCCCTTGGCGGCGCGTTCGGCGGCACAGGGCAGAAATGCACGGCCTCCTCGCGGTTAATCGTGCATGAAGCGGTGCATGATGCGTTTGTCGAAAAGCTGGTTGCCGGTGCCGAAGCGATGAAAGTGGGCCACGCACTGGCTGAGGGCACGCAAATGGGTCCAGTGGTGAGCCAACAACAACTGGATGAAAACCTCGCCTATGTGGATCTGGGCCGGTCCGAGGGGGCAGAGCTTGCCTGCGGCGGCGCGCGGCTGGAGATGGACACAGACGGGTACTACATGTCCCCTGGCGTGTTTCTGAACACCACCAACGCCATGCGCATCAACCGTAAAGAAATGTTCGCGCCGCTCACTTCTGTCATCAAAGTGGGCAGCTATGATGAGGCACTGGCCGTGGTGAATGACACCGAATTTGGCCTCACCTCCGGCATCGTCACCCGCGATCTGGCCCGCGCCACGCATTTCCGGCGCAACGCGGAAACGGGCGTGGTTACGGTCAACCTGCCCACCGCGGGCACCGATTACCACGTCCCCTTCGGTGGTCGGGGTCAAAGCTCTTACGGGCCACGCGAACAGGGCACATATGCCCGCGAATTCTACACCACGGTGAAAACGGCCTATATCGCCGCCGGAGAGCCAAAGTGACGTACCGCATCGACAACCTCCAATACGCCAACTGGTCGGAAAAGATCTTTCGCCAGATGCGTGAAGGCGGGGTTGATGCGGTCCACGCGACCATCGCCTATCATGAAAATTTCCGCGAAACCGTGCTGAATATTGAAGCCTGGAACCGTTGGTTCGAACGCTTCCCCGACCTGATTTTTCATGGGAAAACGGGCGATGATGTCCGTCTGGCCCGCGAAACAGGCCGCACGGCGATCTTCTTCGGCTTCCAGAACCCCTCCCCTATTGAGGATGATGTCGGGTTGGTGGAAATCACCCACAGCCTCGGCGCGCGGTTCATGCAACTGAGCTATAACAACCAATCCCTGTTGGCCACGGGCTGTTACGAGGCCGAGGATCCCGGCATCACCCGCATGGGCCGACAGGTAATCAAGGAAATGAACCGCGTGGGGCTTGTTGTCGATATGAGCCATTCGGCGGATCGGTCGACCATCGAGGCCGCCGAGATTTCCGAACGCCCCATTACCATCACGCACGCCAACCTGCACGCTTGGCACCCCGCCAAGCGCAACAAACGCGATGATGTGGTGCGCGCGGTGGTGGAAAATGGCGGCATGATGGGGTTTTCGATCTATCCTCATCACCTCAAGGGCGGCACGGATTGCTCTGTGGAAGGCTTTTGCGAAATGATTGCGCGCGCGGCAGAGATGTTTGGCGCAGAACACTTTGGGATTGGCTCTGACCTGTGCCAAGATCAGCCCGACAGCGTGGTGGAGTGGATGCGCGTGGGACGGTGGAGCAAAGAGATTGATTATGGCGAAGGCAGCGCCGCCGCCCCTGGTTTTCCGCCCCAGCCCCAGTGGTTCCGCGACAACCGGGATTTCGGCAAGATCGAGGCCGGTCTGCGCGCCATCGGGTTTGACGATGCGGACGTCGCAGGGCTGATGGGCGACAACTGGCTGGCCTTCTACGATGCCAATTTCGGTCCTGCCTCATGACGACGCGCGTTTCCCTCCGGTCCCCTGACAAGGTGATGAAGCTGGCCCGCATGGGGTCTTTTCACCAATCGCGCCTGTCCTTCATGCGTCAATTGCTGCGCCGCTTGGCGCAAGAGAACTGGCGTTTTGAAACCCGTTCCTTTGACATCGATGCGCGGGGCGTGGGCCATGCGGTCTACACGGCTCACGGTCCAGAGCGGAGCTATTCGCTGATCGCCTTCGCGCATGATTTGCCGCCCGAGTCCCGATCCGACCGCGTCATTGCCACGGCTTGGGATGCAACTTTCGCGCTCTTCGACGGTGTGCCGGAAGAGGCCGATGTCGAAAGGCTGCGCGCCAACGTGCCGTTGCAAGAGGAAGGCCGCATCAGCGGATCAGAGCTGACGCTCAGCCGCGCAAATCGGTCTGTCCGCCTGTGGGATCATGTGGTGGAACGGCTGGCCGCAGGACAACAACCCGACGCCACACTGGTGGATGAGGTGGGCTATCTGATGCGCACCACCGCCGTTTACGGCTCCGGCAAGTTCGGCGCGGCGGACCGCGAGGTGATCTCGGACAGGCCCGAATGCCACGCGCCGTTTCAGGTGGAGATGCTGACAGTCTACCTGATCCGCACCTTCGTGATGGACCTCGTCGAACACATGGCCCGTGCAAAAGCCCCTGAAACCGCCGTCAAACTGGATCCGCAAATGCGCCGCCGCTTCGGCATCGGCAATTCCACGGGGCTGGGCATGGCACCGTTTCTTGTCACGCACCCTGCGCTCTTGCACGCATGGATCGCCGCGCGCGAAGCGGCGCTGGCCCGTGTCCGCTCTTTGCAGGTGGTCTCACTCTCTGAGGTCGAAACATTCCGCACCGCGTGCGCCCGCGCCCGCCTGCATGCCTACGGGTGGCAGTCCGCCCATCCGCTCCAGATCGCCAAGCTGGAAGCCCTTCGCACAGACATGGACTGCCTTTGCGCGCATCTGGAAACCATCGATCTGGTCGAGCCGGGTTCGTGGAATGCTCTTTACCTTTGGGGCGAAGAGGCCCTGAGCATCGAAGGTCAGGAGATGTTGGTCTCCCTGCTGTTCGAACCGCATGGCGCCTTGATCGATGATCTCTGTGCTGACATGGCCGCCGACGAAACGGAGACCTGGCGCATTGACGGGACCATGACCACCACCACCCTGCGCGGCGTCCTTCAGGACGTCTATGATTGGGCACTCGCCATAGATTGGGCGGCGCAAGACGCTCAGGCCCGGGTCTGGTATGTCTCGGAAAACAAGCTGGAGCCTCGGTTGGGCGAACGGTTCGAGGAGCCGCTCGCGCCCTATGAACAACCCCTCTGCCCCGGGCGTGATGCGGCGCGGCTCCATGCGGATCTGATGACTGATGAACCCCTGGCCGCTTTCCTTCTGCGCCATCCGGAACACCGCCACATGGCGCGCCGCGCGCAGATTGCGGCCCGGTTGCCCTACTCGGAAATCCGCGACAACACGATTGATGCCGCCATGCTGCCCATCGACATGCTGCGCATGAAGCTCAGCTTCTTTGGCGCGTCCGAATTCGATCCCCGATCCGACCGCTGGGTGCGCATCACCATGTTCCAGCACGCGCCCTTCCCGGATGACCTGGCCCGCGACACGGATGACTGGGCCCTGCCGCCCCTGCCTGAGGCCGCCGAGTGACCTATTCCCTAGGGGAGGTCGAAGCGCTCTGCCGCAAGGCGGCGCGCGGGGCCGGGTTCAGCTGGGGCATGGCCGACGAGGCCGGAAAAACCGCGCGCTGGCTGTGCCAACATGGCCTGCCGGGGACGGCAGCTTTAGCGGGATATCTCGACACTGTGAAAACACCGTTGGGCCCTGATGATCCCAACCTGCAGGACTGGTCCACCAATGGCACGCTGTGCCCTTTGATCTGCGGTGCGTTGCTCAGCGACATGGGGCCAGATGCGGCGGTACGGTATCTGCATAAACTCGCTTGGCCCATTCTGATCATGCCGCATATCGAAAACCGTAGGGCCACCATATTGGATGATGTATCCCGCAGTCTTGATCCGCTCCTGCAATTGGCCAATTTGGTCTTATTGGAACCGGCAAGAAACACCGCTCGCAGGCCATCCGAGAAAACCACGCGCGCCATGATAACCACCCAAGACCTCGCCACGCTCACCCGCCTTGCCGCGCGCACCTATGCGCCTGAAACCGATGCCAGCAAGCTGTCCGGCGCAGGCGCAGGCTTGAAAGACGAGGACTAGACCCATGCGCAGCACGATGCTCCTCAACGCCGTGGAAGTGCACGCCGAAGGCGAGCCGGGACGGGTCATCACCGGCGGTCTGCCGGACATCCCCGGTGCCTCCGTTTTCGAAAAGATGCAATGGATGGAGGCCAACGCCGACCACATCCGCAAACTGATCCTGAGGGAACCGCGTGGCTACCCCGGGCTGTGCGCCAACCTGATCGTGCCGCCCTGCGACCCGCGCGCCGATGCCGGCTTCATCATCATGGAGCAAACCGAATACCCGCCGATGTCGGGCTCCAACGCCATGTGCGTGGCAACCGTGCTGCTGGAGACCGGCATTGTCCCAATGCAGGAACCCGTAACAGAACTGGTCGTGGAAAGCCCCGCCGGACTGATTCAGGTGCGGGCGGATTGCGCGGCGGGCAAGGTCACGCGCGTGTATCTGCGAAACGTCCCCGCCTTCGTGATGAAACTGGACGCGGATTTGATCGTGGACGGGTTGGGCATAATCAAGGTCGACATCGCCTGGGGCGGGATGGTCTTCGTGATGGCCAATGCCGATGATCTTGGCATCCGCCTTGATGCCGACAACGGCGCGCAGGTCGTGCGTGTGTCCGAACGCATTCTGGCCGCGGCGCAAGATCAGCTTCCCGTGACACATCCCGAAAACCCCGCCATCACGGGGCCTACCATCACCAACCTTTGGGGCGCACCTGCCGCGTCTGACACGCTAGCTGGCACCCATGGTCGCGGCGCAATCACCGTATCATCGGGTGGCTATGACCCCGCCCGCCCTGATGCCATCCCCGGCGCACTGGATCGTTGCCCTTGCGGCACGGGAACCTGCGCGAAGATGGCCGTGCTACACGCGCGCGGGCTACTGGATGTGGGCGATGACTACGTCAACGCAGGCCCGCTGGGCACCACCTTCACCGGTCGGATCGAGGAGGTGACAGAGGTGGGCGGCCGCCCTGCCATCGTGCCCAGCTTATCAGGTCAGGCATGGATCTACGGCACCAGCCAATACATGCTGGACCCGACCGACCCGTTCCCAGAGGGCTTCACTATCGGGGACATCTGGGCCTGACATCCCCACATCTTTGCCGCAGCGCAAGCACCAAACCTGCCCCAAAAACGCCACATTTCGACCCGGCGCAGGCCCATTTCCTCTGGCATTGACCCCAAAAAAGAGCAGGCATGAGGGGCAGGCCATGGTGATGCAAGCCGACATAGCGGACAGACGTTCCGCCATTCTTCCCGCGATGTGGCGCAATCGGGCGCTGATGGCGCTTGTGGGGCTGCACTTCATCGCTGTTTACGCCATTTGCCTGATGCTCGGACGCGATTTCGGGTCGGGCACGGCCACCACGCTCATCTCTCTTCTGAAGGTTCAGGTGCCGGTCTTTCTGGTCATCCTCTTCCTCTGGCGGCTCGGATGGGTCGCCGTGAAAGTGCGGCCCAAGAAGCCGATCCAATACTTCGTGGCTGATCTCAAAAGTATTGTGTTCGACCGGGATCGCATCTTCTGTGGCGCGATTGCCTTTGTCACCATGAGCCTTTTCGCAGGCTCCTTCACCGTGGCCAAGGATCTGATCCCGGTGATCCATCCCTTCGCATGGGATGAGACCTTTGCGATCTGGGATCGCGCGCTTCATTTCGGGCAGGATCCGTGGCGGATCATCTGGCCGCTCACCGGCACGCCGCAGATCACCACCGCAATCAATGCGGCCTATCACCTTTGGCTGATGCTGGCCTACTTCCTGATCTTCGTGGCTTGCTTCAACGTCTCCCGCCACGACAAACACCGCACATACCTGCTGGCCGATGTGACCTCCTGGATCGTAGGTGGCAACATCCTTGCCACCGTCTTCTCCTCCGTCGGCCCCGTTTACTATGAGACCATGGGCTATGGCACCGATTTCCGCCCGCTGATGGATGAGCTTTATGCCTTCAATGACGTCAGCCCTGTCTGGGCCCTGCCCCTGCAAGAAATGCTGATCGATGGCTACATGAATGACGGGCCGGTCAAAGGCATCTCAGCAATGCCCAGCATGCATGTCGCCAGTACCGTGATGATGACGCTTTACGCTTTCTCCGTCAGCCGTGTCTGGGGCTGGGTCATGACCGCATTCGCCGGCGTGATCCTTGTAGGCTCGGTGCAACTGGGCTGGCACTACGCGATTGACGGATACGTCTCTATCTTCCTTGCGCTTGGCATCTACTGGCTGGCGCGCCGTGTTGTTCGCGCGCTGTCCCGCGCCGAACAGGCCGCATGAAAAAAACGCCCCGGAATGGTCCGGGGCGCTTTGCAATTTCCGACGCGGATCAGTCCAGATGGGCACTCAGCAACCAAGCGAACTTTTCATGCGTTTGGCCGCGTCCGATGCACAAATCCTCGGTCAGCAGATCACCGTGACTGCTGGCCACAGCCGCCGCTGCCGTCAGGGTCGCTGCGACAGTGCGCTGTGCCTCGGCAAGCGCTTTGATCATCTCCTCGGCAGAGGCATGACCATCATGTTCGTTCACCTTTGACATCGCGACCATGTCCGACAATTTGCCATTGGCATGCCCGCCAAGCGCCTTCACGCGCTCGGCCAGATCATCCTGCGCCACAAAGTGATCTTCGTAGATTTCCTGAAACAACGCATGCAGCGGACCGAAGGCCATGCCCGTCACATTCCAATGAAAGTTCTGCGCCAGCATCGTGGTGACAACCGTTTCGGCAACGGATTGATTCAGCGCCTCGACGATTTCAGTCTGCGCGTCGGCGGCCAGCGATTGGGCTGTTTGTGTCATGGCTGTCTCCTTACGAGCTATGGTTGCGTTCGCTAGTTTAGATTAGTTCTAAGTTCGTGAAACAGATAGCGGGAGACCCTGCGCATTTCAACCGGAACACGCATAAATACCTGATTTCGGATGCTAAGTTACTGACTCAATCTGTCAGCAATGACGCAAGCCCAGACAACAGAAAACTGAAAACCCTGCGTTTTGAAGGGTCTACGCGGCGGCAGACGAGGAATGCGAAACTGTCTTCGTCACCCGCGGCTTTCGCCGACACCGCGGCGATCAACCAGCGTTCATCAAAGCTCGTTGTCTGCGCCCCAGGACGCAAAAACACCGCGTCCTGACCCAGCGCCTGCCCCATCACCCGCAGGAGCGTCTTGATTTGAGCTTCTTCCGCGCGCGCCTCGTTCGGGTCCAGCACGGCGCAGGCCGCGTATATGTCCAGAAAAGCAGAGGCACGGCAGGTGGTGGCGAAAAAGCGAATCCTGTTCAGCAAAGGCCACATAGTGACCGGAACCTGAGGTTCCGGACGATCATTCTGAACAGGCAGTTTCAACAATGCGCTCATGGATCAAACCGCTGCGACGTGCCGCCGTGATTCAGCACCTAACACGACAGAAATAGTCGGAAATCGGGCGGATGAACAGGGGGATCACGTTTTTTTTGATCCGGTGCTTATGCGGTCTGCCCATCGAGCGAGGCAATGGCGCCGTAGAGATCCGGACGACGATCTCGAAAGACACCCCAATTCACCCGGTACGTCTCAGCTTCATCCAGATCGACGGTCGCGGTCAGCACGGTTTCTTCCTCGCGGTCGGCCTCGGCCAGAATTTCGCCGGTGTAGCCCGTGATGAAAGACGTGCCGTAAAAATCCATCGCCACATTGCCGGTTGCTTCATGACCCACGCGGTTCGAAGCGATCAGTGGCATGATATTGGCCGCCGCGTGGCCCTGCATCGTGCGCCTCCAGTGACCGGCGCTGTCCAGATCCGGCACGGCCGGTTCCGACCCGATCGCCGTGGGGAACAGCAGCACTTCTGCCCCCTTCAGCGCCATGGCGCGGGAGGCCTCCGGAAACCACTGATCCCAGCATATACCGCAACCCAGTTTGCCAAATCGTGTGTCCACCACCTGGAATCCGGTATCGCCGGGGGAGAAATAGAACTTCTCCTCATAACCCGGGAACTGCGGGATATGGCTTTTGCGATAGGTGAAAAGGTGGCTGCCGTCGGCGTCAAACGTCGCCAGCGAATTGAACCGCGCCGTGCCAGCCGCCTCAAAGAACGAGACAGGCAGCACAACGCCCAATTCCCGGGCCAAGGCCCCGAAATGAGAGGTGACGCGGCTGTCTTCGGCGCTCTTGGCGATGTGCAGATGGTCGTAATCCTGCGTGATGCAGAAATACGGTGTCTCAAACAGCTCTTGCAGCAGGATCACCTGCGCACCGGCGTCAGCCGCTTTGCGCACAAGGCCTTCCGCCCGGGCGATGTTGTCATCGATATCCCAGCTACACGCCATTTGCGTAGCGGCAAGTGTCACGGGGCGCATGGCGTGTCCTTTCACATCGTTTGTTCAAAGACTGGCACGAAGCCAGCTTGCACACAATTGCCTGACAATTCACGAAAGTTTCGCAAACAGGCGTCGCAGGCGCGGACAACACACGGCATTGTGCCGCTGCGTCACATCGGTTGCACGTTTTCCTTGCGTAAAGAATCCGATAATCCCCGTCGGGACATTTGGAGGAGGGACACGACAATGGTAGATGAAGATCGACCATGGCAAGCATTTTACGGTGCCAATGTACGGCCCGTGCTGGACCAGGCCACATACCGCAACATCCCCGACATGATCCGCAGTGTGGCGGACACCTATGGCAAGGCCAAAGCCTTCACCACGGTGCTGCCCAACGGGATGAACGGCACCCTGACCTTCAAACAGGTTGATGAGATGTCGGATGCGATGGCCGTCTACCTGCGCGATATCGCGGGCCTGGCCGAAGGGGACCGGGTTGCGGTGCAGCTGCCCAACTGCCTTGGTTTTCCCATTGCCGCGTTCGGCATCCTCAAGGCGGGGTGCGTGCTGGTCAACGTGAACCCCATGTACACCTCGGAGGAGATGGCAAAGCAGTTCGAAGATTCAGAACCGCACGCGCTGATCACCATCGACATGTTCGCCGACAAGGTCCTTGAGGCCACCCGTGGCCACCCCATCCCCAATATCATTGTGACCCGCGTGGCAGAGTTCTTCCCCTCCATGCCTCGCGGCATCGTTGGTCTGGTGCAGAAGTATTGGGACAAGGCGCTACCCAAGATCGAGGTGCCCCATATCCGCCTGCCCGCCGCCCTTCATGCAGGCCGCGAGCATATCAAGAAAGGCCATATCGAGGCTGATCAGTACCACCAGAACATCACGCTCGATGACATTGCGGTGCTGCAATACACCGGCGGCACCACGGGCGTGGCCAAGGGCGCGATGCTGACCCATGGCAACCTGATCATGAACATGGAACAGGCGATGGAACTGCTCGCCGGGGACATGAAGAAGGGGGAAGAGGTGATCCTGACGGCCCTGCCCCTCTACCACATCTTCGCCTTTACCGTGAACATGCTGTCCTTCTACTGGCTGGGCGCGCGCAACATCCTGATCCCGAACCCGCGTCCCCTGTCGAATCTCAAGCGGTCGTTCGAGAACTACAAGATCACCTGGATGAGCGGCGTGAACACGCTGTTCAACGGCCTCAACAACGAAGTCTGGTTCCGACATTCCCCGCCCAAGCACATGAAGTTTGCCGGTGCGGGTGGCATGGCGTTGCAAGGGGCCGTGGCCCAGCGCTGGCGCGAGGTCACAGGCTGCGACGTGCTGCAAGGCTATGGCCTGACGGAAACCTCCCCCGTGCTGACCTTTGAACCCGTCGGCAAGGCGCGCGAAGGCACCATCGGCATTCCCGTACCATCCACGGACGTGGCCGTGTTTGATGACGAAGGCAACCCGCTGCCCATCGGCGAAGTCGGAGAGATCGGCGCCCGAGGCCCGCAGATCATGAAGGGCTACTGGAAAAAGCCGGAAGAGACCGCAAAGGTCATGGTCGGCGAATGGTTTCTCACCGGCGATATCGGCGTGATGGAGGAAGACGGCTACATCCGCATCGTCGACCGCAAGAAAGACATGGTCGTTGTGTCCGGCTTCAACGTCTACCCCAACGATGTGGAAGACGTGATCGCGACCCATCCCGGCGTGTTGGAAGTGGCCGTTATTGGCGTACCCGATGACAGCACCGGAGAGGCCGTCAAAGCCTTCATCGTGGCCGCAGACAAGACGCTGACCCAAGACGAGGTGCGCCATTTCTGCAAAGACCACCTGACCAGCTACAAAGTGCCCAAACGAGTGGAGTTCCGGGACGAACTGCCCAAATCCAACGTGGGCAAAATCCTCAGAAAAGACCTGCGCTCGCAAGAGATGGCGCAGATCGCAGCGGAGTAACCTGACATGGTTGATGAATTTACACAGACCATGCTGGGCCTGATGGTGGCCGTGATCATGCTTGGCATGGGTGCCTCGCTGACCCCGCGCGATTTCTACCTTGCCTTGCGCCGGCCTTACGGCCTGATGATCGGCGTGCTCAGCCAGTACGGGATCATGCCATTGCTGGGCTTCGTTCTGGCGCTGTTTCTGGTGGTGCCCGAAACCATCGCGCTTGGCATCCTGCTTATGGCCTGTATGCCGGGCGGGACAACCTCGAACATTTTTACGTATTTCTCCAAGGGCAATCTGGCGCTTAGCGTTCTGATGACGGTCACCTCTACCGTCTCCGGCGTGATCCTGATCCCGCTGATCCTGACACTCTATGCCGCCGCCTTGGACATCGAGATTCCGCGCGAGGATATCGTTAAAGTGCTCTTCGTACTGCTGGTGCCCGTAGCAATCGGCATGGGGATCCGGCGCCTCAATGCCAATGTGGGCGCGACGATCGAGTTTTTTGGGTCCATCCTCGGCGTGGTGTTCATCGTGTTCATCGCGGTGACATGGGTGCCGCAGAACTGGCAATTCCTGCTCAACACCACGCCTGCGACCTACGCGGCGGCGATTGGATTGGGACTTGTCGGGATCACGATTGGCTACTTCTTCGCAAAATCCCTTCGCCTGCATCCGCGCAATGCCCGCACGGTTGCGTTGGAGACCGGCATTCAGAACGGCCCACTGGCTATTGCGATCGTCGTGTTCAGCTTCCCGCCCGATCAGCAACAGGCGATCATGGCGGTGCCCGCGCTCTACTCGCTGTTCATCGTGATCGTGTCGACCTGCGTGACCTTCGTGTTCCGCCGGGCGAATACAGCAGCCGAACAGAAAATGCCGGACAGTCTGCTCTGATGATTTTCCCCAAGCGTGGTGGCGGGGTGAACCCCGCCCTACGTCTTATCCGCGATGGCTCGGACACCAACGTGGCACCGACGCAATACCGACGTGATACCGACGTGATACCGACGT
>CAYMEC010000008.1:38119-75700 GCA_964389425.1 uncultured Roseovarius sp.
ATACCGACGTGATACCGACGTGATACCGACGTTGATTTCTTGGGCCTAGATCTGGCCCGCGACACCCACAATCACCACAGCCGCCGCTGCAATATGGACAAGCGTGATCACGACTGAAAAGCCGTGCAACAGCTTGAACCGTGCCTTCTCCCCTGCGTCTGTCGCGCGGTTGATCGCGGGCATCAGGACCTGCCGGGCAAAAATCCCTGACGCTGCGATCGCCGCTAAAATGCCCGCACTTGTCGGATCAAAGAAGGTCATAAAGGCGGCCGCCAAGGTCGACGTGCCAATCACGAAAAGATAGAAATGCGGAAAGGCGCGGCGGATCAACGGCCCCGCCATTTCGGCAGGTAACGCCTTGAAAACAAAGGCCGCGAAGCCGAATGCATAAAGCACCGTGCCGCCAAACATCAGCGCCGTCACCAAAAGCGCAAACTCGATCATACGTCGTCACTCCTTTTGTCCGCCACGCCCATGTAGATCACCGTCCGCAAAGGCAGCGGCCCGAACTTGAAATCCAACTGTTTGTTGATGCCGGTAGGACCAAGGCCCGTAGTCGGCCCCGGTATGAACCCCGCGCGTTCCATTGCGACCTCAAGCTCAGCAGGTTTGATGAACATCGACGGGTCGTGCGTGCCTTTGGGCAGAAGCCGCAACACGTCTTCGGCCACGGTGATCACGGCCAGACGCGAAATGATGTTGCGATTGATCGTATCAAAAAAGAACCGCCCGCCCGGCACCAACACGCGATGCACCTCCCGCAGAACCTGATCGAGGTCCGAGACATGTTCGAGCACGTCGACACAGACCACCGCATCAAAACTGGCATCCTCGTAAGGCAGCGCCTCGCCTACGCCCACATCGTACTGGATACCGTAGCCTGCGTGGATCGCGTGAAGACTTGCAGCACGGATCGCCTGCTCAGCAGGGTCGATCCCCGTCACCTCTGCGCCCATCTCGTGCAGCGTCTCGGCCATAAACCCACCGGCACAGCCCAGGTCCAGCACACGCTCCCCGGCCCATGCGCCGTACTGGTTAAAGAACGCAAGCCGCCCTGGCACCATGGCCTTCAGCGTGCGCACCCATTTGATGTCATCCGACCACCACTGGTCAGCCACATCGTCATAGATGGTCAGGTCATTGCGTTTGCGCTTCATCATGCCTCTCTCGGTTCAGCCCGGGCACCATATAGGGCACATCGCGCTGATACTCTCGGAACCTTTGTCCATAGCGCCGAGCGAACCGTCGCTCTTTCAATTTTGGTGCGGCAAGGCAATAGGTCGTCAGCACCACTGCCAGCGCCAGTTGATCTGGCGTCCAGACCGGCACTGTCCACAGTGTCAGCGTGAAAGACAGGTAGATGGGCTGACGGATCACGCGAAAAAGCCCGCCCGTCGGCATATCCGGGAATCGCAGCTTGGAATTCTTCATAAGCGTCATCCAACCCAGCGCGCCCGCCTGCACCTCTGCCCCCGCATCCCAGCTTGCCTTCATCAGCAAAAGCCAAGATGCGCCGTAAGCCCCGCAGAGCGCCCAGAACGCCCATCCTTCGGCGCGCCACCAGACGATCCCTGACGGGGTCCAGAAGGCAAAAAGCAACAAGAGCTGCAACGAGGCGATTATGGCGAAAGTCGTGGTGCTGAGCGTGCCGCCATGGGGGCCAGGCACCAGTCGAGACAACAGCCGCATACCCGGACCGCTGAGCAGTACAGAATGGGCGACAGGAAACTGCAGAACCAGCAACGCGTTGACCACCATGGCGTACGGGTACGGAACCGCTCCCCAGCTTTCGCTCATTCCGAAAAACATCGCGACAACCATGGCGATCACGGCCACGGCAAAGATGACATGCACGACAAGCCCAAAGGACAGGGCCAGCGCGATACGGCCTAACCCAGGTTCGGGCGTCATCGCCCCGCGGATCAGCGTCCAGATCCGATCGATGTGGTCTTGCGTTGTCATGAACCTTGGGAGTTAGGGCAGTATCTGGATTGCGCTAGGGCAGAATTGACGCGGGGGGTCAGGGAGTCGTCAACTTCCCGCGAAAACTCAGCGATTGCCGATTGAGCGCCACAATATCGACGTCGCCCGCAATAATATCCTCGCAGAGCTTGACCGCCCTTTCTGCCTGATCCGTGGTCATGTTCCGGTAGGCCGGACGCGAAATGTGATCATACCAGACCTCACCCGAAATGGCATCGAGCACGATGCGCTGAAAGCAATGGTCATTGACGACGGGCCAGTGCCGCGCGGCCTCTCTTGCCAAAGTGGGCATAACCTCTTTGGTCAGATGCAGGTAGCGCTGAACAGCCTCCTCTCTGGCGTCATCCAGATTACCAAGCGGGAGCCTCACCGGCGCAAGACCACATCAGCACCGATATCCAGATCCTGCTCCACCGCATCGATCAGGTAAGCTGCAGTGTCAGCGCGTGAAATGAGCCCATTCTTCCAAGTCGATGGATCGCGCAGCACGCTGATGTTTCCGCTTTTGGTGTTGTTCGTCAGGATCACGGGCCGGGCAATCGTCCAATCCAGATCACTGGCGAGGATCATCTTCTCCTGCCGGTCCTTGTCTGCATAGGGACGACCCAGAAAAGCCTTGTGGCCGATACTTTCCAGCTTGCTCATCGCCTTGCGCGACCGGCCCGCGCCAAAACCTGTAACCACCACCAACCGCTTCGGTCCTAGGTCCTCCATCGCGTCGATCAAGATACGTGTGGATTGCGAAAACAGCGTCTCCTCCTCCCACAGCATGGCCAACCGTTCCTTGATACCCAGCGCATAGACGACTGCGCGCACACCGGAAAGCGCCGCGCGCACATCGTCCACCGACAGAGCATCCCCTTTCCATGCCTCCAACCCGTCGCGGGCGTCCAAAGTGTCAGCGCTGCGTGCAAAGGCGCGCACTGGCATACCCCGCGCCAGCGCTTCTTCCACCGCTTTCGCGCCGATACCGGAAGTCGCACCCATGATCAGGACAGGTTGGGTCATGATTGCTCCCGTATTGTGGTTGTTCCTTGCTTGGTGCCTGACAGAACTTCAGGCAGATAATCCGTGATTTTCAACCGCTGTCCGTAGCCCAAAAGCAACAGGACAAGCGCAACACCAATGATCGGCATATGACCGATGAATTCCACCAATGCGGCCTCCTTGTCGTCTTGCAGGATAAAAACAATGTTCGAAAGCGCCATCATTGCCGACAAGGTCAGCACCGCGAGTCGTACGGTAGTGCCAAGGATCAGGCACATGCCGATGGCCAATTCGACCATACCGGCGGCCAGCACGAACATGCGATCATCGAAAATTCCGACGCCCAGCATCTCCATGAAATTCCACTGGTAGGTGGCAACAAACACCTGCCCCAGCGCAGACGGCGCCAGCTTTTCCCCGATGGCCAGCGTCACCAGCGACACGCCTGTCCAGATGCGCAGAGCGTCGACCGAATAGGGTTTCAAACGATCGCGCAGGGCAGGATTGTCGATGGCGTTGAAAAACAGGAACATCGCGATGCCCGGCACTATGGCGTATTCGAGCGCGCTCATCAGTCCAAATTTGAAGATAACACCAGCAAAGAGCACACCCATCAGAACGGCGGCGTATTTCACCCAGCGGTTTGCAATCAGCATGATGCCGATCAGCGCCTGCAGGAACAGCAGCGTCAGGCCAAGCCCACCATCCGCCAGGTTGTGGGGCGCCACCAGCGCACCTTCATAGGCTGTCAACAGAAAGCTCATGCCCGTCAGAACGCGCAGGATTTCCATGAAATCATGGCGCATGGGGGAGTTTGCGACGCGCAGTGTCGGTAACTTGCCGTCCAGCCAGATAGACATGCCCACGAGTGCCACCGCAACACATGCCCACAAAAGAAAGATCGGGTCGCGCAGGCTGTAATTTGGCAGAACTTCCGCGCCAGGCTCAACAAACCAGTTTACGTGCGCAGCGGCGGCGCTGGCGGCGCTGATCAAAGCGAGGGAGGAGAGGGCTAGCTTCAAAAAAGTCATCATTCAAGCGTCCGATTTTAGCGTTTGATGTGTCCGTGTGGCCCGTCAGGGCCGCGTCATTTCACTTCGGAAGATAGATCGGTGCGCCAATTCTCAACATCAAAGCGACGGTTCGCCGCGTCACAAAGCGTGCGTTTAAGTGCGCGCGGTCGCCTCTTGCGCGGAAAGGGTGTAGCAGGTGGTTCAACCGGACAGCAGCCAACTCGGACGTGACGCACATGACCCAAATCATCTTGCACAACTATCCCCAATCCCCAGTCGCCGAAAAGGCGCGCGTGGCGCTTGGGCTCAAGGGGCTTGTCTGGCACTCAGTAGAAATTCCCCGCCTTGCGCCGAAGCCCAACCTGACCAAGCTGACAGGTGGATATCGCCGTACGCCAGTCATGCAGATTGGTGCGGACATCTATTGCGACTCCGCCGTGGTGATTGATGAACTGGAACGGCGATTTCCAGACCCCACCTTCTATCCCACCGCCGACAGAGGCATGGCCCGTCTTCTGAGCCGCTGGACAGATGGGCCAATGTTTGATCAGGCCGTCAAAATCGTTCTGGGATCGGCTGGCGATGCTCTCCCGGCCGATTTCGCGAAGGACCGAGGTCGACTCTATCTGGGGCCTGACTGGTCAGAGGGGTTGAAGGCGGCAGGGGCCGCCCTGCCCCATTTTGCGTCGCAGTTTCGGGGGCCGTTTTCGTGGCTGAATGATCAATTGTCAGACGGACGCGGGTTCTTGCTGGGTTCGGACCCCGGCGCCATAGATGCGCAGATTTACCATATCATTTGGTTCCTGAGGGGACGCTGGGCGCAAGGCCCTCAGTTTCTTTCCGAATTCAACCATCTGACCGCGTGGGAAGCGCGCGTGGCAGAGATCGGGCATGGCACAGTGTCAGACATGACGCCCGAAGCCGCGATCGAGGTCGCCAAGGCGGATATCGCTACACGAGAGGCAGAGGACCCCAACGACCCCCAAGGCCTGCGTCCGGGCATGCGGGTGACGGTTTGCCCGGATATCGACGGGGGCGAACAACCGGTCGACGGACGCGTTCGGGCGGTCACGGCGGATCGTCTGGCGATATTGCGAGACGACCCGGATTTGGGCCATATTTGCGTGCATTTTCCCCGGGTCGGCTACCGGGTGACGGCCCTGCGTTCCTAAAAGAGGCGATTTGCGACAACATGGCATCGCCTCAGGGACCATCTCGCGTTGCCCGGAAGGTGTTTGCGGCCTATGTCTGACGCGAAATCACGGCAAATCGCGCCACATGCAAAGGAAAAACCCGCCTTTCAACCCCAGTCAGAGCCTAAACAAACCCTTTATTGACACGGGCCAATCCCCCAAAGTGTCAAGAATAGTAGACGGCAGTGTAAATTTAAGTTTACATTAACGCTGTCATTTCAGAGGATAACTGGCAAGAACCCGGAAAGATTCTTATGAAAAACCGCGCCCAAGAGATTACACCTATCCCTACAGAATGGATCGGCCCTATCGCAATCACTGGCAATGTGATGAACGAACAGGTGTCCGTCCCCATGGCCACTTACGAAACCCCGCTTTGGCCCTCTACGGGGCGCGGCGCGCGGGTATCGCGGCAAGCGGGCGGTGTGCGCTGCACGCTGGTGGATGAACGCATGACGCGGTCCGTAGCCGTGCGCGCCAAGAACGGGGAAGAGGCGTTCCGGGCTTGGGAAAGCATCAATGCCCGCCGCGATGAGATACAGGCGATCATTTCCACCACCAGCCGTTTTGCCAAACTGCTGGACATGAACCGCCAGATCGTGGGCAACCTGCTGTTTATTCGCTTCGAATGTGCGACGGGGGATGCCTCGGGCCACAACATGGTCACAGGCGCGGCGGATGCGCTGCTAGGCTGGATCCTCGACGAATATCCCCATCTCGAATACGCCACCATTTCCGGAAACATGTGCACCGACAAGAAAACCAGCGCCGTGAACGGCATCCTGGGTCGCGGGAAATACGTAGTCGCGGAAATGGAGATTTCACGCGAGCTTTGTGAAAAGCAACTGCGCACGACGCCGGAAAAGATGGCGCAGCTGAACGTTGAGAAAAACCTGATCGGCGGTGTTGTCGCGGGCTCCTTGCGGTCGGCCAACGCGCATTTCGCCAATATGCTGCTCGCGTTCTATCTGGCCACCGGTCAGGATGCGGCGAACATCATCGAAGGCTCCCAAGGCATCGTGCATGTCGAGGCTCGCCCCGACAGCATGTATTTTTCCTGCACCATGCCCAACCTGATCGTCGGCTCGGTGGGCAGCGGCAAGGGCAATGAGGTCGTGGAACAGAACCTCATGCGGCTGGGTTGCAAGGAAGACCGTGAACCGGGTGCCAATGCGCGGCGTCTGGCTGTGCTCTGCGCTGCCACCGTGCTTTGCGGGGAGATTTCCCTGCTTGCTGCCCAGACCAACCCGGGAGAATTGATGCGCACCCATTTCAAGATGGAGCGCGGCTAAGGCCCCCGGATCTGCTTGCCCGGGGTAAAGGAGGAACCATGACCAAAGTCGGTATCGACAAAATCAGCTTCTACATCCCCGAGCATTACGTGGCACTTTCCGTGCTGGCAGAGGAACAGGGTATTGACCCTGACAAGTTCTCTCGTGGGATAGGACAGAACAAGATCGCCATGTGCATGCATGACGAAGATGTCGTAACACTGGCCGCCGAGGCGGCGGCAAAGGTCATTGATGGCGAAGACGTGGACGCCATCGACACGGTGCTTTTCGCTACCGAGACGGGCATTGATCAATCGAAAGCCGCTGCCGTTTACGTCCATGAACTGCTGAAACTGCCACGCAAATGCCGGGCGGTGGAATTGAAGCACGCCTGCTATTCAGGCACGGCCGCCCTGCAACTGGCCTGCGGTCACGTAACCCGCAAACCCGACCGCAAGGTGCTGGTCGTGGCCTCGGACGTGTCTCGCTATGATCTCGATAGCCCGGCGGAAGCCACCCAAGGCTGTGGCGCCGTAGCGATGCTGGTGTCGGCTGATCCCAAACTGCTGGAAATCGAACCAGCCTCAGGGTGCTACAGCGAAGACGTGATGGATTTCTGGCGGCCCAACTACCGCAAGACCCCACTTGTTGACGGCAAGTTTTCCACCATGAAATACCTCAGCGCCCTGCAGGGCGCGTGGGAGGATTACCGCGACAACGAAGGCCGCGCCTTCAACGAAATCGCACAATTCTGCTACCATCTGCCCTTCACGCGCATGGGCGCCAAGGCGCATCGGCAACTTGCCTCGATGAACAAAGCCCAGAACGATCCCGGCGCCACCGAACCGGGCATGATCTACAACCGCGAAGTGGGCAACTGCTATGCAGCCGCGCTTTATGTTTCGCTCACTTCCGCGCTGGAAAACACGCAAGCCGATCTGACTGGTCAGGCTGTTGGTCTTTTCAGCTACGGCTCAGGTGCCGTGGCAGAGTATTTCGCGGCCAAAGTCCTGCCGGGTTACAAAGAGCGGCTCTTCAAGGAACACCACCAGAATCTGCTTGAGGACCGCAAGGCGCTGACCTATGCCGAGTACCGTGACATTTGGCACGCGCCCGATCCGCAGGACGGATTGACCCACATCATGCCGAATGCCGCACGGGGACGGTTTAGGTTGAGCCATATAGATGAGCACAAGCGCCATTACGAAGCCGCCTGACGCCGACGGCGCGCGAGCGCCCGGCAAACTGATACTCAGCGGGGAACATTCCGTCGTTTACGGGTGTCCCGCGATGGTCGTGGCCATCGCGCGCTATATCGACGTGTGGTTCACGCCGTTGCATAAAACGAACGGGTTGCAGACAGCGTTTGAGACGCTGGCACCGCGGTCGTTCTATCCTTTCGACGTTTTGAAAAGTTTCAAGGACGGTCTCGACAAACGCTTTGACGAATTCATGCGGGGCGAATTGCCCGTGCAGAAGATCCTCAGCAAGCCCGATGATCTGGCGATCTACACGCTCACCTCACTGCTGCCCAAAATCCCCGCCTTCGGGTCGCAAGACGGCATGCCCCTGCCTGTGCCCGGGCAACTGACCTCGCGCTCGGACATGCCGCTGGGCGCGGGCATGGGATCGTCAGCTGCGGTCGTAGCGGCGACGATCGTACTTTACGAACATCTGTTGGGGCGGCCTCAAAGCATCGACGATCGCTTCCAGAAGGTCCGCTTCTGCGAACGCCTGCAACACGGCAAAGGCAGCGCGATTGATGCTTCTGCGGTCGTTTTTGGTGGCATGAACCGGGTGCAGGGCGATGATATACGGCAGTTGGCGATTGCGCCGGATCATTCGCTGGCCCGATCTGACGGGTGGTACTGGGTGCTGCATGGCACGCCCGTGTCCAAGACCGGCGAATGCGTCGCCAAGGTGCGTGCCCGTCATGGCAATAGCGCAGCACTTTGGGAAGAATTCACCGCCTGCACGACCTCCTTTGAAGACGTGATCCAGGCTGATACCGATCCACGCGACGTGATCCGTGAAAACCAGCGTCTGCTTGATTTCATCGGCGTCACGCCGACCCCCTCTGCCCGTTTCATCACGGCGGTTGAAGAAAGCGGCGGGGCGGCCAAGATATCCGGCGCGGGCGCAGTGGCGGGCGACAATGGCGGGGCGATCCTTGTCTACCAGCCCGATCATGATGCAATGGCAGCGTTGATGTCGAAATACCCCGATAGACAGTGGGATCGTTTGCAAATCGCCCAGGAAGGCGCGCGCCTCACGCCTGCGCAACCGGCCATGGCCGCCGCCCAATAATGGCCGGGGCACTCGCGGACTCTGTCACGGTTTCTGCGCCGGGATCGGTCATGATCACAGGGGAACATGCGGTCGTTTACGGCCATCCCGCCATTGTCGCAGCGATTGAACAGCGGGTGACGGTGGCGCTGAGCTTCACCGAGGACGCCATGTTGCACATCACCTCCGGGATTGCCGAACCTGCGCGATTGCCCATGGAAACCCTTGTATCCGAGGGGCCCTACCGTTTCATCGTCGCCGCTGTTCTCAAGTACCGAGACCGCCTGTCGGGCGGGCTGAGCATTACCATCCGGTCGGAGATCGATCCGACCTTGGGGCTCGGTTCTTCTGCGGCGGTAACTGTCGCGATCTTGGCCGCGCTTGAGGGGAGTGCACCAGACCATTTGCACGCACAGGCGCTTGGCATTGTACGCGATCTGCAAGGACTTGGAAGCGGCGCTGATCTGGCGGCTTCGCTGCATGGCGGGGTCGTGTCGTATCAACTGGCTGGCGACGGTCGTGCCATCGCCCAGCCCTTGCCCGCACCGCCACAAATGTCGCTGTTCAACGTAGGGTACAAAACCCCCACCGCAGAGGTGCTGGCCCGTGTGGCCAAGGCCCGTGAAGAGAACCCGTCAGAGATCGACGCAGTCTACCACGACATGGGGGACATGAGCGCGGAAACAATAAATCTGGTCCGCGAAGGGAATTGGGACGCAATCGGCGCCCACCTGACCGCCTATCAGCGTCTGATGCGGCGTCTGGGCGTCTCGGATGAAGCCCTTGACGCAGCTGTGGCGCGGGCCTGTGCTGCCAGCGGTGTGATAGGAGCCAAAATCTCAGGCTCGGGCCTCGGAGATTGCGTGCTCGCCCTGGGGGACGTGCCCGAAAGTTTCACGCCAGTGGAACTGGCTTCGCAAGGTGTGATGTTTCATGCGAACGCCTGAACAGATATTCGAAAACTTCCTTCCCCATCCCTTGGGGCAAGCACAGGCGGCGCAGGCCTATGCTCCGTCCAATATTGCGCTGGCAAAGTATTGGGGCAAGCGCGATGCGGCGCTGAACCTGCCGCTCAATTCGTCTTTGTCCGTCTCCTTGGGGAATTGGGGCACAGACACAAAGATCGCGCCCGCAGACAAAGATCAATTGACCTTCAATGGCGTTGACCTGACCCCGAACGATCCAGCCGCCGCCAAGGTCTGGCGTTTCATTGATCTGTTTGCGGGCCAAGACCGCGCGCCGCTTCACATTGCGACCGTCAACTCCATCCCGACGGCGGCGGGCCTTGCCTCATCCGCCAGCGGGTTCGCTGCGCTGACCATGGCGCTGGATGGCGCGTTCAACACGGCGCTTTCAAACGACACGCTCAGCATGCTCGCGCGCTTTGGCAGTGGCAGCGCCACGCGGTCATTCTGGCACGGATTCGTGCGCTGGGACAAAGGCCAGGCGACAGACGGACGTGACAGCCACGCGCGACAGGTAGAAAGCAAGATGAATGATCTGCGCATTGCGATTGTTGCAGTGGACACCGGGCCGAAATCACAAAGCTCCCGGGATGGGATGAACCACACGGTCGCCACCAGCCCACTTTTTGAGGCCTGGCCAGACCGGGCTGAGGCAGACTGCGACGCGGTAGAGACGGCCGTGAAGGCCGGAGATTTCAATAGCTTGGGACAATTAGCCGAGGCAAATGCCCTGGCCATGCATGCCACGATGATGGCCGCGCGCCCTGCTCTTGTGTACCTCAAAGCGGAGTCATGGCAGGTGCTTGAGACACTTTGGCACGCTCGCCACGAAGGGTTGGAAGCCTATGCCACCATGGATGCCGGGGCCAATGTGAAACTGATCTTCCGTGACAGTTCAGCGGGCGATGTCGCGCAGGTTTTCCCCAAGGCCAAGATCATTGATCCCTTCGCCAGACCTTAGCTGCGTTTTCAGCGACCGTCAGCGGGACCAAAGCTGACATTGCCCTTCACAGCAAGGGCGCTGCGCGGCATACGTGGGACGAGAAATCCCGCGGGAGGCACAGGATGGTACCAAAATCGCGAAGGCGCGCCCTGATTACAGGTGGCGCAGGGGGTGTCGGCGCAGCGGTGGCAAGAGGCTTGGCGCAAGACGGGTATCATGTGGTGATCACGGATCTGGACGCCAGCACATGTGACGCAGTGGCGGACGAGATCATCAAATCCGGCGGCAGTGCAGACGGGATCGCCCTAGATGTGACAAACCGCGCAGCGGTGGAGGCGGTCTTTGCCGCAGAAGACGACAAGGGCGGGATTGATACGCTTGTGACAAGTGCCGCGATTGTCAAAGCGGCCCCCATTCTTGACTTCGATCCAGATGATTGGGCCCGCATTCTGGAGGTCAATCTGACGGGCACGTTCCATTGTTGTCAGGTGGCTGGACGGCGCATGGCGGAGGCCGGTTTTGGTCGTATCATCACGATCAGTTCCGTGAACGGTCAGATCGCGAATTCCTATCGCGGGGCTTATTCCTGCACCAAAGGCGGGGTGGATACGTTGACCCGGCTTCTGGCGGCGGAATTGGGCGCGAGAGGTGTTACGGCCAATGCGGTAGCGCCGACACCTGTCGACACGCCGATGATCCTAAAGGTGCATGGAGAGAAAGACCGCAAACGCTGGACTGATCAGATCCCGGCGGCGCGTTATGCTCAGCCCGAAGAAGTCGCCTCTGCGGTCGCCTTTCTGGCCTCGGAAGAGGCGGCGTACATCAATGGGCACATTCTGAACCTCGATGGTGGGTTCATGGCGTCGGGGATTTTACTAGATCGATAGGGCCCGACGGTCGCAATTATGCGGACCTGCGCCGGTTCTGAAGGCGGCGCAACCTGGGTCGCCCGCGTCATAATGATCCCATGACGGATAGCCGACCAGAAGACTTTCGCTTGGGGATACTGCTGATCATCGCCACGGCGCTGGCGATTTCGCTACAGGATCTGGTGTTCAAGCTGTTCAGCGCGTCCTTGACGCTGTGGCAGATCTTTGCGTTGCGCGGTGTTTTCTCGCTCCCCGCTTTGTTTGCCATAGGCGGCGCGCAACATGGGGTGGGATATGTGGTAGGCGCGGCGCTAAACCCTTGGTCCGTCATCCGGGGCATCTGCCTGACGACGACGTTCTTGTGTTTCTATGCCGCTATCCCCTTCCTGAGCCTCTCGACCGTGGGCGCCGCCAACTACATCGCGCCGATCTTCGTGGCGCTCTTGTCGGCCTATGTGATCGGAGAGGCAGTGGGTCGCATGGGGTGGTTGGGCGTTTTGCTGGGCTTTGCAGGCGTTCTAACGCTTTTGCAACCGGGCACAGATGCGTTTTCGCCTTTCGCGCTTTTGCCCGTGCTGGGGGCGGCTTTTTACGCAATGGGTCACGTGATCACGCGGATGAAGTGTCAGGACGTTCCGGTGGCGGCACTCGCACTGTCGCTCAACACTGTGATGGTGCTGACGGGCGTGATCATCAGCCTCGCTTTGGTGATCTTGCCGGTGCCCGACAGCCTCTCAGGATCATACCCCTACATTTTCGGGCCATGGTCCGCCGTCTCGCCCAAGGATTGGGCGGTGCTGGCCTTGCTGGCGGGGTTCACCGTGACCGTCGGGATGATGCTGGCTGGAGCTTACAAGATCGCTCCACCTGCGACGGTGGCCACGTTCGAATACAGCTACCTCGTGTTCGTGGCGCTTTGGGACATTTTGTTCTTCGGCCTGACGCCTACGCTCACCACCCTGCTGGGAATGGCGATGATCGTGGCAGCGGGGCTATGCGTGATGCGCGGACGCGGCTAACCGCATTTCGAATAGCCGCAGCTGGCGCAGGTCATGCAGCCTTCCACCATGCGCATGGCGAAATCCCCGCAAGACGGACAAGCAGGGCCAGGTCCATCACCCAGATTGACCACTTGCGCCTTGGGATCTTCCTTCAGACCAAGCCCCTCGCCCGCAAGGAAACCAATGCTGATCATATGCTGTTCCAGCACGCCCCCGATGGCCGCGATGGTGGAGGGGATGTATTTGCCGTTCATCCACGCCCCGCCACGCGGGTCGAACACGGCTTTGAGTTCTTCCACCACGAAAGACACATCACCCCCGCGCCGGAACACGGCAGAAATCATGCGTGTGAGCGCGAGCGTCCAGGCATAATGCTCCATATTCTTGGAGTTGATGAACACCTCAAAAGGTCGGCGGTGGCCGTTCAGAACGATGTCATTCACCGTCACGTAAATCGCGTGATTGCTGTCGGGCCATTTGAGTTTGTAGGTCGCGCCCTCCAGCTCATTGGGCCGATCCAGAGGCTCAGACATGTAGACCACTTCGCCACCCATCGCGGGCATGGCTTGGGCATCGGCGGGCGTCTCACCGGGCGCGGCCTCGGTGTTTTCGCTGACCGTCAGAACAGACCCCGTTACATCGTTGGGACGGTAGGTCGTGCACCCTTTGCAGCCCTGATCCCAGGCCTGCATGTAGACATCTTTGAACGCCTCAAAACTGATATCTTCCGGGACGTTGATCGTCTTGGAGATGGAGCTGTCGATCCAACGCTGCGCGGCGGCCTGCATGCGGACATGGGCCTCCGGTTCCAGCGTTTGGGCGTTGACGAAATAGTCTGGCAGGTCGACATCGCCGAACTTTTCACGCCACAGAGCCACGGCGTAATCAACCACCTCTTCTTCCGTCCGACTGCCATCCTTTTGCAGTACCTTGCGGGTGTAGGAATAGGCAAAAACCGGTTCGATCCCCGAACTGACATTGCCCGCATAGAGGCTGATTGTGCCAGTCGGCGCGATGGAGGTCAGAAGCGCGTTGCGGATGCCATGTTTGGAAACGGCGGCGCGGACATCATCATCCATACCCTGCATGGTGCCGCTGTCGAGAAAAGCCTCCGCATCAAAGAGCGGAAACGCGCCCTTTTCCTGCGCCAGTCGGGTGGAGGCGAGGTAAGCCGCACGCGCGATCTGGTGGAGCCAGCGGTCAGTCTGGGCTGCGGCTTCCTCAGATCCGTAACGCAACCCTTTCATCAGCAGCGCATCGGCAAGGCCTGTCACGCCAAGTCCAATACGACGCTTGGCTTCGGCCTCTTGCGCTTGGGCATCGAGAGGGAAGCGGGAGGCATCGACAACATTGTCCATCATGCGCACGGCGGTGGCCACGAGATCATCGAGTTCAGCGCCATCAATGTCAGCACACGCCTCAAACGGATCCCGCACCAGACGCGCAAGATTAATGGAACCCAGCAGGCACGCACCGTAGGGCGGCAAAGGCTGTTCACCACATGGATTGGTGGCTGCGATGGTCTCCGCATAGGCGAGGTTGTTTGCGGTATTTATACGGTCGATGAAGATCACGCCCGGTTCGGCGTAATCATAGGTGGCCTGCATGATCTTGTTCCACAGATCGCGCGCTTGCACGGTGTGGTAGACGCGGCCATTGAAGACCAGATCCCAAGGTCCATCGGCCTTCACCGCGTCCATGAAATCATCGGTCACCAGCACCGACAGGTTGAACATGCGCAACCGCACCGCATCAGATTTGGCAGTGATGAACGCCTCGATATCGGGGTGGTCACAGCGCATCGTGGCCATCATCGCGCCACGGCGGCTCCCAGCACTCATGATCGTGCGGCACATGGCATCCCAGACATCCATGAAGCTGAGCGGCCCGCTGGCGTCTGCGGCAACACCCTTCACCTCAGCGCCTTTGGGCCGGATGGTCGAGAAATCATACCCGATCCCGCCGCCCTGCTGCATCGTCAGCGCGGCCTCTTTCAGCGCATTGACAATACCGTCCATGTTGTCGGGGATCGCGCCCATGACGAAACAGTTGAAGAGCGTCACATTGCGGCCCGTGCCCGCACCTGCGGTGATGCGGCCTGCGGGCAGAAAGCGAAAATCCTCAAGGGCGGAATAGAATTTATCCTCCCACGCTTGGGGCGTCTCTTCAACGCTCGCCAACGCGCGGGCAATACGGCGCCAGCTGTCTTCTACAGTCGCATCAAGGGGCGTGCCATCCGCTTCCTTGAAGCGGTATTTCATGTCCCAAATGCTTTCAGCGATTGGCGCGGCGAAACGGCTCATGGATGGCAGACCTCAGGTTTTCAGACAGTCTTCGGGGTGGAACAAAAACAATACATCGTTCGACGCGTGAATTCCACCTTTCGTTTCAATCAACTGACAAGATGTCGCCACTACTGCTTGCAGTCTGTCTGACAGAAATTACAATATGTGCCACTCACGAGGGAATCTGTAGCGGTGGCACATCTTAACCTGATCAAGCTGAGCGTCGGGTCCAAATCTGTCGAAAGCCTTGAGGAATGGCAGGCCTCTCGTCGGGCTGTCACGGAAGACGGCCTGCCCCGCCATGTGACCCGGATGTGGCCCAAACGGGCAGAGGAAATTTTGACCGGCGGGTCGATCTACTGGGTGATCCAGGGACAAATCCAATGCCGCCAGAAACTGCTGCGCTTAGATGAGGTGATTGGCCAAGATGGCATCCGCCGTTGCGCTTTTGTGCTGGATCCAGAGATCGTCCGCACCACCACGGCACAGAAGAGGCCGTTTCAGGGCTGGCGATACTTAAAAGCCTCTGACGCGCCAGCCGATCTGCCCCAGTCGCGTCTACACGAAGACGCACTGCCTGCCGAACTGTCCGCTGCTTTGGCCGATATCGGGGTTTTGTAGACTGTTGCACGGCATTCACATCTCAAAAAAAATTGCACATCGAGCAAGCGAATACCTTGTCTTACAAGGTGCAGCCTTTACGCGTAGAACTACAAGATTTGCGCGTGGCAATGCGCCTTTAGAAAACCATTTACCCAGGCAGAATTTAACTAGGGACCAAATCCATGACAGCGAAATTCCTGAATACCGTTGCTGCAATTGCCTTCACTGCGTCCGCAGCTGCGGCTGGCAACTACACACCTCCACCACCAGACGACCCCGTTCTGCTGGCACCAATCACACCTGCAGGGCCGGACTGGACGGGCTTCTACGCTGGTGTAGAAGGTGGTTTTATTGATGTTGACACTAACGCCCCCCCGATTGGCGGCGATGGCGGCATTATTGGTATCATTGCAGGGTACGACTATGATTTCGGCAACACGGTTTTGGGCGTCGGGCTCGATTATGACTGGACCGACATAACTCTTTTGCCCGGGACACCAGGCGCCGTTGGCCAGGTTCCTGCCACACCACCGCTGAAACTGGAAAGCGTATTCCGGGTCAAGTTGAGGGGTGGTTTCGAAATTGGCAATGGGCTTGCCTATTTGTCTGGTGGCTATGCATTGGCTGACACCAACCTCTTGGGTTCTGAAGATGGTTGGTATGCCGGTCTGGGCTACGAGCACCTCGTGGGACAGTCGTTTTCAGTCGGTGCCGAGCTTCTTTACCATGAGTTTGACAACTTCGGCCCAACAACGGTGGACGTGGACGCAACCACATTTCAACTCCGCGGTGCCTACCGCTTCTGAAGAAACGCTGACCACCGGATTTGAGCTCGTAAGACGCCCTGTTGAGGGCGTCTTTTTTTGTTGGCCTGACAAAACTGTCAATTTTCACCGCCGACCTGCCAACACCTATGAACTAGGCTGAACTTCGCTCAAAATTGGCAGCTTCCACGCGGACTTGGGGCTTTCTCGGCAGGTCTTCGCCGATGTCGCAACGGTGTTCACGGCCAGTTTACGCGCAGTGCGCAAACGTGACTTTAATTTTTTCCGAAGCCCCCAATTTATGAAGCACACAAGCACAAGGCGTGAAGCCTCAAAACAAGAATACAGCAGTACATGTCCAAGAAAGGACCAGTGTTATGAAAACAGCACTCACAACAACAGCCGCGGCTCTCGCGATTTTGTCCCAGCCGGTTCTGGCGGGCAACGTGTCCGCGCCCGCGCCTGAACCCATTATCTCATCTCCCGCTATCTCACCGTCTGGCCCCGACTGGACCGGCTTCTATGGCGGTGCGCAGTTGGGTTATGCTGATATCGGCAGCAACACACCCGGCGTCAGTGGCGACGACATCATCGGCGGTCTGATCGCAGGTTACGACTACGATTTCGGCAATGCCGTCCTGGGCGTCGGCCTTGATTATGACTTCCTCGACGTTGGCATCGCGCCAGGTGTCAGCGTAGACAACGTCTTCCGGGCCAAGGTGCGCGGTGGTTTCGAAGTGGGCCAAGGCCTGATCTACGCCACGGGCGGCTATGCGCAGGCCGACGCAAGCACTCTGGGCTCGGAGGATGGTTACTTCATCGGCGCAGGTTACGACTATCTGATTTCTGATCAGTTCTCGATCGGTGGCGAAATCCTCTATCATGAATTCGACAACTACGGTCCAACCACGATTGATGTGGATGCGACCACCTTCCAGGTGCGCGGCGCATTCCGCTTTTAAACCACTGGCGCCTCACCCGATGGGTGGGGCGCTGGTCTTTGTGCCTCCGGCAAGAGCGTGTCTGGCAACGTGAAGCAGGAGCGTTTCAGGAAAGATCAAGCAGCTTGATCAAACTGCGTCGCGTTTTGCGATCTTCGTCTGACAACGTTATGCCGCGCGCACGAAACAGGGTCGCTTGAGAGCGCAGTATCAGACCATCCTCCAAAACCTTCAGATGATTGGCCCGAAGCGTATCACCGGTTGAGGTGATGTCTGCTATGGCCTCTGCCGTTTCATTCTTTACCGTGCCTTCGGTCGCACCCTGACTGTCGACCAACTGGTAATCGGCAACGCCATGGTCTCGTAGGAAATCCCGGACCAACCGGTGGTATTTGGTTGCGATACGCAAGCGGAAACCTTGTTTGGCCCGGAACGACGCAGCCACCGCATCCAGATCATCAAGCGTACTGACATCGACCCAAAGCTGCGGCACTGCGAGCACCAGATCGGCCTGACCAAATCCAAGCTCGGCCAGCGGCTCCACGATCTGATCCCAACCGGCCAGTCTTTCACGCACCAGATCCGTGCCGGTCACACCCAGATGAATGCGTCCGGCGGCCAGTTCACGGGGGATTTCTCCGGCCGATAAAAGGACAAGCTCCACGCCCTCCAGCCCTTCAACCATCCCGGCATATTCACGATCCGATCCTGCCCGTCCAAGGGTCAGGCCATGCTTTCCAAACCAGTCAAAGCACTTTTCCATCAATCGCCCCTTGGAGGGCACGCCGATCTTGATGCTCACGCCGTGTCCCCCCGAAGATTGAGGATCAGCTCAGGCCGAACCACACCACCGACAGCAGGTATTTCCTCCCCTCCGCCCAACCGCCGGGTCAGGGCGTCATAGCGCCCGCCGGAGGCGACAGGGGGTAAATCGGCACGGGCTTCGACGTAGAAGCCAAACACGAAGCCATCGTAGTATTCCATCTGCGTACGGCCGTAGCTGGCTTCGAAATCGAGCGCTGTGATGTCGATACCTTCGCCACCGAGCGCATCCAGCCGAGCGGAAAGCCGAGCGACAGCCGACGCAATGGCGGGCATATCAACCGCAATGTCACGCAAAATTTCGAGCGCATTGTCTGACGTTTCCCGAACGCTCAGAATGGCATCAAT
Source organism: uncultured Roseovarius sp. (assembly GCA_964389425.1). Classification (GTDB taxonomy): domain Bacteria; phylum Pseudomonadota; class Alphaproteobacteria; order Rhodobacterales; family Rhodobacteraceae; genus Roseovarius. Next base: position 56,394 of record CAYMEC010000008.1, read on the forward strand.
CAGCCTGACTTCTTCCGCTGAAATCGGCCCGGTCGCGGCATCTTCGCGCAAGACATCGATCCGCGCCTGCACATCCGCAGCAGTGCGCAGACCAATCTCAGGGCCCGCATCCGCCATCGGAGCGGACGCTGCCAAAAGAGCTGCGCGGGTTTTGGGGATAGGGCTGCGTGCTGCGAACCTGTCGAGAAGTGCGCGAAACCGCCTCGGCCTCCAGATATGCCTCCGAAGCGCAGCCTTGCGCCGGTCGGTGGTCCGTAGACCATCCACAGCGGACATCAGAATACCAATATCGCCCGTGGCCGCGCGCAGCTTCAGAGGGGCCAATTCACGATGGAACAGCGCAAAAACGCGCGCATCGGCTTGCGCCGGATTGGTGCGGTCGAACACTTCAAACCCGACTTGAGTGTATTCGTTCGCCCGATCCGTATGGATTTCCTGACGCCTGAAAACGGGCCCCGCATAGGTATAGCAGGCCGGTTCCGCGCCATGGGCCATGTGCATTTGCACGACAGGCACGGTGAAATCGGGGCGCAGCATTTGTTCGCCCAAGAGCGGATCAGAGGTGACATAGGCCCGCGCACGGATATCTTCGCCGTAAAGGTCCAACAGCACTTCTGCCGGTTGCAGGATCGCTGCATCCACGCGCGCGGCCCCTGCGTCTTCAAACTGCTGCACGAGCCGCGCGGCCTCTGTGCGGATCGCGGATTGTTGAGACGGGGTCATGTCTCTGACGCGTCCAGGATCTCGCGCACTTTCGCAACGAGATCGGCACGCGGCACCTCGAACTGGCTTGGGCGGGATTTCCATTCTTCAAGCGTCGCGTTTTCGGCGATCTTGGCACCCAGAATCAGATCTTTTATCTGCACGATCCCGCGGTCCTTTTCATCCCCGCCTTCGATGACGGCCACCGGAGAGGCCCGGCGATCCGCGTACTTCAACTGGTTGCCAAAATTCTTTGGGTTGCCCAGATAAACCTCTGCCCGGATGCCCGCCTGACGCAGCTCACCCACCATGGCCTGGTAATCCGCCATGCGGTCGCGATCCATCACAGTGACCACCACCGGGCCTGTCGCCTGAGATTGAATGCGCCCCTTTTCCCGCAGCGCGGCCAAAAGGCGGTCGACACCGATGGAAACACCCGTTGCCGGAACCGCCTGACCGGTGAAGCGCTTGACCAGATCGTCGTAGCGTCCGCCGCCAGCCACGGATCCGAATTGCCGCTTGCGGCCTTTTTCGTCGAGGATGTCAAAGGTCAGTTCCGCTTCAAACACTGGCCCGGTGTAGTAGCCAAGGCCGCGAACCACGGACGGGTCAATTTCCACTCGGTCGGATCCATACCCTTGAGCGGCCAATAGATTTGCGATCTGTTCCAGTTCCGCGATGCCATCAAGTCCAAACTGAGAGCCACCAACCGCCTCGCGCAGATTGTTGAGCGTGGTTTGGGCGTCATCCGATTTTGACGTGAGGAAGGCCATTACAGGTGCCGCCTGATCTTCGCTCAGACCGACACCGTCGATATAGGCCCCAGATGCATCCAACCGGCCCTTGGTCAGCAATTCCTTGACCCCGCCTCCACCTACTTTGTCGAACTTGTCGACCGTGCGCAGAACAGCATCGCGGCGGGACACGTCGTCCACCAACCCCATGGATTCCAAAACACCATTGAGAACCTTGCGGTTGTTCACGCGCACAAGGTAGTCCCCGCGGGGAATGCCCACCTCTTCCAGCGTGTCAGAAAGCATCGCGCAAATCTCGGCGTCTGCTGCCATGCTGGCCGTGCCGACGGTATCCGCATCGCATTGATAAAACTGACGATATCGGCCCGGCCCCGGTTTTTCGTTGCGCCAGACCGGTCCCATCGCGTAGCGCCGATAGGGCGTGGGCAAATCGTTGCGATACTGCGCATAGACCCGCGCCAAGGGGGCCGTCAGGTCATAGCGCAAGGCCAGCCAATCACCGCGCCCGTCTTCGTCGGCTTCCTGCCATGCAAAGACGCCCTCGTTGGGGCGGTCGACATCGGGCAAAAACTTGCCCAGCGCCTCGACCGTTTCAACGGCGCTCGATTCCAGCGCATCGAAACCATAGCGATGATAAACACCGGCGATCTGGCCCAGCATATGGGTCCGCTCGGACACTTCCGATCCGAAGTAATCGCGAAAGCCCTTGGGCGTCTCCGCCTTGGGGCGGGGCTGTTTTTTCATCTTGGCCATGGTGGCCTCCTTGCGCTTGCGAGCGTCGTCTAACGGATGGGCGGGTATGGGGCAAGGTTGCGCTGCATCCTTTGGACGGCGTAGAACGCAGTCATGACTCAGATTGAAGAAACAGTTGCCCATTTGACCCGCACCGTTGAGGAGCTTTCCGACATCATGGCACGTCAGCAAGGCGAGATTGATGTTCTGACACGACGCGTTCAAATGCTTCTGGAACGCGAGGCGGAGCGTCAGGCCGAAGGTGGCGGCGGCGTTGTCATGGGAGACGAGCGCCCGCCGCATTGGTAGCGCCAAGGATTTTGTGCCTCCGGCGGGGATATTTTAAGCCAGAAGAAACGCCGGGCTGCTTTTTCTGGCCACAAATATCCCGGGGGAGACGCCTTTAGGCGGCGGGGGCAGCGCCCCCAATCAGCGCTAGACTTCTTCCACCGTTACCACGCCGCCCAGCGATCTGAGCGCGCCACGGATCTGAGGCGAGACCGGGTAGAGCCCCGGTACATCCATGTCCACTTCTCCGGGCAGATCCGGATTCATGAGGCAGAAGCTGATCGGCCCACGCCCACTGGTGGCACCTGCCTTGGAATTGGCGGCCTCTTCCAGCACGCGGGCGACGGAAGCCAGCACTGCTTCGTCTTCCACGAAGATCTTCAATCCGGATTGCCCAGCATCGGCAACGACGCTGTCGATGGGGGACACGGACCGGCCCAGCAGTTTTAGCTGATCCTCCTCCATATTGGCCTCAACCCCGATCACGACCATGGAGCCCGGCTCCAGATGTTCGCGTGCGGCTTCAAGCGTGTCGGAGAACATGGTCACTTCGTAGCTGCCCGTGGTGTCTGACAGTTGGACAAATGCAAACCGGTTGCCACGGGCAGAACGGCGCTCCTGACGGCCCGCGACAACACCTGCGATTTTCATGACAGAAGGCGCGCGACGGGCTTGTTCTTCCACCTGGGCCAGGCTTTTGACATCCTTGCGTTTCAGCGCGCCTTCGTAGTCATCCAGCGGATGGCCGGAGAAATAGAACCCGACCGCAGTGAACTCTTCGCGCAGACGTTCAGCCGGCAACCAATCCTCGACCGGCGACAGGCGCGGTTCGGGCAGGTCTTCCCCCGCCTCGCCGAAGAGCGACACCTGGTCTGAGGCCTTCTGTTCATGAATGGCCGCCGAATAGGCAATCAGTTTGTCCACATTGTCGAACACACGACGGCGGTTGCGATCAAGCTCATCAAACGCGCCTGCACGAGACAACATTTCCAAAGGCCGTTTGCCCACGCGCTTGAGATCCACGCGACGGGCGAAATCAAAGAGGGTGGCGAAGGGTTTATCCCCGCGCCCTGCGGTGATGAGGCGCATCGCCTCCACACCCACATTCTTCAGCGCGCCCAGCGCATAGTGCAGCGCGCCGTCTTTCACCATGAACACCGCATCGGACCGGTTCACGCAGGGGGCCACGTAGGGCAGCGACAACTGATGCTTCACCTCTTCGAAATACACAGCGAGCTTGTCGGTCAGATGAATATCGCAATTCATCACACCGGCCATGAACTCCACCGGGTGATTGGCCTTGAGCCATGCCGTCTGGTAACTGACCACCGCATAGGCCGCCGCATGGGATTTGTTGAAGCCGTAATTTGCGAATTTATCGAGAAGGTTCCAAACCTCGACCGCCTTGGCCTCATCCACGCCATTGGCTTTGGCCCCATCAATGAATTTGGGCTTTTCGGCGTCCATCGCCTCCTGGATTTTCTTACCCATGGCGCGGCGGAGCAAGTCCGCACCGCCAAGGCTGTACCCCGCCATGACCTGCGCGATCTCCATCACCTGTTCCTGGTAAACGATGATACCTTGAGTTTCGTCGAGCAGATGGTCGATCAGCGGGTGGATGGGCTCGCGCTCACTGAGACCGTTCTTCACCTCACAATACTTCGGTATGTTCTCCATCGGCCCAGGCCGGTAAAGCGCGACCAGCGCCACGATGTCTTCGATCGTCGTCGGCTTCATGCGTTTCAAGGCATCCATCATGCCCGAACTTTCCACCTGGAACACGGCGACCGTCTTGGCGCTGGCGTAGAGCGCATAGGTTGTTTCATCATCAAGCGGGATTTGCCCGATGTCGTTCTCTGTCCCTTCGGCAGGGTCATAAATCTGCGTACCATCCGCAGCGATATGAAGATCACGGCCCGAGGCGTGGATTTGTTCAATGGCGTTCTGGATGACCGTCAGGGTTTTCAGCCCCAGAAAGTCGAATTTTACCAACCCCGCCTGTTCCACCCATTTCATGTTGAACTGCGTTGCGGGCATATCGGACCGAGGGTCCCGGTACACCGGAACCAGTTCATCCAACGCGCGATCCCCGATCACCACCCCTGCCGCGTGGGTTGAGGCATTGCGCAAAAGCCCCTCTACCTGCATGCCGTAATTGAGCAGGCGGTCGACGACTTCTTCATTGCGCGCCTCTTCGCGCAGGCGATCCTCTTGGGCCAGCGCCTGTTCGATAGAGACGGGCTTCACGCCCTCCACCGGGATCATCTTCGACAAGCGGTCCACTTGCCCATAAGGCATCTGCAACACACGCCCGATGTCTCGAACAGCCGCCTTCGACAGCAGCGCGCCGAAGGTAATGATTTGCCCCACCCGGTCGCGACCGTATTTTTCCTGTACGTATTGGATCACCTCTTCCCGGCGATCCATGCAGAAATCGATATCGAAATCGGGCATGCTGACCCGTTCAGGGTTCAGGAAGCGTTCAAAGAGCAGGGAATAGCGCAGAGGGTCCAGATCGGTGATCGTCAGCGCGTAGGCCACAAGGCTGCCTGCCCCGGACCCTCGCCCCGGCCCCACCGGAATGTCCTTTTCTTTGGCCCATTTTATGAAATCGGCCACGATCAGGAAATAGCCGGGGAAACCCATCCCCTCGATGATGCCCAGCTCGAATTCCAGCCGCTTTTCGTATTCTTCAACCGGTGCGGCATGAGGAATGACAGCGAGGCGCTCTTTCAGGCCTTCCTTGGCTTGGCGGCGCAGTTCTTCCACTTCATCCTCGGCAAAGCGCGGCAGGATGGGATCACGTTTGTAGGCGGCAAAGGCACAGCGTTGGGCGATCTCAACGGTGTTTTCGATGGCCTCAGGCAAGTCGGCAAACAGCGTCACCATTTCCTGCGGCGTCTTGAAGTAATGCTGCGGCGTCAGGCGGCGGCGCGGCTGGCTTTGATCGACATAGGCCCCCTCGGCTACGCAAAGCATGGCATCATGCGCCTCATACATTTTCTCGTCCGGAAAATAGGCGTCATTGGTGGCCACCAGCGGGATATCCATCGCGTAGGCCATTTCGACAAAGCCGCGTTCGGTGGCGCGCTCCGCCTCGGGTAGGCCGCCGTCAGTGGGGTGGCGTTGCAACTCCATGTAAAGCCTGTCACCAAAACTCGCATAGAGCCGCTTGACCAACGTCTCCGCCGCCGGGGTTTGGCCTGTCTGCAAAAGTCGGCCAACGGGTCCATCGGGCCCACCGGTCAGACAGATGACAGACGCCGCATATCGCTCCAATTCTTCCAACGTCACATGCGGCAATTGCCCATCCCCGCGCAGGTAAAGACAGGAGTTGAGCTTCATCAGGTTCTCATACCCGGCCTCATTCTGCGCCAGAAGAACCACCGGCGCAGGTGGGCGCGGTTTTTCACCGGGGGCGGGCGTCATGTAGGCCAGATCCACCTGGCACCCCATGATCGGCTGGATCCCAGCAGCCTGCGCACCGACCGCAAATTCCAGCGCGGAGAACATATTGTTCGTATCCGTCACCGCCACCGCCGGCATGCCCGCCTTGGCACAAAGCCCAGGCAGTTTTTTCAACCGCATGGCCCCTTCCAGAAGGGAGTATTCCGTGTGGACGCGAAGATGGATGAATCGGGTTTGGCTGCTCATGTGGTGACTTTAGGCAAAGCCGGGAACATGCGGAACACCTTTGCACCAAATTCCCCTGCTGAAATCGGGAGCAAATGGCGCGTCACCCCCGTTTGACCGTCGGTTTTGTACGCGTCCCTGTTCCCCTCGCCCGCCCCTTGGTCTAAGCACATGTCGTCTGGGACGCGGGGGATCATGGCCGACACGCTGCTTACCATATCGGGATTGACCAAGACCTATCCGGGCGTGGTCGCCAATGAGGATGTGTCCTTTGAAATCCGCCGCGGCGAAGTGCATGCGCTTCTGGGCGAAAACGGCGCGGGCAAGTCGACATTGGTGAAGATGATCTACGGCCTCGTGCGCCCTGATAGTGGGCGGATGGAAATGAATGGCCGCCCCTTCGCCCCCGCACGCCCCCGCGCGGCACGGGCCGCGGGCGTGGCCATGGTGTTTCAGCATTTCTCGCTGTTTGAAGCGATGACCGTGGCGGAAAACATCGCCCTTGGTATGGAAAACCCGCCGCCGATGCGCACGCTGTCGACGCGCATACGAGAGGTGTCGGAAGCCTATGGTCTGCCGCTGTCACCTGACCGGATCATCGGTGATCTGTCTGCTGGGGAACGCCAACGGGTGGAGATCATCCGCTGCCTTTTGCAGGATCCGAAGCTACTGATCATGGATGAGCCCACTTCCGTGCTCACGCCGCAAGAGGTGGAGGTGCTCTTTGCCACTTTGCGTAAACTCAGCGCGGATGGCGTGGCGATCCTCTACATCTCCCACAAGCTGGAAGAAATTCGCGCGCTGTGCGATGCGGCTACGATCCTGCGGCAAGGGCGGAAAGTCGCCACTTGCACACCCAAGGAAGTCTCCGCTCGGGAGATGGCGGAAATGATGGTCGGGTCCAGTTTCACCGCCACTGCCCGCACGGACCGCCCTGTGGGTCAGGGCATTTTGGAGGTCACGCGCCTCTCCATGCCCGCACCCTCGCAATTTGGCACATCCCTGAAAGACGTGAGCTTCACCCTTCATGAAGGCGAGGTATTGGGGATCGGCGGCGTCGCGGGGAACGGCCAGGATGAACTGCTTGCGGCCCTTGCGGGGGAGGCCTTGTCCTCACCCGGGTCAATCACGCTGAAGAACGAGGATGTTTCGCGCAAAGGTCCCAACGCACGCCGCCGCCTTGGGCTCTCGAGTGGCCCGGAAGAACGGTTGGGCCATGCTGCCGCACCTGACATGACGCTGATTGAGAACGCGGCGCTCACCGGGGCAGACCGGCAGAAACTGGTGTCAGGAGGGTTTCTCAACTGGGGCGCCGCAAAGGATTTCGCGGCGCGCGTGATCATCGGCTTTGACGTGCGCACGCCGGGTCCGGATGTGGCGGCGCGGTCGCTCTCTGGCGGGAACCTGCAGAAATTCGTGATCGGGCGGGAAATTTCGCAAAAGCCCGACGTGCTGGTCATCAACCAGCCCACCTGGGGCGTAGACGCCGCCGCTGCCGCATCCATCCGTCAGGCGCTTCTTGACCTTGCCGCAAGCGGCACAGCCGTATTGTGCATTTCCCAGGATCTTGATGAGCTGATGGAAATCTCAAACCGTTTCGGCGCGCTCAATGAAGGCAGGTTGTCGGTTCTGCACCCGACCTCGGAATTGAGCGTAGAAGACATAGGCTTGATGATGGGTGGCGCCCAGAATTTGGAGACGGCGCATGGGTGAATGGTCGCTAAGACTTTGTGCCTCCGGCGGGGATATTTTTAGCCAGAAGAAACACGCATGCTTGCTTTTTCTGGCTAGAAGTATCCCGGGGGAGACGCCTTCAGGCGTCGGGGGCAGCGCCCCTAGCTTAGGTGGCGTCCCATGCTGAACCTTGAAAAACGCGCACAGCCCTCACGGCGTTGGAGCACGCTTTCCCCGCTTTTGGCCGTGGTCTTGACCATGATCGCAGGCGGCGGGATGTTTGCGCTTCTGGGAGAGAACCCGGTTGAGGCGATCCGGACGATTTTCTGGGACCCGCTTTTTGGAGAGTTCGCCTTCTACTATCGCCCGCAGCTTTTGATCAAGGCGGCCCCCCTAATCCTGATTGCCATCGGCCTGGCCATGGGATTCCGCGCAGGGATCTGGAACATTGGCGCCGAAGGACAATACATCATCGGCGCGCTGACGGGCGCGGGTGTGGGGCTTGCATTTTACCCGATGGAAAGTGCGATCATCTTTCCGATGATGGTGCTGGCAGGTGCCGCCGGCGGATTGGCTTGGGCCATGATCCCCGGATATTTGAAAGTGCGTTTTGGCACGAATGAAATCCTGGTTTCACTCATGCTGGTCTACGTGGCTGAGCAGCTTCTGGCGAAAATGGCTTTCGGCCTTTTGCGCAACCCGGATGGGTCGGGCTTTCCGGGCTCGCGCAACCTGCAACAATACCCATCCGCCCATAACGCAGAACTGATCGCCGGGACTGGCATGCATTGGGGCGTCGTGGCGGCACTGATTGCGGTGATTTTTTCTTACATCATCATGACGCGGCACATCCTGGGCTACCAGATCCGCCTGACCGGAGAGGCCCCAAAGGCCGCGCGTTTTGCAGGCGTGAACCCCACGCGGATCGTACTGCTCTGTCTTGGCATTTCAGGCGCTTTGGCCGGGCTTGCCGGGCTTTTTGAGGTCTCTGGCCCGTCTGGCCAAGTGAGCATTGACTTCAACGTGGGCTACGGCTTTACGGCGATCATCGTAGCATTTCTCGGGCGGCTCAATGCCGTTGGCATCCTGTTTGCAGGGCTTCTGATGGCGCTGACCTATATCGGTGGAGAGATGGCGCAATTGAACCTTAGCCTTCCCGCTGCCGCGATCCAGATGTTTCAGGGGATGCTGCTCTTCTTCCTGTTGGCGGTCGACCTCTTCACCAACTACCGCATTCGGTTGAAACGGATGGAACCGGCGTGATGGATCTGTCTGCCATCAACCCTGCGCTTCTCTTGGCCGCATTGATCGTGGCCGCCACGCCTATTCTGCTCGCTGCATTGGGTGAGTTGGTGGTGGAGCGGTCTGGCGTGCTCAATCTGGGCGTGGAAGGGATGATGATCACGGGCGCAATCTGCGGCTTCGTGATTGCGGTGAACACGAACAGCCCCGCGCTTGGCTTCCTTGCGGCCACGCTGGGTGGCGCGGCGCTCTCGCTCATTTTTGCCGTGCTCACGCAGGTCGCGCTGGCCAATCAGGTGGCAAGCGGGCTTGCGCTGACGCTCTTCGGGTTGGGGCTGTCATCATTGATGGGCCAAGGATATGTGGGCGTGAAGCCGCCCGCGACACCGCAGGTCAATTTCGGACCACTGGGCGATATCCCATTCGTTGGCACCGTGTTTTTTTCCCACGATCTGGTCGTCTATCTGGGCCTTGCCTTGACTGCCGCGATCTGGGCCACGCTCAAATACACGCGTGCGGGGCTTATCCTGCGCGGCGTGGGCGAAAACCATGATGCGGCGCACGCGCTCGGCTACAAGGTGGTGCGGGTGCGCATCGCGGCCATCGCTTTTGGTGGCGCCTGCGCGGGCCTGGGCGGGGCCTATATTAGCCTCGTGCGCGTGCCGCAGTGGACGGACGGGATGACCGCCGGCACCGGTTGGATCGCGCTTGCGCTCGTGGTTTTTGCCAGTTGGAAAGCAGGCCGTGTTTTGCTGGGTGCCTGGCTTTTCGGCGGGGTCACGGTTTTGCAGCTTAATCTGCAGGCAGCGGGCGTTGCGATTCCTGTCGAATATCTCAATATGTCGCCCTATCTGATTACCATTCTGGTGCTGGTCATTATGTCTGCTGATCGCACCCGCGCGCCCGGATCACTGGGCCGTGTCTTCCATGCCTCCGACTGAACTGTTTGAGGCCCAAAAACCAACTGGGGAGTTGCCAATGAAGAACCTTAAGACATTCATCACCGCCGCGGCCGTTGCGGTGGGGCTCGCGGCCAACTGCGCCGCTGCGGACACAACCAAGGTGGGTTTCATCTATGTGGGCCCGATTGGCGATGGCGGCTGGACCTATGAACATGACAAGGGCCGCTTGGCGATCGAGGAACACTTCGGCGACGCGGTAGAGACCGTGTATCAGGAAAGCGTATCAGAGGGTGCCGACGCAGAGCGCGCGATCACGCAAATGGCGCTGCAAGGAGCCGATCTGATCTTCACCACGTCTTTCGGGTTCATGGACCCCACGATAAACGTGGCCGCCAAGTTTCCCGATGTGAAATTTGAACATGCGACCGGTTACAAGACCGCCGAAAACGTTTCCAATTACTCCGCCCGCTTCTACGAAGGCCGCGCGGTCCAAGGCCATATCGCGGGCAACATGACGGAAAGCAACATCGTGGGCTACATCGCGTCCTACCCGATCCCCGAAGTGATCCGAGGCATCAACTCTGCCTATCTGCACGCCAAGGCCGTGAACCCTGATGTAGAATTCCGCATTATCTGGGTCTACACGTGGTTTGACCCGCAGAAAGAGGCCGATGCCGCCAACGCGCTGATTGATCAGGGCGCGGATGTCATCTTGCAGCACACCGACAGCACTGCACCGCAGGCTGCCGCACAAGCCGCTGGCAATGTGGTCACATTCGGGCAGGCCTCCGACATGGCCGAATATGGCCCCTTCCCGCGCGTGAGCTCCATCATCGACAACTGGGCGCCCTACTATATCGAGCGCACGCAAGCCGTGATCGATGGCACATGGGAAACGGTCGCCACATGGGACGGGATCGACACCGGCATGGTGGAAATCGGTGAAATCACCGATGCGGTGCCCGCCGAGGTAAAGGCCGAGGCGTTGGCCATGGTTGAGGCGATGCGCAAGGGCGAATACCACCCCTTCACCGGCCCCATCAATAAACAGGATGGCTCGGCATGGCTGGCCGAAGGCGAAGTGGCCGATGACGGCACCCTCGCCGGCATGGATTTCTATGTCGAAGGCGTGACGGGCGAAATCCCGAACTGATCTCGAAAGTGTAGGGCGGGGATCTCCCCGCCCTTTTTCCTATGACCCGAGACGAGTTCAACACCTTCTGCGACAGTCTTCCCGGCACCCATCACGTGGTGCAATGGGGGAATGCAGATGTATGGAAGGTCGGCCCCAAGGTGTTTGCCCTGTGCGGTTGGAACGACGGGAAAGATGCTTTCACCTTCAAAGCCTCTGAACTGGGGTTCGAGGTGCTCAGCGATATGCCGGGTATACGTCCTGCGCCTTATATGGCCTCACGCGGACTTAAATGGGTGCAGGTCTACGCAGAGCCAGGACTGAGTGATGCGGAACTGAAGGCTCATATCGAGGCGTCCTACGATATGGTGCGTGCGAAGCTGACCAAGGCGCAGAAGGCTGCGGCCGGGTTGGCTTAGCAAATGGCGAACCCTCAACACTTTAGCCAAACAGAGCGCCTTCGCCTGGCCTCGGTCTGGCGATCCTGACCGCAGTTGAGCAGCGCTTTATCCATCCGTTCCCTGATGACATCCGAGCGGCATCCTGCAATTGCCATTTTGCCAGGCCCTGGGTGGGGCCAGGCGAAACCTCGGCGGCCCAAGGGCCTTCATTCCGCGCCAATACCTTGGCCGACATTTTTCTGAAACGCCTCAGGCCGACCGCCGCACCAGCGTGTCAACACCGTCCGCCCAGGCCCGCGCGGCTTCACCAAAGTGATGGAACAGAACCCGGCTCACCGGGTCCTCATCCGCCTTGTATTCCGGGTGCCATTGCACCGAGAGCGTAAACCCTGGCGCGTCCTTGACGTAGATCGCTTCGGGCGTGCCATCAGGGGCCCAGCCGTCAACAACAACGCCTTCACCCGGCTCCACAATACCTTGGCCGTGCAACGTATTGGTCAACACTTCATCAGACCCCAGCAGACGGGCAAACACCCCGCCTTCGGTGAAGCTCACCGTGTGCCGCAGCTCAAACTTTTCATCCAGCGTGCCATCTGGCGGCATGCGGTGATTGTCCCGCCCCGGCAGATCCCGGATTTCCGGATGCAGCGTGCCGCCCAAAGCCACGTTCACCTCCTGAAAGCCGCGGCAGACACCGAAGAACGGTTGCCCCCGTTCCAAGCACCGGCGCACCAGCGGCAGAGTGATTGCATCGCGGGCGCGGTCGAAGGCACCGTGCGCTTCGGTTTCTGCCTCGCCATATTCTTCCGGATGCACATTTGGGCGCCCTCCCGTCAGCAGAAAGCCATCGCAGGTCTCCAGTAGTTCATCGACGCTGACAAAATTCGGGTCAGTCGGCACGATGAAGGGCACGCATCCGGCCACCTTTGCAATCGCAGCAGAATTCATCGTACCACCTGCATGAACGGGGTATTCGTCATCCAGAAGGTAACTGTTTCCGATAATACCAATGATGGGGCGGGGCATGACTGTCCTATGATCCGTTGCGCATCGGTAGCATATAAGGATGACAAAGGCCTTAAAACAAGCGCTCACGCACAGTCGAACCCGCGCAGACGCGCAAATGACGCGAGTGTGCCTTGCTGTTCAGCAGCTTTGCATTACACCTGCTCAAAAGCCCTCGGCCCAACACCAAAACACCGGAGCCCTGACATGCGCGACGCCGCCCCCCAGCCGATTTACCTGAAAGACTACACGCCCTTTGGATATGAGGTTGACGGCGTGTCGCTTACATTCCGGTTGCATCCGACTGCTACCCGCGTCACGTCTCGCATTGCCTTCCGCCCCAACCCGACGGCTGGCAACAATCGCTTTTTCCTGCACGGAGAGGACCTGACCCTGATTTGGGCCAAGATCAATGGATCCGAGGTCACGCCGCGCATTGTCGAAAGCGGATTGGAATGCGATGTGCCCGAAGGCGATTTCATCTGGGAAGCAGAAGTCGAAATCAACCCAAAGGCCAACACTGCGCTCGAAGGGCTTTACATGTCTAACGGCATGTACTGCACGCAATGTGAGGCCGAAGGGTTCCGCAAGATCACCTATTATCCTGACCGCCCCGACGTGATGGCGACCTTCGATGTTCGGATCGAAGCCGGCGAACCTGTCCTGCTGTCAAACGGCAACCCCGGCAGCACCGGCGAGGGATTTGCCGAATGGCATGATCCGTGGCCCAAACCGGCTTACCTCTTCGCGTTGGTGGCTGGGGAATTGCTGAACCGTCCCGGGTCCTTCACCACCGCGTCGGGGCGCGAGGTGGAGCTCAATATCTGGGTCCGCCCGGGCGATGAGCACAAATGCGATTTCGCGATGGAGGCGTTGATCAAGTCCATGAAATGGGATGAAGAAGTCTACGGGCGTGAATACGACCTCGACATATTCAACATCGTGGCGGTCGATGATTTCAACATGGGGGCGATGGAAAACAAGGGGCTCAACATCTTCAATTCCGCCGCCGTTCTGGCGAGCCCCGATACCTCAACGGACATGAACTTCGAACGGATCGAAGGCATCATCGCACATGAATATTTCCACAACTGGACGGGCAATCGCATCACCTGCCGGGACTGGTTCCAGCTGTGTTTGAAGGAAGGTTTGACCGTTTTTCGCGACGCGGAATTCACCTCCGATATGCGCTCCGAACCGGTCAAACGCATCTCAGACGTGATCGCGCTTCGTGCGCGTCAGTTCCGCGAAGACAACGGCCCGCTGGCCCACCCGGTCCGGCCGTCATCATTTGTGGAAATCAACAACTTCTACACGGCCACGGTGTACGAGAAGGGCGCCGAACTGATTGGCATGTTGAAGACACTAGTGGGGGATGCGGCCTACTCCAAAGCGCTTGATCTTTACTTTGATCGCCATGACGGTGACGCTGCCACGATTGAAGACTGGCTTAAGGTGTTTGAAGATGCGACAGGCCGCGACCTGTCTCAGTTCAAGCGCTGGTATGAGGATGCGGGCACGCCGCGCCTGAAAGTGTCGGAAAGTTTCGAAGGCGGCCGGTTCACCCTCACCTTCGAACAGATGACCCCACCGACCCCGGGCCAGAAAGAAAAGCCTCCGCGCGTGATTCCGATTGCGGTGGGGCTGATCGGACCAGACGGAACGGAGGTGGCGGAGACCACTGTTCTGGAAATGACAGAGCGGCAGCAGAGTTTTCATTTCGACAGTCTGTCAGATCGCCCCGTCGCCTCCATCTTGCGTGGCTTTTCGGCGCCTGTGATCCTGCAGCGTGAAACCACAAACGAAAACCGCGCTTTTCTTTTGGCCCACGACACAGACCCGTTCAACAAATGGGAGGCCGGGCGCGCGCTGGCCCTAAGCGGGTTATTGTCGATGCTGCGCGACGGCGCAGAACCTGATGCGGCCTATATCGACGCGGTTCATGACACGCTTAGGGACGACACGCTGGATCCTGCCTTCCGTGCGCTGACATTGGGCCTTCCCAGCCAAGATGAACTGGCCCAAGCCCTGTTTGATGCAGGCGAAACGCCGGATCCGACAGCTGTATGGCATGCGCTGAACACCCTGCGCCAAGCGCGGGCCGACGTGCTGGGGGACACCGCCCGCGCGCTATATGACACCCATCAGGTCACCGCCCCCTACAAACCGGATGCTGAGCAATCCGGCGCACGGTCCCTGACCAATGCCGCGCTTAGTATCCTCACCCGCCTTGATGGCGGCGCGCAGGCCAAAGCGCAGTTTGATGCGGCGGACAACATGACCCAGCAATTGGCAGCCTTTGGATGCCTGCTCGACGCGGGCGTAGGCGATGCAGCCATCAAGAGCTTCTATGACCAGTGGCAGCATGATCGGCTGGTGATCGACAAATGGTTCATGATGCAGGTGGCCAATGCCAAGCCGGAAGCCACCGCGCAGACAGCGCAAGACCTCACGAGCCACCCTGATTTCACCATCCGCAACCCCAATCGTTTCCGTGCCGTTATGGGGGCCTTGGCGATGAGCCCGGCGGGTTTTCACGCCCCATCGGGGATAGGGTACAAGATACTGACCGATTGGTTGATCCAGCTTGATCCGCTGAACCCGCACACCACAGCGCGCATGTGTGCGGCTTTTGAGACATGGAAGCGATACGATGCAGACCGACAGGCGCTGATTGCAGCGGAGCTTGATCGCATTCTTTCCCTCGATGGTCTCAGCCGAGACACCCGCGAAATGGTCAGCCGCATTCGCGACGCGTGACTGTCGCTACTCTGTTCGGGCCGCAACCCGTTCAGGCCGGGCCTTGGGGCGCAGCTTCAACGCATGTTCAGGCCTGCCATCCGGGCGCACACGCGGGCGCACGGATGAGAGTGGCGTGCAATAGGTTTGCTTGCGCGTCCAGGCCTGCATGTCTGCCCGTTTGCGGCTGCTCACCAGAGGTCCCCAATCTGCCGCCACACCACGCCCGCGACGCGACACTACGCCGTCGCGTAGCACCGTGACCGCCATGATCCGGATCCCGCAGCTTAGGTTCGATGGCCCGTGCTTCAACGCCGCCCCGCTGCGCGCGCGACAGCCATAACCCCGTGCCGTCGCTGGCAGGATCTGGAGCAAGCCGTACCAGCGCCCGCTGCCGCCCACGACCTGCGCGCGATAGGTGCTTTCGTGCTTGGCAAGGCGCGACAGAAACCCGACCCAGAATGCCTGTCGTCGCTTCTCTGACGCATTGGGATAGGCCGGGCACCAATCCTTGATATCGGCGGGAATCGTCTCCACCAGAGGCGCACCATGGCTTTTGAGCGCGGAAATCGCACTGCGAGTCCACAGATCCGTACCCCCCAGATGCGCCCAGCTTGTATTGGGAATCTGGCCCTCGCGGATCGGCGGTTTTACGCCGTCGAGGTCTTGCTCCTGCGCAATGGCAGGTCCTAAAAATACGAATAAAATCAATAAGTAAGAAAGGATTCTACGCAGATTCGCCTTCACCAAGGGGCAGTATCCCTGATCGTCCTGTCGCATGATTTCCCCGGCTTCTCCTCCCCGTCGCCCAAATTTTGGCCGATTGCTCCGTCATCCAGCTCAGGCAGAACCAGATCGGATCAAGTATGTTCAAATCGCGTAGCCAGTCAAAGCCTTCCGCGCAGGGCACCCGAAGCAAGTCCCAATATGCCAAGGAAGTGGAACAAAGCCCCATCTCCAAGCTACGCCGCGTCATAACGAAACCGATCACCCAGAAACAGATCATCAAGAACGTGAATCTGAGCGGCGGAAAGCCCAAGGCAATGTCCGAAAAGGACATCGACGCACTGAGCAAGCGGGTGATCCTGCCGACCCTGCCGGTTTCCGATGAAGAAATGGCTCGCGCCACCCATCAAGACCGCGGGCAGAAACTGGCCCGCCAAGACAGGTGGAGCGATCTGGCGGAGAAAATCCGCTATGCGGACCAGACTCGACTGGCCACGCCAGCGGGCGAAACGGCCTCCCTCCTTTTGGCATACGGCGCGCGCAGCGATGTGGTTTCCGCCGCCGAGGATGCACTTCATGACGGTGCAGAACCCGATGAGGCCGGGATCGCGGCACTGGAAGACATTTTGCTGGAAGAAGATGACAGCTACGCCAGCGCTTTGGTCGTGGCGCTTGCCCATCTGGATATCGCATGGGCCTGGCACTGCATTCGGTTTGACGATACCCCGGAAGACGCGTTGGCGCGAGCGCAGCGACACCTCGCCCGTGCTGAAGACATTTTGATGGTCCATGATGGCGCTGCACTCAACGCCCCATCCGTTCTGGCCGCCCAATGCGCCCTCGCCGCGACGCATGAAAAGCGGGATCTGATGCTGGGGGAAGACTACGCGAAACTGATCACGCTGGATCCACACGGTCACGGACATATGCGCGCTTTGGGGCGCTACATGTCCCGGTTGCTGCACAAACACCCCAACGCGTTGGAGGTGGCGGCTCGCAAAACTGCCTCTCTGACAGAAAACCATTGGCAGGCTGGCGGCTACACTTGGGTTTACCTAGACGCCTTGATGTCGGAACCAGCCGCCATCACGTTGCTTGACCCGGATCTTTTTGTCGAAGGGATGGAAAACATCATCCACCGGCAACACGACCAGCACATCATCAACCAGTTCACTGCTTTCTGCGCCATCAGCATGGCGCCAAAGCGCAATGACCAGGATACTGCTGCCATCGCTGCTACAAAACAGCAATTGCATGAGTGCCTCGATTGGCTTGTGACGGATCATTTGCACGAATTGCATCCCTTGATCTGGTCACAGACGCTTCTGGCCCCGTCGCAAGTCCCTGCCTTGCCATCGCGCCGGGCCCTTGTGGTAAAAGGCAGGCAGACGGCCCTGCGCATCATCGCCGCACGTTTTGCGGATGAGATCGCGGACGGCAGTTCGTTGGGGTTTTCACCCCATGGCATGTATCGCCTGCCTGCGATCTGAAGACCCTCACAGTTTGTGATCGGCAAACGACGCGACGTGCTGTTTACTCGGCCGGAATTGGAGCCAAGCCAGCCCGATCACATGAGCAGGCCCGGTGTCTCCTAGGACAACTTGAAGGGCAGGCACATGTTGGCACTCGACCATTTAATCATCTCGACAACTGACCTCGACGCAGGCGCGCGTGAAATCTCTGGCAAACTCGGCGTGCCGCTGGAAGACGGCGGAAAACACACCAGCTTTGCCACCCATAGCCGCCTTCTGTCGCTGGGGCCGGATGATTACCTGGAAGTGATGGCCGTTGATCCGAACGGAAGACCCCCGAAGCGCCCGCGATGGTTCGGTTTGGATCATTTTGAAGGGGCCACACGGCTGACCAACTGGGTGGTTCGCGCCAAAAACCTGTCAAACCTGATGTCCATGGGCGCGGCGGGCCCCGGAACACCGGTGGCCACCAGCCGCGATGGCATGCGTTGGACCATGATGGTCCCCGATGATGGGCTGTTGCCACTCAATGGGATTGCGCCTGCGTTGATGGAATGGCGTGGGGACAAGCACCCTTGTCAGATTCTGCCAGATCACGGCGTGCGGCTCACTGCTTTGCACCTTTCGCATCCAGAGGTGAACCAAGGCTATCTGCCAGATGACCCACGTGTCGAAACGGTACAAGGTGACTTTGCAATCCGCGCGACCGTCAGTACCCCGGCAGGTCTGGTCACTCTCTAGGCGGTTTAGCTAAATCTCGCCGTACATCGAAAGCGTCCCCTGGCGGCAATATCCGCGTTTCACTCGGCAGCGGGTTTGTCAAAAATCCAAGGTTGCTCGGCGGACATCCTTGTCTCGTAAGCCTCGATATGGTCAATCTTTTCCAGCGTCAGGCCAATGTCATCGAGCCCTTGCAGCAGACAGCTCCTCCGGAACGGCTCTACTGTGAAGGGGATCATCTGACCTTCTGAAGTTGTAATCACATTGGCCTCCAGATCCACCGTCATGATCGCGTTGCCACCGCGCTCGGCATCCTCCATAAGGATGTCCACCTGTTCCTGCGGCAGGACGATGGGCAGGATCCCGTTCTTGAAGCAGTTGTTGAAGAAAATGTCGGCAAAACTGGTGGATACGACCACCCGGATCCCGAAATCCTTGATCGCCCAAGGGGCATGTTCGCGGCTGGACCCGCAGCCGAAATTATCCCCTGCAATCAGGATGTTGGCATTGCGATATGCGGGCCTGTTGAGCACGAAATCCTCGATTTCATTGCCGTCATCGTCATAGCGCATCTCATCAAAAAGGTTCACGCCCAGCCCTGAGCGTTTGATCGTTTTCAGGAACTGTTTGGGGATGATCATATCCGTATCGATATTGATCAACGGCATTGGGGCCGCGACACCGGAGATTTTCGTCAGTTTGTCCATGGACCTGAACCCTCGCACTGAGATTTGCGATTGATTTAGACAAATGCGGCAAGAATGCCAAGCGCAGGTGGCGCTCCCCCTTGCCGGGCCGGGGCCTCTCACCTAGAACCACCCGTGACATTTGACCGGAGCAGACCCATGCTGGACCTCACGTATGAAGCCCCAAAGCCCAAGGTAATCGCGGGCGCGAAGCACGATTGGGAATTGGTGATCGGGATGGAGGTGCATGCGCAGGTGGCCTCCAACGCAAAGCTGTTCTCCGGCGCGTCTACGACGTTTGGGGCGGAACCCAATTCCAACGTGTCCTTCGTGGACGCGGCAATGCCTGGCATGTTGCCTGTGATCAATGAGTTTTGCGTGGAGCAGGCCGTGCGCACGGGGCTGGGGTTGAAAGCAAAGATCAACCTGTGGTCGGGCGTGAGGCCGGTTTCTTCATTCAGCGTCTCGACCGTGATGAGCTGGTAGGGAAAGAGTGTA
>CAYMEC010000009.1:0-66315 GCA_964389425.1 uncultured Roseovarius sp.
CGCGCTTAACGATTCCGCTCAGCAGCTCACCAACGCGATCCTGAAATTCCTCGAACTGACGGTCGCGTTCGGCTTCGCGCACCTTTTGCAGGATGACCTGCTTGGCGCTTTGGGCGGCAATCCGACCCATATCGACGGGTGGCACTTCTTCGACGAAGGTATCGCCCACCTTGGGGTCCTCCATGTACTGCTTGGCCTGCTCCACGGTGAATTCGGCCTGGTAGTTCTCCAGCTCTTCATCCTCAACCACGGTTCGGACGCGTGTGAAGGTGGCGCGGCCGGTCTTACGGTCGATGCTCACACGGATGTCCATTTCCGCGCCGTAGCGACTCTTGGCCGCCCGGGCGAGGCTTTCTTCCATCGCTTCCACCACGAGGGCAGGATCAATCATCTTCTCCCGCGCAACCGCCTCGGCGGTTTGCAACAGTTCAAGCTGGTTGGCAGATGTAATGGCCATTAGCCGTCCTCCTCAGACAGGTCAGTCTTTATCTGGTCTAAATCTTCATCACTGATCAGACCCGCATCCTTGCGCGCCTTCAGCATGTCCTTGATCAACTCATCGGTCAGGATCAACTTGGCCTCGGCCAGCCAATCAAACTGCAACCCGATGGTACCTTCTTCGACATTGATGAGCACTTCTTCGCCCTCAACCCCGGCCAGCACGCCCTTGAATCGCTTCCGCCCGGCGACCAGTTCCGCAGTCTCCAACTTGGCGTCATAGCCTTCGTATTCCTCGAAATGCCTGAGCCGGGTCAAAGGCCGATCAATCCCGGGACTCGACACTTCCAACGCATAGGCATCCGTGATCGGATCTTCCACATCAAGGATCGCACTCACGGCGGTGGAAATATCAGCACATTCGTCCACCTCGATCCCCCCATCGGGGCGCTCGGCCATGATCTGCAATGTCTTGGATTTTCCGCCCATCAACCGCACGCGCACCAGTTCAAACCCCATGTCCTCAATGACAGGGGAGATGATCTCGGCCATGCGCCGGTCCATAGCGGATTTGGCAATCAGTGCGTTCATGGGTTCCTAGAACAAAAAAACGGGCCCGCGGCCCGTATCGTGTTTCCGGTGGGCGCTCGGTTTGGACCCCAGCGCGCCGCTGTTGAGAGGGATATACGAAAGGCTGGGTGAGTCTGCAAGGGGGCACTGGTCTGAAAGACCAATGCCCCAATTTCGGTTACTCAATAACCGGGGCGTTGCTTGACCCTTTGATGATCGAGATACCGTTCAAGCAGTCAGACTTGTTGCGATATCCCTCGCCGGAATCTGCAATCACGTTGCCATTCGACGATTTGTAATTCCAACGCCATTCTCCGCGTGTGTCGCGGTATACTTTAAAATGCATGCTTTTAACTCCGTAATTGAGCATGTCGTTTTATCGATTGCCTATTGACGGAGTCCCTCTGTCCATGAGAATCTCATGGCGTCTTCAAGACAGCCGTCGCAACCGACGGTTAAGGCGCTCACCGATTCGAACCCGCGTGAGCGCCTTCATTTTATCCACAGGAACAAAACGAGTCCAGCTTTGCCTATGGCGAGATACCATATGCTGTATGTTGTAAGTTGTGTGACCCAACAGACAGCGCCTGCAACTGTCTTCAAGGCGGATGCAAGACTGCAAAGAGTGATTGAGGTTACGCCGGCTAAATTTACGCCCGCGCCAAGCGATCCATCACCTTGACCAGTTCCGCACTAATCCCTGGTTCCGACAGGGCGTGCCCGGCCAACGGGATCATCTTCAGATCGGACTTGTCCCACATATCCGCCAGCCGATAGGCCGCGTTGGGGGGGCAGATCATGTCATAGCGGCCTTGGACAATCGTGCCCGGGATATCCGCGATCTTGTCCATGTCGCGGTAGATCTGGCCATCTTCCTCGAGGAAACCGCCATTGATGAAATAATGGTTCTCCAGCCGCGAAAAGGCGCGGGCGTAATCGGCGGGGCTGTCGCCCCCACGACCGTTCGACCCCACGGTCGCCAGCGCGTTTTCCCACGAAGCCCAGGCTTTGCCAAACCGCGCCTCTTGAACCCGATCACCCGAGAAGAGACGCCGGTGATAGGCGTGGATCAGATCGTCACGCTCATCCTCCGGAATGGGATCGACAAAGGCCGCCCAGGTTTCCGGCCAGAACCGGCCCGCGCCGCCACCATAGAACCAATCGAGCTCTGCCTTGGTCATCGTGAACACGCCGCGCAGCACAAGATGCAAAGGCCGCTCAGGATGGGTTTGCGCATAAAGCAGCGCCAGCGTCGCGCCCCAGCTGCCGCCAAAGACGAACCATTGATCAATCTCCAGCGTCTCGCGGATCAGTTCAATATCGGCGATAAGGTGCCAAGTTGTATTGGCCTCCACGCTCGCGTGAGGTTTTGACCGACCACAACCGCGCTGATCAAACAGAATGATGCGGTATATGTCCGGATCAAAATACCGCCGCATCGCAGGGCTGCACCCGCCGCCAGGGCCGCCATGCAAGACAATAACGGGCCTTCCTTCCGGATTGCCAGACTGTTCCATGTAGACCTTGTGACCATCGCCCACGTCCAGCATCCGCCGGTCAAAAGGTTCGATCGGCGGGTAGAGATATTGCACTGCGCTCTTTTGGCCTGAATATCTGTCCATTACCGGCCTATATAGGTCACTGAACCCACATGAGCACATGGAAAGCAGAATGCAAGCGGATCAAACGACGATTGACCCCGAAGAGATCGCCAAATTTGAGGCGATTGCGGCTGAGTGGTGGGATCCGCAAGGGAAGTTCAAACCGCTGCACATGATGAACCCGTGTCGGTTGGATTATATCACCTCCCAAATCGCGGTGGAGTTTGACCGGGATCTGAATCAGTCAGAGCCGTTCAAAGACCTACGCATTCTGGACATCGGTTGCGGTGGAGGATTGCTGAGTGAGCCAATGGCGCGTCTTGGTGCCGATGTGGTCGGGGCGGATGCAGGAGCCGACAATATCCCCGTCGCGCAGGTCCATGCAGCGCAATCGGGGCTGACCATCGACTATCGCAACACGACGGCCGAGGCACTGGCGGACGCGGGCGAAACCTTCGACGCGATTCTGAATATGGAAGTGATAGAACATGTCGCCGACCCATTGACGTTCCTGACGGCCTGTCAGCGTCTTTTGAAACCTGGCGGCCTGCTTTTGTGTTCCACGCTCAACCGCACCTCCAAAAGCTATGCGGCGGTGATCGTGGGGGCAGAATACGTGATGAAATGGCTGCCCAAGGGCACGCATGACTGGTCGAAATTCATAACCCCCGAAGAGCTGTACGATCTCCTTGAACAGGCCGGTCTGGATCCGGTGGATAAAAAGGGCATGATCTTCAATCCAGTCAGTTGGGATTGGTCGCTGTCTGCCAGTGAGTTTCAGGTGAACTACGTCACCGCGAGCGTGAGGCCGGGCTGAGGCGCCAGGTCAAAACCAGCGCCCGATCGCGGTGTAGCCCATGTTCACGCCAAATGTGTTTGTATCGCCTGTGAGGCGCACAGCGCGATAGCCAA
This sequence comes from uncultured Roseovarius sp., assembly GCA_964389425.1. Lineage (GTDB taxonomy): Bacteria > Pseudomonadota > Alphaproteobacteria > Rhodobacterales > Rhodobacteraceae > Roseovarius. The sequence continues at coordinate 3,522 of CAYMEC010000009.1, forward strand.
AAATGCCCGTCGTCGAAACAGATTCATAGGTTGGCGTGAAAACGCGCGATTGGGTGGTGGGCCCGCCCCCATCGACGAAATGGCTGATATTCAGGACAGGACGCACCGCGAAAGACTGCGGGAAAATCAGGTCCGTGCCACCCACCGGGCAAGTGTAAGGATCGGCAAAGGTACCGCTGCCTTCGACGGTCGGATCGCCCAGACTGATGGTATGGGAACATATCTGCGTGCCATCGGCGAAACGAACGTAGTCCCCATCGGTTGTCGAGCCCCGCTCCACCACTGCGCCAGTGGGCGCACCACCGGATTGCGAAACCGTCCCCACAAGGGTTGCCTGATCAAAGCAGCGGGCCCACGGGCTCCATGCGCCACTGGTATCGTTGTACGTGCGGGTATAGGTCGCTCCGCCCGTATCCCCGCGATAGGTGAAGTTTTGTGACACCCAGCTACCAGTGACGCGCCGCACCACAAGCTCCCCATCCGATGCAAGATCAGGGTAAGTTCCCGGCACCGTGGCCGAGGGTACGCTGTAGAACCCTACGGAGAGCGCCGGGTTATCCAGATCATCGGGGACAGGCGGCTGGCCCGTCTCACCCAAACCGAAACCACCGACTGCCATCAAGCGACCCGGTGTGACATCGGTCGTATCGGATTGCACCGCGGCCCCACTGATCTGACCATTGGTACCATCCACGATGATTGCATCGACCCAACTTGACCCATCCGCCGACACTTTGACGTGGAAACTATCATTGCCAGTCAGGCCCATTTCGGCACGACCGCTGAAATTCGTCTGATAGAGGAGCGATGCCGTATTCGCGGAACCCGCCTTGTTGATCTTCAGTTGATGGCCCGCACCTACATGGGTCAGCAGGCTCGCTTCGGACGCGACAGCCAACCGGTTGACGGCATCAGCTGAGGTGTTGATCCCCAGTTCGGAAAAGCTGCCGCCCGCCGCCTGCCAGCTACCTGCTTGATAGGCCAACAGTGCGTTGGTTTGCAGGTTCCAAGCCAGCCAGCCCTCCTGCGGGGCAATGAACTGCCAGAAGCTCCCATTCCATTTGGCAAGGGTGTCTTCCTGCCCGGCCCAAGCATCGATGGCATTTATACCCAACGCATACACATCGCCCACGCCGGGGCTTGCAGGTGGCGTGGTTGCGCCCTGTTCTTGGATGACAAGCTGGGTGATGCCGTCAAGCAACGCCAGAGCTTCGTTGTGCGTGACGTGTTTTTGGGCCTGTGACGGCTGGATCAGGGGAAGCCCCAGCCGGGCAGTAATCTCAGTCATGGCCAGTTTGTCCTTGCGTGACGGTCAAATCGACCCGGGTTCTAGAAAGGCCGGGTTAATCACCTGTCAGTGGGGCGCACGGTGCGGCCGCGCGCAAAGGGCAACCTCCCATTTAGCCCATCAACCGCCTGCGCCGCATGATGCGCTCTCCAAACAAGCCAAGAACCAGAAGGCCAGTTGTCACCGAAATGACGTATGATTTGTCCAGCACCTGATCGGGATAGCCCGGATAGTAAGCCGTGCGCATCCACTCCACGCAGTGCAAAACCGGGTTCCATTCAAGAACCATGATTACCGGTTCCGGAAGGAGAGACGGCACGAAAAGTGACCCAGAGGTCAGATAGAAAACAATCAAAAGAAGGGCCCAAATGGTGGCAAATGATGCGGCCGCCATTGTGATCAAACTAACCACCAGACCAGCCGCCGCCCCAAGGAACACAGACATCGCAAAGGCGAAGAAGGCCTGTATCGGATCGACAGGCATTGGATCGGATCCAATAGCGAAAAGGACAGCAAAGACTGCGGCAGCCATCCAGATCGCGCTAATGATTTCAAGAACGGCACGACCAAGTACAATCTCCATCACGCCGATGATCGGATAGGCCAGCATGGGCCGGTTCATGACCAACGACAATGACATGTACCGCGACACATACATGAAGGTCAGGGTGGGGATCAGGCCGGTGGCGAAGAAGATCCTCATATCCTCACCATAACCGAAACTGTTTCGAAGCAGGCTGAAAAGCAGAACCAAGGCAAAAAGATGAACGAACGGAAACAAGGGCACGATCAGAAATCCCAGCCCGTGATTGAAGAACCGTGTCCGCAGATCACGTAGGATGACCGCACCCATGATATTACGTTGTTCGATAAGGGCCTGACCAAAGGTTTGGCGCTTTGAAAGAACAACCTTACGCACGATCCAGATTCCCTAGTCCAAATGCCGCTGCAGCATGTTCAAGGTCAGTACGACAGAACCCCAAGCAGCCAGACAAAGGATCAGAAGTTTGGCAACTTCCCATGCGTAAACGGGATAGACACTGTCCTCAGGAAGAGCCGGGCGCACGAACCGATCTAGGTAGAGAGTCTGGACCGAGTTCAACAAACGCGCCTCTTCCAGTTCAATCGCGGCGGTCTTGAACCGCTCTTGCGCGACCTCGACCTCAATTTCCAGCGCGTCAAATCGCCTTTGATTGTTGGACAGCGACTCTGCATTTCCGGTCTGCGCACTGGCAAGTTCAGCTTCCAGCCGCTCCAGTTGTTTAGTACGTACGGTAATGGCCTGATCAAATCGAACAATGTTGATATGCGTGTCAGGGACTTCCAACAGCAGCGTCGCGCGGCGGTTTTGCAGATCAACCAGCTCCGTGCGCAAGGTGGCGATAACCTCAGTCAGCGCCTCTGCCTCAAGCTCTACATCGAAGACACCGGTTTCATTCTGCAATGCTGCATAACGCGAACGCACATCTCGCAGCTGGTTGGACGCGGTTTCAAAATTTCGCTCCGACACGTTCAGTACAGACGACCAAATCTCACCGTTCAGTTGATTGACCCGTTCTTCGGCGAGAACAAAAATCTCCTCCAGCACATAACGTGCATCCTCTGGCGAAAAGGCCCGCACTTTCACTGTCACGATGCCGCTGACGGAACTCACGTCCGTGTCAATGAAATCTTCGAAATACTCGAATTTGTCTTCCTGCCCCTGATCTTGTTCCAGTCGCCACCAGCCATCAATGCTCGGCTTTGCGTAGTATGTTTCAAGGTCTACTTTCTCATCAAGGCTGTGAACAAGCGCTGGGCTTTCGAGGAAATTCACGACAACCAAAGTGTCTTGGACGATCTTTAATGAGGCCACATTGGCATCCGGGTTCGCCTCTTCGTCCGACAAGGCCGGCAGGGCCGAACGCAGAACAAATCGCGTCTCCGCTTCGTATTGGGGGGAAACCACGAAGGTGAAATAGCTGAAGCCCGCCCCGAAAGGCAGTGCGAAGCAAATCAGGCAGGCGAGAACGTAACAGACCCGGAACGCCAGATCCCGGCGACGCGGCCGCAGCCCGAGCGCACGGTAGATGCCGCGCCGGGTGCCGCTCTGCATGGACAATTGACGCGCCGCCTCCCGCAGGTGTTCTGATACCTGTCGGCCTTGGACGTCGACCGGCTCGGTCGTCCGGGGCGTTGTCAGCGCAGTATGCCTGCTTTCGTCATTCACGCGACGGGTTCCTTAAAGGAGATATTCAGCAGTTTAGCGGTCATTTGTTCAGACGCATATAAGATGAAATCGCTTCACCCACATTACCAAACGGACGCAATTCCCCGTCCACCAACACAAGCGCGCGGTCACAGAACTTGCTGATCATACCCATATCATGGGACACCATGATCACGTTAGATCGTGCCCGGCGCGCCTCAAAGGTTTCAGCGCAGCGCTGCCGAAACCGCGCATCGCCAACGGACACGACCTCATCAATTAGGTAGCAATCAAATTCAATTGCCATCGAAAGACCGAACGCCAACCTTGCGGCCATACCGGTGGAGTAAGTTTTGATTGGCTGGTTGAGATACGCACCGAGTTCGGAAAAATCGGCCACGAAGTCCAGAACACGCTGGTAGTCTTCCCCGTATGCGCGGGCCACGAATTTCAGGTTCTCCCGCCCGCTCATCTCTTGGTTGAAGCCATTTGAAAACCCCAGCGGCCAAGACACACGTACATCGCGCCGGATGCTGCCGGAACTTGGCATTTCCAACCCGCCCAAAAGGCGAATGGTTGTGGATTTTCCGGCCCCGTTCACACCCAGAAGACCATAGGAAAACCCAGGCTGAAAATACATGGATTGTTGCTTGAGGACATACCGGCGTTGCCCCTCAATCCGATAATACTTGTCCACCTGATTCATGAAGATCATCTGGTCAGCTCCGATGATCTTCGATGGCCGCCCAGACCAGCACGAAAGTCGCCCAACCCGCCCAACAAAAGCTGACCAACAACACCCACAGCGCAAACCGCTTGGGATGGTTGGGCTCGGTCGGTTCAATGGGTGGCGCAAAAACAGATACGAACGTGGATTGCTGTTGTGTCGTGGATTTGGAGAGGTCGTAGTTGCGGCTGGCCGAGCGATAAAGACTCTCCGCCAAAAGGCGTTCCGTTTCCAATTCAGTAATCTGGGCAAAAAATGCAGACAGCTCGCCCGCTTCTTGTTCCAGGCCGGCCATTTGTTGTCTTTGGGTGGCGATTTGATCATCCAGTGTGGATATCCGATTGCGCAACTGATCCAGCCGCGGAGAGCTTGAGATGCCGGCCGCTTGCAACGTCAGAAGTTGCGCTTCCGCCTCAAGCCGCTCGAGGAATAGCTCCGTGATCAGTTCGGTCGAGACGCCAGCCTCTGTGACCGGGTTCAGAATACCCGCTTCATTTTGCAAGTTGCGCAGGTCATCCAGACGACGAATGTAGACCTCAACGGCCTTGTCGAGCTCAGCTTCCGCGCGCAACAAAAGGTCCTGTTTTGCCTGCTCTGACAGCATCTCGATCAGGCCGGCAGCACGATCAATGGCGGCTTCAGAAATGACAACAGCGTCTTCGGGCGCAAATGCCCTTACGCTGAACTGAATGATCCCTGATGGCCCATCGACATAGGCAATCGTCTGGCGCTGCCAATAATCGTGCAGATCTTCAATGCTGGCGTCTGGATCGAGTCGCGACAGATCATCGATATCAGCACGACTAAACAAAGATCGCAGATCGATGTCGTCCTGCAAATCCTGCACAATATCAACGGATTCGAGGTAATTTACGAGGATATGCGCGTCCTGTACCACCGCCGAACCGCCCAGCATGCGTACCCTGTTCGGGCCCTCGTCTTCTGAGGTCTGAACACCAATGGTGCGCACCACCAAGCGGCTTTCTGTTTCAAATTGGTCGCTTGCGATTACCGCGTAGTAGTATCCGCCTAAAATGGCTGGCACAAGAACCGCGAGGAAGAACGTGAGCCGTGAAAAAAACCGCAGGGGGGAAGCAATGCGAACGGTATTGAGCCGCCGCCTCTTTTGCGGCTGCTCTGCGCTAAACCAGCGCGGCATCTGCGCATCCTGCTGGGCAACAGAGGTCGCAGATGTTTCCGTCGGCGGCAGGGGTTGCAAGTGAATCAGCCCTCTGATGTCGTCAAAAAGCAGACCTCGGCATAAGAAGCCCGGTCTCAGATCATTGTCTGTGTATCGCATGTACCCGATCAGGTCTATCGCCCGACCGTTTGACGCGAATACTGTATTTCTGCCTCACAAGAGCTTAGGATGCGGTAAAATATTGATAAAAGGCGATCCGCGAAGGATCAAAGGACGTCATGAGGGTTGCTATTGGGTGACATGACCACCATTCAGATCCTCATGGGTGTGCATAAAGGCGAGGCCTTTCTGCCAGCGCAACTGCAAAGTCTGAGACACCAGACTGACGCCGACTGGCAGCTTCTGGCAAGCGATGACAGTCCTGATGCGGACTCTCGCACGATCCTTAACGCCTTTTCCCAAGAGACCCATCAAGATGTGCAAATCATCGACGGCCCCAAACAGGGTTTTTCCGCAAACTATCTGCATCTCCTTCGAAAGGCAGAGACCGGGTTTCTTGCCTTGTCGGACCAGGATGATGTGTGGCTGCCTGAAAAAATTGCCCGCGGACGCGCGATACTGTCCCAAGTTCCAGCCAACAAACCCGCCCTCTATTGCGCACGGGTGCAGCCATGGGATGGGATCAAGACTCTTGGACAGCCCTTCCCGCCTTTGCGTCAACCGACAGGGTTTGCCAATGCTTTGATCGAGAACGTGGCTGTTGGAAACACAATCCTTCTAAACCCAGCGGCGACTGCATTGGCGAAAGAGATGGCGCGGCGCCCCCTAAAGCTGTTCGCCCATGACTGGTGGCTCTATCTGCTCGTCTCTGGCGTAGGCGGAGCAGTCATCCATGATAACGGCCCTCCTGTCGTAATGTATCGCCAACACGACGCCAATATCGTCGGTGACGGCCGCGGGATTCCATCGCAAATCAAGCGCAAGCGGGCCGTTCTAGAGGGTGCTTTTGCTGAACGGATTTCCATGAACCTCGACGCGCTTGACCTGACAAGAGATCGTCTCGTACCGGACAACGCGCGATTGCTAGACGCCTTCAAAACCGCGCGCCAAAAACATGGTTTTGCAAAAGCCTGGTCGATGCATCGGATTGGTGTCTACCGTCAACGGGCGCTGGGCACCTTGGGGTTTTTGGGGGCGGCAGCACTTGGCCGGGTCTGAACCGCATATCGTTCTGATGGGTGGCGATGGCAGCCCGACTGGCGTGCCTCGTCACATCACCAATCTGGTCCGCGCGTTGCAAGGTAGCGCCCAATTGACTGTGCTAAGCGGTAAAAACCTTGGTGGATACGATGAGATCAGCCAGATGGGCGCAACCCATGTGACCCTTCCAGGCCTGACCAGCAGTGTAAATCCTTTGCATCTGACCAAAGGGCAATCAGCGCTGGCGAACTGGCTGTCACGCAATCCAGCAGACCTTGTCTGGGGTCACGCCCGCATGCCCGTGGTTTATCTTAGGCGCATGATCCGATCGGGTCAGTGGACACCTGAACCAGGCACGAAAGTCGCGCTCAGCTATCATGGATTGCCGATCGGCAAAGGTGCCCGCATGGGAATGGACGCGCTATCGCTTCGCACGGAACGGCAGCTGTTGAAGGCATGCCCCGCATTGGATCTGGTATTCCTGACAGAGGATCAGCAGTCGCGCATGGAAGAATCGATGGGCTCCAACATCGCCCATCACCGCCGACACGTCTTGAGCAATGCGTCTCACCTGGGCTCGCTTCCCGAGGCAGAAGACCGAAATGTCGAAGGTCGGCATCTCGCCATGACAGGGCGCACAGGTTGGCAGAAAAATTATGAGGCCGCCTTGCGTCTGTTGCGGCACCTACCTGACGACATCACACTGAGCCTATGTGGCCCCGGCACAGACCTTCCTGGGTTTGCGACCCGGGCGCGGCAGTTGGCGGGGGATGCATCACCGCGCCTTCGCCTGCTTGGGCCCTTGTCCGATGTGCGCCCGCTTCTGGCATCGGCCGATGGCTACCTCCTGACCTCCCGTTACGAAGGCCAACCCATCGGGGCGTTAGAGGCTATGGAAGCAGGTTTGCCCTTGATCCTGAATCCGTTTGAAGGGTCCGATGAACTGACGTGGGGCCACCCTATGGCACTGCCCTTGGAAGGCGATGTCGCACAGCAGGCAATGGATATCGACCATTTGCTGAGGCGATATCTGTCGGATCGGAATGAAGCCCAGCGCAAGATCAAGGAGTTTTGGGCGGACCGGTACACACCGGAGCAGTTCAACGCCGCCGCACGATCCCTTGTCCTGGACAAGTTTCTGGCCTGAGGTCTATGCCTTTTCCCCTCAACTGTGCCAAAAGACCCTCGAAAGGACAGGCGCATCATGATTTTGGTCTTCGGTACCACGGGTCAGGTGGCTAGATCACTTGCCGACCTCAAGGGCGAGCGGGAGATGATCGCCGTGGGCCGGGACATTGCGGACCTGAGTGATCCAGATAGCTGCGCCGCGATTATCCGCGATAAACGCCCCGATGTCGTCCTGAATGCTGCCGCATATACAGCCGTGGACAAGGCGGAAGAAGAAGAGGATCTGGCGCTAACCGTCAATGCGGCATCCCCGGGCGCAATGGCACTGACCTGCGCAGATTTGGACATTCCCTTCTGCCACGTATCTACCGACTACGTATTTTCGGGATTGGGGTCCGAACCGCACAAGTCAGGCGATCCATTGAACCCGCAAAACGCGTATGGGCGAACCAAGCTGGCTGGCGAAGAGGCCGTGCGCGAAATTGGCGGGGCGCATGCGATCCTGCGGACCTCATGGGTGTTTTCCGAATACGGGAACAACTTCGTCAAAACCATGTTGCGGCTGTCTGAAACCCGCGATGCGCTCAATGTCGTGGACGACCAGATCGGTGGACCGACCCCTGCACGCGGAATTGCAGACGCGCTTTTGACCCTCGCCGATGGTTTGCGCGACGGGCAAGATGGCGGGACATATCACTACTCCGGATTGCCGGAAACCTCGTGGGCCGGTTTTGCGCGAGAGATCTTTGATCAAGCTGGGCGGGACGTTTCCGTTACGGGCATTCCGACCTCCGATTACCCCACGCCAGCCGAGCGCCCTTTGAATTCCAGGCTGGACTGCAGCGCCATTTTGGACGACTTCGGGATTGAACAACCCTCTTGGCAGGCTGAGCTTGGCCGCATTCTGAAGGACTTGACATGACAGCACGCAAAGGGATCATTCTGGCCGGCGGTTCCGGCACGAGACTTTATCCCATCACCATGGGCGTCTCGAAACAGCTGCTACCCATCTATGACAAACCCATGGTGTTTTACCCTCTGTCTGTGCTGATGCTGGCCGGTATTCGCGACATCGCCGTGATCACCACGCCCATCGATCAAGCGCAATTCCAGCGCACCTTGGGCGACGGTTCGCAATGGGGTCTGTCACTCACATACATTGAACAACCTTCTCCCGATGGGTTGGCGCAGGCCTATCTTCTGGCCGAGGGTTTCCTGAACGGCGCGCCGTCCGCAATGGTGCTCGGGGACAATATTTTCTTCGGAAACGCCCTGCCGGAACGATTGGCCGAGGCGGATGCGATTGAGACAGGCGGCACAGTGTTCGGCTATCGTGTGGCCGATCCCGAACGCTATGGCGTCGTGGACTTTGCCCCCGATGGCACCGTCAAGACCATTATTGAAAAACCAAAATCACCGCCCTCAAACTATGCGGTCACGGGGCTCTATTTCCTCGACGGCACCGCGCCGGACCGGGCAAAGCAGGTCCAGCCCTCCGACAGGGGGGAATTGGAGATTGCATCGCTTCTGGAAATGTACCTTGCCGAGGGGCGGTTGAACGTTCAGCAAATGGGTCGTGGCTATGCCTGGCTGGATACCGGCACCCATGCCTCATTGCTGGATGCTGGCAATTTCGTACGCACCCTGTCGGACAGGCAAGGTCAACAGGTTGGTTGCCCTGAAGAGATCGCATTCGAACAGGGTTGGATCACGGCCGACGAACTGGCCGCACGGGCCGACCTCTTCGCCAAGACAAACTATGGCGTGTATCTCAGAGGACTGTTGTCCGTTCCGACAAGGTGATCAGCGGCATGGCCATTGGCTTACTGGCCTCTTTGCTTTAAAACGCAGGCCGGTCCGAAAGGCCGGCCGCCAGTCATGAGAAGTAGTGCATCCCAGACCATGATACGCATTTTCCTGACTGTCAGATCGATCCTGCTGTTTGTCCTCGGACAACGCGGTTATCAGGCTATGCGCGCTTTCCTTTTGGGTCTCTGGGGCTGGCTGTCACGGAAGCCTGATCCGGCCAACCTACAGTCTGATGCCCATGAAGACATCATCGAAAGCAGCATTTCATTCAGCATTGTTGTTCCGGTTTACAATACTCAAGAGGCGTTCCTTCGCCAGTGTCTGAAATCCGTCTTCGACCAGAGCTACCCCAATTGGGAACTGATCCTGGTCGATGACAAATCACCCTCCGACCACGTCCGCCTTCTACTGGGGGAAGCCGCGGCACACAGCAAGGTCAGAGTGATTTATCGCGAAGACAACGGAAACATCTCAGCCGCGGTGAATGACGGGCTGGACGCCGCTACCGGAAATTACTTCACTGTTCTGGATCACGACGACTTCCTGCACCGTAACGCGCTCTATTGGATGGTGGATGCGATCCTGAAAAACCCGGGCGCGGAATATCTTTATTCGGACGAAGACAAGACCGATAAAAGCGGCAAGCGATTTTACGGGGTGTTTCGAAAGCCCGGCTGGTCACCGGAACTTACACTTCAATGTATGTATACCTGTCACATGAGCGTTTATGACCGGGCAAAGGCGCAGTCCATCGGCGGCTTTCGCAGCACCCATGATGGCGCACAGGATTACGACTTCATGCTGCGATTCATATCGAGGTTTGAGCAAATCCACCACGTGAAAAAGGTGCTTTATCACTGGCGTGAATGGGAGGGCTCTACCGCCTTGAATCTTTCAGCAAAGCCCGAAGCCTATCTGCGCCAACGGAAAGCCATTCAGAATTTTTTGGACGCAAAAAACGAACACTACGATATCGGTGATCACGTCATTCCCGGCCACCATAAAGTCAGCTTCCTGCCCAAACGCAATGATCTGGTATCCATCATCATTCCCACTGCGAACAAAACCGAAGTGATAGACGGGAAGGAAGTGAACCATGCGACCGCTGTTGTTCAGTCGATCACTGAGGCATCCACTTACGAAAACTACGAAATCGTGTTGGTGCATGATGGGAATCTCACCGCCGAGCAACTGCGTGACTTCGAGCAAGTTAAGCTCCTTGCCTACGACACTTCAAAAGGCTTCAATTTCTCCGAAAAGATCAATCTGGGGGTCGCTGGATCTGACGGGGATTACCTGATCCTGATGAATGATGACACACGGGTTCAGACCCCGAACTGGATCGAACGCATGCTTGGCATGTGCCAAAGAACTGACATTGGTGCGGTAGGCGCCAAACTGCTTTTTCCGGACGGCACCATTCAGCACGGAGGCATTTGGTTGCGCGGTAACATGGCTGGTCATATCGACTATGGCGCGTCAGGGGACACATTGGGCCATGACCTGAGCGGGCTGTCCAGCCGCAATTGCATCGGCGTCACGGCCGCGTGCCAGATGACACCACGGGCCGCGTTCGAGAAAATGGGTGGCTACAACACCCAGTTTCCATTGAACTACAATGACGTCGATTACTGTTTGCGCCTGCATGAGGCCGGACTACGCAGCGTCTGCCTGAACGATGTGGAACTGATTCACCATGAAGGATCTTCACGTTCGGGGGGTCAAAAGGTCGGAGAAGACGAAATCACGCTGTTTGTCGATACGTGGGCACAAAAGATCCCGGTCGACCCTTACCTGCCATCCAACTTGATCTGAACCGGGTTCCGAACGCTCAGGCGGTTTTGCGCATGAAAAACATGCAAGACGGGCCGTTTATGCCTTCTGCATTTTCGAATTCAACGCGTATGTCATCGAACCCGTTGCGCCGGCAAAGTGCCTCGATTTCGGGGCGAAGCATCCAATAGTGAGTGTCGTCTGGGCCGCCGCAATAGCTGTTGGCTTGCCATGCATGCTCATAGCTGCGACGAAACAGAGTGTACGTGTGCCCGTCATATTCAAAAGCCGTCGGCTTTTTGGAAAACGGACCGCGCCTCGGATCATCCTTCGGCATTAAAACCGGGTCGAAAAAATGGGTCCAGATGATCAAGGCATCGCATTTGCGACAGATCATATCCAGCACTTCAACAGGATTTTGCATGTGATAAAGCACACCTGATGCCAAGATGATGTCATAGTAATGATCCGTTTCCGCGAGGAATTTCTCAAAATCCCCAAGCAGATAGCGGCATCGCTTTAAATCGAGGGTTTCTTTTGTCACAAGGCATTTCAGGAAGGCTTGCTTGTTGGCTTCTATTGCCAATATCTCAGCCGCGCGGCGTTGTTCCAAAAGATAGGAATGTGCGCCTTCCAACGGTCCCAGCTCAAGAATTCTTTTGCCTTCAAGTGACCCGTATTGATTGAGCGCCCAAATCAACCGCGGATCACCATGAAGCGCTATTTTACCTGCGGTGACGCCGAATTTCTTGGGCAAGGCGCAGGTCCAGCCCGGTATCAGATCCAATGCGTTTTGGGGATGAGGCGCTCGGCGTTCGTACTTCGCGCTGAGCATTTCAGTATCGCGTTTGCGCTGGATGCGAAAACGGGCGCCTAATCGCCTTAGCCTCCCAAAACCGCGCATCGCTTTCTCCATGTGGTCCCGTGCAGGCACGGGTTTTTCTAACGCAACCCATCGCTCAGATCGCTCATATCTGCAAGTGGGTCCCGGGTGACGCCTCTACTGTCACGTCGTTGCTTGATATGCAGCCTCTGCCGCCTTTTCCAGGCAGTGGTAGACAATCAGGTCCGTCTCAAGCGCGGTTTCCAGCACGGACAGGTCCCGCAAGGCATCTGCCATCGCCTGTACATGCTGTGGGACAACGACTTGCGGTAGTATCTGTTCATTTACACCCAATGCCTGCGCCAACTTACTGTGGCCAGTTTCCGTGTTGTGGCCAAAAATCACCAAATTGAACATGGAAAGAATATTGAGCGCGGCCGGAATCGAACTGCGCGCACCGCCAACCCCAGGGGTTTGGCCCGTCAGCAATCCCACAAGCGGCGATTCAAGGCCCATAAGCACGTCCTGCGGAGCAGTTTTCAAATGACGGCGAACAGCCTCTGGTCGATCGATTTCTATCCCATCAAAGTAGCCCGCCAAAGGCAACAGATTGGCATATTCCCGCTCTTCCAGCTGGCTGAGCACGAGTTGGTCATCGTGGCCCAAAAAATCGATGGTGAACGCCAAGGCCACAAATGGATCGACAACAGACACGGCCGAAAAAAACTGCTCTGTCAGGTATCTTTGATGCGCAGAAATATGCACACGGCCCTCAAAAAACATCGACTTGTAATGCGGCAAATTGAAAAGCTGACTGATCGTTTCGTGCCCATAAACCTGCACGTCGGATAACCCATAGGCAAAATAAGGCATAAGAGTCCGAGCATAAGGCGACGCCATCGCCAGCGTGGTCTCCAACCGAAAGAGGCGCTTTTGAAGATAGGTATCGGTAAGATTACGCCGGTAGATCAAAATGCCCGTCTCTGCATCATGGATTGACAGGTCGCGAGCGTGTGCCAAATCGGGAACTCTACCGCGATCCAGCGTGAAAGAGGTCATCCCAGTATCATGCCGTCCCATGCGCACCAGATCGGGAACAACCTCGTCACACGGGCCTTGGTACACGGTGTAGCCGTCACAGATTACCCGTATCTTGGCCAAGCCCGAAAAACTGTCAGGGACAACATAGCCCCGTAGGCTGTCATAGGTTTCCGTATGGACGCTGAACAACATGGTTTGCACATATGCCGTTTGGGTTGGTTTTTGGCCAGCATAGAAAGCAGGCGCAGAGCTTCAGCCTTCATCCCCCAGTTTCACGCGCAATTCACGCAGAACCGGCAGCGCGCCCCGGACTTTTTCTTCGCCCAGCTCCTCAACCACATCACTGATCATTGGCGTAATCGCCGAAATCGCGGCGTCTCGGGCCTGACGGCCTGCCGGGCTGATCGTGACCATCTTGCGCCGTGCATCATCCCAATCAGGGCGGATGTGAACGTAGCCCGCCCATTCCAGCTTCCCCAGCGTGTTCGTCATCGCCCCCCGCGTCACATAAAAGGTCTTGGCCAACTGGGCTGGGGTCCGCTCCTCCCCAATGCGCGCGAGGTAGTTGAGAACGGAAAAATGCGAAATCTCCATGCCTTTGGGCAAAATCCGTCCCAGCCGATTTCGCACCAGTTGTTCATTAGTCAAAATCTCACTGAAGAGTGAGACCGCAAGGATGCCGGTGGGCGTGTCGTTCATGCTGGGCCTTCGAACCTGTTCTCATGCCGCCAAGAAGGTATACGGCCACGCGCATTTTCCACCTCTGTCAGGTCAATGTCCACGCATATCACGCCTGTGTCCGTGCCTGCATCCGCCAAAACCTCGCCCCAGGGGCTGACAACCATGCTATGGCCATAGGTCTGGCGCGGTTTGCCCGCGGTGGCGGCGTGGGAGCCCGTTTGGGCCGGGGCCAGAACGAACGCACCCGTCTCAATTGCCCGCGCACGTAGAAGCGTTTCCCAATGGGCGGCACCCGTCACAGGGGAGAAGGCCGACGGCACAGTAAGGATCTGCACACCCTTTTGGGCAAGCGTGCGGTACAGTTTTGGGAATCGAACATCGTAACAGATGGTCGGGCCAATCTTTCCGATGTCCGTTTCCGCCATGACGGCCCTGCCACCCGGTCGATAGCCCTTGGACTCATGATAGGCTTCCGTGTCCGACACAGTCACATCGAACATGTTGATCTTGTCATAAGTCGCCGCGATGCCACCATCCGGGCCAATCAGGAAGGATCGGTTGGCAAAGCGGCCATCTTCATCGCCCGTCTTCAAAGCAAGCGATCCAATAAGGCACCAAACCCCGATCTCGCGCGTTTTGTCGCGCAAGGCAGCCAGTGTCGGATCATCATCCTGCCTCCGCAGGACCTGATTTTGCCACGCGCGGTTCGTAGAAACGCAATTTGTGACTTCGGGCGTCAAGACAAACCTTGCGCCCTGACGGGCCGCTTCATCAAAATGCGCACAGACAGTTTCAGTGTTATCCAGAGGATCATCGCTGCTGCACAGCTGGATCAGCGCGCACTTCATGCCGCCAGAAGCGGATCCAGCTTGCCGGCCTGTTCCAAAGCATAAAGGTCGTCACAGCCACCCACGTGGGTTTCACCGATGAAAATCTGCGGAACCGTCCGTCCGCCATTCGCCCGCTGGATCATCTCTTGCTTCCTGCCAGGATTGGCCATCACATTGATCTCGGAAAAGCTGACGCCTTTTTGGATCAGCAGCCGCTTGGCCGCGTGGCAAAAACCGCAAAGCGGCGAGGTGTAAATTTCGACGGATTGCATGACCTGACTCTATCTGGGTTCGAAGCGATAGGTCGTATTTAGGCATCCTTGGCCACACGCGCCAGTACCAGAACGCAAACCTCACTCGCGCCAGCAGCAAACGCAGCTTGGGTGCTGGCCGAAAGCGTGGCGCCGGCTGTCATGACATCGTCGATAATGAGCACTGGCCGCCCTTCGGCCCGATGCGCTTGCGTGCGATTGGGCGTGATGGCTCCGTCTGTCGTGCCAAATCTTGCCTCGAATGACAGGCCGTCAAGCGACGGTGTCCGGCGTGACCGGATCAAGAGGTCAGGGCAGTACGGCAAATTCAACTGCTTTGCGACCGCGCACGCCAAGACAGCGGACTGATTGAAGCGTCGCTTTAACATGCGCGACCAATGCAGCGGCACAGGTGCAACCAGCATGTTGTCTCGCAAGATAGATCCGGCCGCCCGAGACATCCACCGCGCGGCAGGTCTGGCAAGATCGCTACGGTCCCCATGTTTGAGTGAAAGAACCAGTTTCCTTCCCAAATCCTTGTAAAGCAAAGCCGCCCTGCCATGCACCCATGGCCGCGCAATTCGAAGGCAATCATCACAAAGCTCCGTCTGCCCGGTGTCTTCACCCGGCAAGGGGACCCCACATTGGTCGCAAACCAACCCGGAAATGAATGGCGTGTCCCGCCAACACGACCCGCACAAGCCGAAATCATCATCCACCAGCTCTGAACAGGTCAGGCAACGCGGCGGATAAATCAAGTGGAGGGCAGATTTGAGAGCAGATACCATGACAAGCTCGTCAATTAACGTTACTCTAGGGAAGCTACATTTTCGTTAACAAACCGTTTTCATTGCACCAGAAACCAGCCTGTTTTTGCCTATTTTCTTGACACGTGCGATGTCTGTGGGCATGGACGCGTGTCTTTAGCAGGGCAAAACCGGCTAATCGGGTCTGTAAGTTTGACCTATGCGGAAAGGCCCATATCTCTGCTAAGAACTCAGACGCGAGAGACTTAACGCATGCCAGACGCCAGCAATCCTGCCCGCAAGCCTGCCTTTGCCGACGACAGCCATCCAAAGCTGCCAAAGGCAAAAACCGGTGTTCTGGTGGCCAATCTGGGCACACCGGACAACTATGACTACTGGTCCATGCGCCGGTATCTAAACGAATTTCTCTCTGATCGGCGGGTGATCGATTACAGCCCGTGGCTGTGGCAGCCGCTTTTGCAACTGGTCATCCTGTCCAAACGCCCGTTCACCAGCGGTGAAGCGTATAAATCGATCTGGAACGAAGATAAGGGCGAAAGCCCTTTGATGACCATCACGCGCGACCAAACAGACAAGCTGCGGCATACGCTGCAGAACCGGTATGGCGATCAGGTCATGGTCGATTTCTGCATGCGATATGGCAATCCGTCCACCAAGTCCAAAGTTCGTGAAATGGTGGAGGCCGGGTGCCGCCAAATTTTGTTTTTTCCGCTTTACCCCCATTACGCGGGGGCGACGTCCGCCACGGCAAATGATCAGTTCTTCCGCGCACTGATGGAAGAAACCTGGCAACCGATTGCCCGGGTCGTGCCGCCTTACTTCGACAATGAGCAGTACATCGATGCGCTCGCCCAGTCGGTTGAAGCCGCCTACGGAAAGTTGGAGAAGCGGCCCGATATCCTTGTGGTGTCCTATCACGGCATGCCGCAACGGTATCTACAGCAAGGGGATCCGTATCACTGCCAATGCGCCAAGACTACGCGGCTGCTGAAGGAACGCCTGGGTTGGGATGACACGGACATCACCACCACCTTCCAATCGGTGTTTGGCCCCGAAGAATGGCTGCGCCCCTATACAGTCGAAGAAGTTGCGCGGCTGGCCAAGGAAGATGGCAAGAAGAACATCGCAGTGATCGCGCCTGCCTTCTCAGCCGATTGCATTGAGACGCTGGAAGAAATCAATGAAGAGATCAAAGAGAGTTTTGAAGAGGCAGGCGGAGAGGAATTCCACTACATTCCCTGCCTCAACGATAACGATGCGCATATTGATGCGCTTTCCAGCATTATTGAAACCAACCTACAGGGTTGGTTGAAGTAGGCCCAAACGAAAACGGGAGGCCGCATCGGGCCTCCCGCGAATGTCAAATCTCGGGCCGAACTAGATCAACAGCACCTGAGTGCCCACTTTCGTCCGATCGAACAGATCAGAGATATGTTCATTGTACAGGCCGATACACCCGTTAGATGACCTGCGACCAATCTTGCGCGTGTCGTGGGTGCCATGGATGCGGTAATACGTCCAGCTCAAGTACAAAGCATGCGTTCCAAGGGGGTTATCCGGTCCGGGACCCACATAGCGTGGCCAATCCGGGTTGCGTTCCAGCATGGACGGGGTTGGACGCCATTCAGGCCCGACCACCTTGCGTACGATAGAAGTCCGTCCGCGGCGCGTCATCTCTTCGGTCATGGGCACGCTTGTAGGATAGAGACGGTAATCGCCGCCATCCTCATTCCAGTAATGCAAAGCGCGGGAATGTATATCCACAAGGATTGCACCGCCCCGAAGATTATTGAAATAAGGCTGCCAATCGAGCGCGCGGAAGCTGGAAATGTTGCGGCGCACCGATTGCGAGATTTCCTGTTCCATCTCGATCTGAGACGCGCTGTTCAAATCCTGCGCAATCGCTGGAGCACCAAGGGTCGCCGCGGTCCCCGCAATAAAGGAGCGACGGCTAAGCGATGATCTGGTTTTCTTCATGATTCCTCTCCACAAGGATTCTCGACCAATACTATTTGTTTATATGGCGAGAATGCCGCGATCGCAATTCCAACAAATGTCAGTCCGGTTATGTCGCAACAGGAGATTTGAAATTCTCCACTCGGCAAGTTATTGAACCGCAGGAATGAATCAGGATGGACGCGTCATGTTCCGGAAATTTGGTTTTGTTGTCATCGCCATGGCAGGTCTTTCTGCCTGCGGCGCGCCGTCGACCCCGCAATTCGGATCAGATGGCAAACCCCTGCCGAAAGTCTACAACATCCGCCAGGGACAGACAGCAAAAATCCAGTTTTCAATGCTTGATTCAGTCAATGCATTGCGTGAAGCGTCCGGTGCCGCACCACTAGAATTGAACGCGCAATTGAACGCTGCGGCAGCGACTCACTCCCAAGACATGGCGTTGCAGAACCGCCCTTGGCATTTCGGATCTGACGGATCTTCGCCGATTGATCGGGTGCAGCGCGTGGGTTACACGGGTCAACTTGTTGGTGAAAACATCTCTGAAACCTACGAAACCGAGATTGAGACACTGTCAGCGTGGATGGAAGATGAAAACACCCGCCGCGTGATCCTATCGCCAGCCGCCACCGATCTGGGTTTTTCCTGGTTCCAGGAAGAAAACGGCAAAATCTGGTGGACCCTTGTCACCGGGTCTCAGCGCGGCGCATCGTTGGGTCCAACGTCTTAAGGCGTATTTTTGATCAGCAGCGAGCCGGTACTTCACTGAAATGTACCAAGACTCTTGGGTTTTTCCTGAAATCAGCGCAAAGCCTCGGTCCGGCTCATAGGGTGACAGACACCGTTTACTACTCCGCTGCATTGTCGGCCTGCAAGAATCCACCCGATTGCCGTTCCCAGAAACCGGCATACAGACCGCCCAACGCAAGCAGTTCGGTATGGGTCCCGTCTTCTACAATACGGCCAGCATCCATAACTATAATCCGATCCATTTGCGCGATGGTCGAAAGGCGGTGGGCAATGGCAATTACGGTCTTGCCTTCCATCATCCCGTAAAGGGTCTGCTGGATGGCAGCCTCTACCTCACTATCAAGCGCGCTGGTGGCTTCATCCAGCAGAAGGATCGGCGCATCCTTCAGAATGACCCGCGCCAAGGTGATCCTCTGACGTTGTCCGCCAGAAAGTTTCACCCCCCGTTCCCCCACATGCGCGTCATAACCGCTTCGCCCCTGCGGATCTTCCAGATCAAGAATGAAATCATGCGCTTCCGCCTTTCGCGCAGCGGCAATCATCTGATCCTCACTTGCGTCCGGCGCACCGTAAAGAATGTTGTCCCGAACAGACCGGTGCAGCAAAGAGCTATCCTGCTGCACCATCCCGATTTTCTGGCGTAAACTGTCCTGCGTGACCTTCGAAATGTCCTGATCATCGATCAGGATCTCACCCATTTCCAAATCATAAAACCGCAAAAGCAGCTTCACGAGAGTCGATTTACCAGCGCCAGACCGTCCGACCAGCCCAATTTTTTCGCCCGGATTGATCGTTAGCGAAATACGTTCGAGGCCCCCGGCCTGCCGCCCATAGTGGTGGGAAACATCATTGATCTTGATCTGACCTTTAACCATCGCCAGTGGTTTGGCGTCTTTGGCGTCCACCAGGTCGATGGGCTGCGCGATAGTTTCCATCCCTTCAGCCACAACACCAAGCTCCCGGAAGAACGTGGACAGAGCCCACATGATCCAGCCAGTCATCGCATTCAGCCGCAGCGTCAAAGCGGTCGCCGCAGCAACAGCCCCAACAGACGCCGTGCCCTGCATCCAAAGCAGAAACGCCCAACCGACCACGCCGATGATCAGGAGACCGTTCAGAGTCACCAACGCCAGATCCATGATCGTGAAAATGCGCATCTCTTTCTGGAAAGTCTTGCGCGCGTGCTCAATCGAGTCCTTGGCATAGGACAATTCACTGTCGTGATGCGCAAAGAGTTTTACCGAATGAATGTTCGTATATGCATCCACGACGCGACCAGTAACCTGAGACCGCGCATCCGATGACGCCTTCGACGCAGGCCCCACGCGCTTGATCGTCCAACGCACGAGGAAACCATAAAGCACCAACCACCCCAGCAATGGCAGCGCAAGACGCGGATCAGCATCAGATAGAAGGATCACGGCACCCAATACATAAGCGATGGAAAAGGCGATCGCGTCAAAGACCTGAAACACGGCATCGCCCGCTGCCGGGGGCGTCTGCATGATCCGGTTGGCGATCCGGCCTGCGAAGTCATTTTCAAACCATCCCACCGATTGCCGCAAAACATGCTTATGCGCCCGCCAGCGGATCAGCGTACCGAAATTTGGCAGAACAGCGTTGTTGAGAAGCGCCACGTCAATCGCCTGCAAAAGCGGCCGCAAGATCAGAATGAAAATCGCAACGAGAAGGAATTCCATCCCGTATTGTTCAATCACTGTTTCCGGATCACCGCTCAACCGGTCGACGACGAGGCCCATGTAGTAAATCAACCAAACCTCGACCGCGGCCACGATCACAGACATCACCGCAGTGACGGCAAAGACCTTTTTGAACGGCACCATGTAGTCGCGCAGGAAGGGCCACAGACGCGTGGGCGGCGTATCAGTTTCTTCATATGCGACATACGGGTCGACAAGGTTCTCAAAAAATTTGAACATTTGGGGACACCTGATGTGAATGGGCGAAAAGTCACGCGACTTTCACCGCGCGGGTACATGTGTCGAGGGCGCATTATGCGCTCAGGTCGACCAAATCCCGCGATACATGGTGTATTCCCCTTTCAAACAGATACCCGGCTTGTCACTCAATCGGGCGAAAAAGTCAAATGACGGGTTTACGAAAGAAGGTCAGATTTTGTCAGTTGGAATGAGGAGTCGATCCATTTCTGTTCCAACTCCTTGAGTTTCCGCCCCAAAGCGGGGCCTTCAAACTCTGGCATCAGATCGGCGGACGCAATGGGAAAAGAGGTTTGCGATCCGCGTTTGAGATCGTCCATGTCTTTGTCAGTCAGGGCAATACCGGACATTGCGCCACGCAGAAGCAAGATGTCTAAACCCGTTTCGACACCGTAGAGATAGCCGAGCTCAAGCGCGGATCTTATGTGGCCCATCTGATCGCGCAGCAGATCAAGTTGCTTTTTGTCCGACTTGGACAGCCGCAGGTTTTCGGCCACATCTTCGCCGCCCAGAATCGCCAGACGCCTCAGACAAACCTTCGTCCTTTCCCCTTCCAAATGCACAAGCGGAGCAAGCAGACGGTCATCGGACCCAGGTAAGACCTGAGCCAATACTCCCGCGCTCTGCATTGCGGCGACAGAGGGCGCGGGATCGGGGGCAGCAAGTAGTTTCAACATCTCTGCGCCGACCCGCTCCTTCGACAGCCTGGACATCCCGTCAGCAAGTTCAGCACAAGCGGCAAGACCATCCGGATCAAGCCCGCCCTCCGGATCACCAAACCAGGCATGAAACCGGAAAAAACGAAGAATTCGAAGGTAGTCTTCTCTAATCCGCGTAGGGGCGTCTTCGATAAACCTAACCCGCCGCGATTCCAGATCGCCGATGCCGCCCAAAGGATCGATCACCTGACCTGTGGCGTCGGCGTAGAGAGCATTCATCGTGAAATCACGTCTGCGGGCATCCTCTGCCACATCCGTGGAGAAGACGACCGTAGCGCGGCGGCCATCAGTGGCGAAATCCTTGCGAAAGGTGGTTACCTCATGGGGTTTGTCATCCACAACAACAGTGACCGTACCATGTTCAATTCCCGTTGGCACGGCGCGGTGACCAGCAGCTTCCGCGACCCTTATCACCGTGTCCGGCAACGCATCCGTGGCGATGTCGATGTCAGAAACAGGATGGCCCAAGAGCGCATTGCGAACGCATCCACCTACGAAATATGCCGAATATCCCTCCAAACCCAGCATCGCCAAAACGGTCTGCGACGGCGCGGCGTCAAACCAATCACCCTGCACCTTCATGACGCCGCCCACCCGTCTGACAGGGCTCGCAAGATCCGCGCGGTGGCACCCCAGATGTAGTAGGGGCCGAAGGGCACGGTGTAGTAGTGTCGTCGCGTTCCGCGCCAGCGACGGGACTGGATTGCGAAATTTGAGGCATTCAGAACGTGGGCCAACGGAACATGAAACACCTCTGCGACTTCACCAGGCTCGGGTATCGGAGTGAAATCCCTTTTGATCACGGCAAGAACGGGCGTCACTTCAAAAGACGTGACCGTCTCATGAAACGGCAATGTGCCGATAACGTTTACGGCATCCCGCGGAAGGCCGATCTCTTCTCGGGCCTCGCGCAGGGCCGCATCAACGATCGTCGCATCGCCCTCATCCTTTTTGCCACCCGGAAAGGCAATCTGGCCCGGGTGATGCTTCAATGCAGACGACCGTTTAGTCAGGTAAAGCCGAAGCTCGCCGTCTATTTCTCGAATGGGGATGAGCACACCCGCAGGTCGCAGTTTTCGCCCCTCGGGCAGCACGACATCTGGGTTCAGATCATAGTCCGACGACGCGCCGGAAAGATGCTCCAGCGCGCGGGCCAATCGTGTCTGCACGTCAACTTTCATCCGCCCCCGCAACATCAAATCCCAGCGTCTCTGGATCCAGCCGGTAATGCGCGCCGCAGAACTGACAATCGGCGGTCACGTCCCCGTCTTCGGTGATCATCGTTCCGATATCTTTGACAGAATAAATGCTCAGACTTTGACGGACACGGTCTTCGGAGCAGGTGCAACCAAATCGCACGGGCTGGGCATCGAACACACGCGGAGTTTCCTCATGAAACAGCCGGACAAGAAGATCCGTTGGCGACACTGACGGCCCGATCAATTCCAGATCCTCAACCGTGTCGAGCAGGATATTCACCCGGTTCCAGTTCTCTTCGTCATCCTCGTGCAGAAGGTCAGCAGCCACCAAAAGGCCACCGTCGCCCGACCCACCACCCTGCATTTCCGGCGACGCCTTGGGCATATGCTGCAACATGAAGCCGCCAGCGCGCCAATGCTCCGCACCGCCCGCCTCTGTTGACCGGCCAAAGCTCAGCGCGAACCGTGTAGGCAACTGTTCGGACTGTGCAAAATATGCCTCCGCACAGGCGCTGATCGACCCGCCTGCGATGGGCGTGATTCCTTGGTAAGGATCGGTTCCCGGGCCTTGATCAATCAAAACGGCAAAGTACCCCTCGCCCAACTGATCATAGGGCGACCCGTTGGTGATCCGGTCATCATCAAAACTGGCATAGGCGCGGATTTTCGCAATGTCGTCCTCCTCCTGCGGCGCGAAGTAATCAGTGGCAATCATCCGCACCGGGCCTTTGGTCTGAACCTGCAAGGACAGTTTCCACCGCAACCCAATTGTCTGCCCGATCAACGCCGTAAGCAACGCGGCTTCGGCCACTAGCGCCTCCACCGGCGCGGGATAGTTATGCTGTTTCAGAATACCGTCCAACACACCGTCCAGCCGCGCCAAACGGCCTCGTGTGTCGGAGGCATCCAGTTGAAAGGGCAGGATCGTGTCGTCCCACGCAATTTTCTGTCCAATGGTCATGGAGTTTCCTTAGCCGTCAAATTGGCGTATCGCGAATATATAGGCGATAGGGCCAGTGATCCAAGGGACCACGATGATCCGCAGAATTGGCGAAACACCCCTCCCCGGCATTCGGTATGAACGGCGCATCGGCGTCTATGCAATCTTGCCTCGCGATGGCGATCTGCTGGTGACTTATCAGGCTGAGCCCGACAATGAATTACAATTGCCCGGCGGCGGTGTTGATCCGGGCGAACCGCATCAACGCGCACTTTATCGCGAAGTTCTCGAAGAAACCGGTTGGACCATCGCCATGCCCCGCCGCTTGGGGGCGTTCCGGCGTTTTGTTTACATGCCGGAGTATGACAAATGGGCCGACAAGATCTGCATCATCTATGTGGCCCATCCTGTTCGTCGCCTCGGCCCACCTTTGGAGGAAGGACATACCGACCTTTGGGTTGCTCCCGACGTAGCGGCAGAAACACTTGGAAATCCCGGTGATCGGTATTTCGTCAGAAATTACCTCACTCGGCTTTGAATTCCAGCAATGCGATAGAGACATCGTCGTCAAATTCGGTCTGGCCACTAAAAGCAGTCATGTCTTTGATGATGCCTTCAAGACAATCCTGACCGCGCAAGCGGGCATGCCGCAAAAGGGACAATTCCAAACCTTCATCGCCATAAAGATCGCCGTTTGGTTTGGCGCATTCTGTGATGCCGTCAGAATGAATGATGAACCTGTCGCCGGGCAAAAGTTCCACCTTGGACTGCTCAAATTCCGCGGCATCGATCAGACCGACAGGCAAACCGCCGGACCCCACGATTTCCACACAGCCTGACGACCTTTGAACCGCCGGGCTGGGATGACCCGCCTGCGTAAACACCAATTCACCGGTTGCCTGATTGAAAAGACCGAGAAGCATCGTGAAGTAAAGATCAGTGTCGATCTCATTGATGATCCGCTCATTCAAAAGGGCTATCGTCTCCGAAGGGTCGCGCGGAACGTAGTGGCCATGCTTGCCCTTTTTCAAAGCAATGTTCTGATCCGGAACACCATCTGTCAGAAACCCGGCCAGCCGGGCCGTCATCAGGGCGGAACTGATCCCGTGGCCTGCAACATCGATGCCGTAAATCCCAACAGTGTCATGGTCAACATGAAACATCCCCACAAGATCACCGCCGATGTGCCCGCTAGATTGTAGCATCAGTGACAATTCGGTCCTGCCAGTATCGCGATAGCGTTCACGGACCAGAGACTCCTGAAGTTTGCGCGCCTCAACCAGATCATTGTTGATCGAATCATGGGCGGCCTGCAGTTCGTCCAGCGTCGACCGGATCAGCCTGTTCTTATCGTTAAGCTCATGTTCCATCTTCATGATGCGTTCGCCGGCGCGAATTCGCACGGTCAATTCATGCTGGTTGATCGGTTTGGTTAGAAAATCGTCCGCGCCCGCATCGAATGCACGAGTGACATCCTCTTTTTCCCCCCGGGAAGTGAGAAGAATGAAGTAACCGTAGCGATCCCGAGGAAGTGCCCGGAACGCTACACAAAATTCCAGCCCATCCATACCGGGCATCATCCAGTCGCTGATAACCAGATCCGGGATCTGTGATTGGCAAATGTCCAAAGCCTCCGTACCGGAACCAGCCTGAAGCACGATGTATCCTTGCTTCTCCATTAGCTTACACAGCATCATTCGCTGCGCTCGGCTGTCATCCACAACAAGCACGGTCTTGCCGTGGTTAACGGCATCGAGGGAGGTACCCAAACTATCAGATTTGTCCAAAGCCAAAGCGGTACTCTTACAGAATTCCACGGGTGGGTAGACCCCGCCGCCCTAAGGATCTGTAAATGGGTGAATTCGTCTAAATTCTTATTCATCTCTCAACCTTCGTTTAAGGCCCATGTCCTATCGTCCCAATTGATGGCGAAAGGAGTTTCTCGATGATTGACTGGGTTCGGGTGACACAGTTGCAGGATGAAGTAGGCGAAGACGATTTTCAGGAAGTCGTGGACATCTTTCTCGACGAAATGAATGAAGAGTTGGAAACACTCGCGCCAGGGATGGCCGCAGGTGACCTGGAAGCCAAGCTGCATTCCCTGAAAGGAGCCGCACTGAACCTTGGGTTCAGCCAGTTTGCCGAGCTCTGTCGCGTAGGGGAAGAAGCAGCGCGCGGCGGCCAGACAAATAGGATTGACGCCGCAGCGATAATTTCTTGCTACCGCGCATCAATGGAAGAATTTTCAGAAATCCGTTCCGATGGTGCAGCGGCCTGATGGGGCCTAGATCAGAAACTCCGACAGTATTTCATCCTCGGTGATATCCCGGAAATCATAGCCGGAAGACTTCATCTGCCCTTCAATTTGAGCGAAACTTTCGGGGTTGTGCGTCTCTATCCCTAAAAGGATAGATCCGAAGTTGCGTGCAGATTTCTTCAAATACTCAAACCGCGAGATGTCATCATCTGGGCCGAGCATGTTTAGGAAGTCCTTTAGCGCTCCAGGTCGCTGTGGCATCCGCAGGATGTAGTATTTCTTGTTCCCGGAAGACCGAAGCGCACGTTCCTTGACCTCAGGCAAGCGTTCAAAATCAAAATTGCCGCCAGAAGACACGCAAACCACGGTCCTGCCTTTGATGTCGCCTTGAATGTCCTTGAGAACATCAAGCGCCAGCGCACCGGCTGGCTCCAGAACGAAACCCTCGATGTTCAGCATCTCAATCATGGTGGTGCAGAGACGGTCTTCGTCCACCGAACGGACCACATCGGGGCCAAGCCGCTTCAACCGCTCAAACGTCTTTGCACCAATCTGGGCAACGGCGGCACCATCGGCAAAGGTATCAATGTGGTTCAGTCGCGATGGATGACCGGCTCGAAACGCTTCCGCCAGGCATCTACCGCCGTCAGGTTCCACCAGCACATAGTCGGACTGGTCCCCAAAATAGCTGCTGACGCCTGAGGCCAGACCGCCACCACCCACTGGCATTACGATCACATCCGGAGCACTGCCCATCTGGGCCTCAATCTCCACCCCGACGGAGGCCTGACCTTCGATCACATCCTCATCGTCAAAGGGCGACAGGAAGTGCCCATTCACCTTCTCGCAATAGGCCTGCGCTGCGGACAGCGTGTCATCGAAATAGTCGCCCGTCAGGCGCACCTCGATATGATCACCGCCAAAGGAGCGGGTCTTCATCACCTTCTGATCCGGCGTCGTCACCGGCATGAAGATTACACCGTTCAGCCCGAAATGCTTGCACATATAGGCTACGCCTTGCGCGTGATTTCCAGCGCTTGCCGCCACGAAACTTGAAGGCGTGTCGCCTTCCGCGAGCCGCTTGCGGATCGCATTGAACGCACCGCGCAGCTTGTAGGATCGCACCGGCGAAAGATCCTCGCGCTTGAGGTAAATCTCCGCGCAATACTTGTCTGACAAATGATCATTGCGTTGCAGCGGCGTCGGATCAAAGACGTCGCGCATAAGGGCCTCTGCGGCCTGGGCGGAAGTGCGAAAATCAGTCATGCGCGCATGTGTGGTGGAATGTTGGCCCACGCGCAAGTCCCTGCGACGCCACAGCTTGCTCCCTGTGGCAAAAGGCAGTAAGCGCGGCGCAACCTATTTCATCGCTAAGGAAGCGCCCATGCCCACGCCAAAGAAAGTCGTTCTGGCCTATTCCGGGGGTCTTGATACCTCGATCATCCTGAAATGGCTTCATACAGAGTATGGTTGTGAGGTCGTGACCTTTACCGCTGACCTTGGCCAAGGGGAAGAGCTGGAACCGGCGCGCAAGAAAGCCGAATTACTGGGCATCGCCCCCGAAAACATATACATCGAAGACATTCGCGAAGAATTCGTACGTGATTTCGTCTTCCCGATGTTTCGCGCAAATGCGGTTTATGAAGGGCTCTACCTGCTGGGCACTTCCATCGCGCGCCCGCTGATCTCGAAACGATTGGTTGAGATTGCTGCGGAAACAGGTGCCGATGCGGTGGCCCATGGGGCAACCGGCAAAGGCAATGACCAGGTGCGGTTCGAACTTTCTGCCTATGCGCTGAACCCGGACATCAAGGTGATCGCACCGTGGCGGGAATGGGATCTGACATCGCGGACGCGTCTGATTGCGTTTGCCGAGGAAAATCAGATCCCGATTGCAAAGGACAAGCGAGGTGAAGCGCCGTTTTCAGTCGATGCCAACCTTCTGCACACCTCATCCGAAGGCAAGGTTCTGGAAGATCCGGCCGAGGCTGCGCCAGATTACGTCTATCAGCGTACGATCAACCCCGAAGACGCGCCCGATACTCCCGAATTCGTTGAGATCGGCTTTGAGCGCGGCGATGCGGTCTCCATTAACGGGGAAGCTCTTAGCCCCGCCACAATCCTGACCCGGCTCAATGAAATCGGCGGCAATCACGGGGTCGGGCGACTCGATTTTGTGGAAAACCGTTTCGTTGGCATGAAATCACGGGGGATCTACGAAACCCCGGGTGGCACTGTCCTGCTTGAGGCCCATCGCGGAATCGAACAGATCACCCTAGACAGTGGCGCAGGCCACTTGAAAGACAGCCTGATGCCGCGTTATGCGGAGTTAATCTATAACGGCTTCTGGTTCTCGCCTGAGCGGGAGATGCTGCAAGCAGCCATCGACAATAGCCAGGAACACGTGACCGGCACGGTACGGCTGAAGCTGTATAAAGGGTCCGTCGATTGTGTGGGCCGCTGGTCCGATCACTCTCTCTATTCAGAGGCTCATGTCACCTTCGAAGAAGACGCCGGCGCCTATGATCAGAAAGACGCGGCCGGGTTCATTCAGTTGAACGCCCTTCGGCTCAAACTTCTGGCCGCCCGGGATCGTCGACTCAAGGGCTGACCGCCTGTTTTGAAATCGCAGAAAACAGCGCATCCAACTCTGCCGCAATGTCATCAACCCCGTCTTCTTCGTAAGGTGACAACACGAAAGACGGGGTTTTATAGCTGAGCGTCGCCGTACCATCGACGTTCTCAGTCACGTAAAACCGAATCGGCGCTTCAATCATCGCGGGCGTCGACCGCCGAAGCAGCCGCACGGCGAAATCGTTGTTGAATGCACCGATCACGGTGTTTCCTGGTATCACAATCCCCCGTGCCGCGGCGGCCTTCGTCGGACCGGCTTGTGTCACGACAATCAATCCGTTTTCCTTTATCGCTGCCCGTGTGCTGGCGACCAGATCCGCGTGGGATTGTTCGCTTTTGATCACGGCCCAGCCATCCCGGTCTTTCATCTCTGCCATCAGGGGAAAGGCGCTTAGGCAAAACCAGGCGAGAATCAGAGAACATAAACGCATGAAAATCTCCAAACTAGTCAAAGTAGAGAGTGTTTTGACGCATCTCTTCGTAAAATGGCATGGCTGCATGATAGACATCGGACAACGCGTCAGCCAGATCAGGCATCGGGCCCTCCGCTTCACCGAAACCGGTTGATTTCCAAACCGCGCCATACCAATGACTTGCCCAAACACCGTCTGACGGATGACCGCCCTTGGGCCAACTGAGCATCCGATCCGTAAAAGACAGCCCGATCGCGTCGCACAGGGCTCGCAAGGCTGTCGGAGGATCACGACGAATGTCGGAGCTGTCGATTACGACGGCGTCATCCTTCACGGCCTCAAAAATCTCTGCCTGTTGGCGGAACCCGATGTCGTCCAGCGTCGGATTTTCGCGCTTGGCCGCGTAGGATGCGATCACGCGGGCCGGATGCCGGATCAGAAAGACGTTTTTGAATCCACGGATCCAATCGCGCGGCACATCCGGCACCATGTGTTGCGACATGTGTTTGTGGTAAGAATGCAGGGAGGGCGCTGGTGCTTCCAGATTTTTGATCACATCCTCTGGATCTGTGGGCTGAGAAGCGATGATCTCCTCCCGCATCGGATGCTCCAACCCTGTCAGAGTCAGGTAAGCTGCATAAAATGGCTCATCCACAACCTCACAGTCGCCCCGCGCCGCAAAAGCGTACATCATCGCGGTGGAGATGTTCCGAGGGCCGGACCACATCGCAATCCGCATTTAGGACGTTTCCTGCTGAATTAGAGCCTTATAGAGCTCTTGTACACGGGTCGTAACCGGACCCTGTCCGCCATCCCCTATCAGCCGCCCATCAATCTCTCCCACCGGTGTTTGCGCGCCGAACGTGCCGGTCAAAAACGCTTCTTCTGCGCCGTAGGTTTCAACAAGCGAATAGTTTTTCTCATAAACCGGGATGCCATCGGCGCGACACAGATCAATCACCTTCTGACGCGTGATCCCGTTCATGCAATAATCGCCAGTCGAGGTCCAAACCTCTCCCTTGCGCACGATAAAGAAATTACAAGCATTGGTGGTGTTCACGAATCCGTGAACATCCAGCATCAATGCCTCATCTGCGCCCGCCTTTTCCGCCGCGATACAGGCCAGAATACAGTTCAGCTTGGAGTGCGAATTGAGCTTTGGGTCCTGCGTCATCGGTAGGCCACGAACATGCGGCACGGTCGCCAACCGAATGGGCCGCGCGATACGGGGTTTTGAATGCTCCATGATGATCGTCACGGTCGGCCCTTGCTGCGACAGCGACGGGTGTTGAAAAGGACGCGTTTTCACCCCGCGCGTCACCATCAACCGCGCATGGGCATCTGACATCATGCCGTTTGCATTCGCCGTGGCCTCTAGCGCGGCCATCAGATCATCGGGCGTCATGCCAATTTCCAGATCAATCGCTTTGGCAGCCTCAAACAACCGGTCCAGATGTTCATCCGCAAAGGCCCAGCGCCCGTGATAGAGGCGCAGCCCCTCCCACACCCCGTCACCCAGCATGAAACCGGAATCATAGACGCTCACCAACGCCTCAGCCTTTGGCACAATTGTTCCGTTCAGCCAGATGCGGATGTCGTCGTTTCGCGCGTCTTCTTCGGCCTGGTGGGTGGTTTGATGGTTTGTCATGGCGGCACCAATTGTTACATTGCGGAAGACAACTCTGTTTCAATCCACTTGAAAAGCCCTGTTTTTCGGAACGCTGAGGTAAATTGGTTTCACCTGCGCGTGACCTCGCACATGAGTGAGTTGGTTCTGATAGCATTTCCGATATTTTGATCTTCACCTGCTATGGAGGGTGACTATGATTTCCACGCTCAGAAACATCAAAGCAGTAGCCCTTGCCGGGTTTATCGGTTTGGGGCTGGGCATCCAGTATGGTGAAGTGAGAGCAACCGCCAGCGAAGTGATCGTCGTGGCAGGCGGTTGTTTTTGGTGCGTCGAGGCCGATTTCGAGCGCGTTCAGGGCGTTACCGGTGTCGTTTCCGGCTTTACCGGGGGAACGGTTGAAAATCCAACCTACAAACAAGTTGTCCGTGGCGGTACGGGCCACTATGAGGCCGTACAGATCTTCTTTGATTCAAGCCAAGTGTCCATGGATCAGCTGTATTCAATGTTCTTGCGGTCCGTTGACCCCACGGATGCAGGCGGCCAGTTCTGTGACCGTGGTGCCGCCTATCGCACAGCGATCTTTGTCTACAACTCAGTGGAACGCGACGCCGCAGAAGCTGCGCTGGGCTCTGCACAAGAAGAGTTGGGGCAAACCATTGTGACCCCGATCTTGGAGGGCGGCGATTTCTTCCCCGCGGACGCCTATCATCAGGATTATTACAAGCAGAGCTCCGTCATCCTCACCCGCTTCGGGCCCAAATCGAAGGCCAAGGCTTACAAAGCCTATCGCGAGGCGTGCGGACGAGATGATCGTGTTCGCCAACTATGGGGTGCGAAGGCACCTTTCGCGTCCTGATCCTCAAGAAACTGCATCACGGCTTCAAGACTAGGGATGGCATCCGCCGTTCCCTTCTTGGTCGTACTCAGCGCCGCAGCCACTGACGCCCGAAAGAGCGCCTCTTCGACGGAAATGTGTTGCGACAACCCGGCAATGAAGTATCCCGCAAAAGCATCGCCCGCCCCGGTCGTGTCGATCGCGTCAACGGTCAATGCGGGGACTGTCACGGATTTGTCCTGTTGCAGATCATACCACGCCGCCCCCTGATTCCCCTTTGTGATGAGAACCTGATCGACAGGAAGGCTTTTGACATCAGTGCCAGTTGCGTTTTCGAATTGTTCTACCTCGACTGCGTTCATGATCAGAAGCGTCGCATAGGGGATGACGTGCTCAACCGCGCGGACGTCGAAAGGTGCTGCAGAATAGGCTACGTTCAGCCCGGCGTCGCAGGCCAGTTTGGCCGCGTCCACCTGATGCGACGTTTCGTTTTGCAGCATCAACCAATCACCTGGCTGGCCATCTGCAAGGGCATCCGAAATAACATCCGGCGATTGATCCATATTGGCACCCGGAAAAATGACAATCTGGTTCTCGCCACTTTCACCGACCATCACAATCGCATGGGCGGTTGCTGTTTCACTCTCTCGAACAAACCCCGCATCGACCCCGACGTTTTTCAATCGCTTGACCGCCCAAGCGCCATCTGGGCCGACGGCGCCAATGTGGCAAACTTCCGCTCCTGCGAGAGAAGCCGCCACAGATTGATTGGCACCCTTGCCACCAAGTCCGCGTGCCATGGCTGTGGCCGAAAGCGTCTCGCCCGGCCCGGGCAAACGCGGTAGATCATAAAAGTAATCTGTATTGATCGAGCCGAGGTTGAAGATCATCGCTCAACCGACTTTACAGGCTGCCAGCACCGCCATGTTGAGAATGTCGCTCGCCGTGGCCCCGGTAGACGCGATCTGAATCGACTCATCAATCCCGGCCAGGATCGGGCCAATCACGGTTGCCCCCGCCATTTCCTGCATCAGTTTGGTCGAAATAGACGCCGAGTGCCGCGCAGGCACGACCAAAACATTGGCCGGGCCTGTCAGCCGCTGGAACGGATAACTTTCCTGCACGGTCGTGTTCAGGGCCACATCGACAGTCATCTCTCCTTCGAATTCAAAATCGACGCCGCGCTTTTCCAGAACGCCAGGCGCCAGATGCATTTTTTCTGCGCGTTCAGATCGCGGATACCCAAAGGTCGAAAATGATACGAATGCCACGCGCGGCTCCAACCCCAGCCCACGCGCCACGTCGGCGCCACGTTCCGCGATGGTCGCCAGATCCTCTTCATCCGGCCATTCGTTCACCAGCGTGTCGGTGATCATCACGATACGACCGTTGTGCAGAAGCGCAGTAACGCCCACAGCCCCCTGTTCGGTGCCCGCGTCAAACACGTGATTGATCAGATCCAGCACATGGGCGGACTTCCGTGTCGCCCCGGTCACCAGTCCGTCACCATGACCATGGGCCAGCATGAGCGCCGCAAACACGTGACGGTCACGCGCGGCAAGACGGTGGATATCCTGATGGTCAAATCCGCGACGTTGCAACCGGTTGTACAGGAACGCCTTGTATTCATCGAGTTGGGCCGTATTCGCAGCGTTCACCACTTCGATCTCAGACACGGCATCACCAAGACCCGCGGCCTCCAGCTTTTGACGCACGTCATCGCTGCGCCCGACCACCAGCGCCTTGCCGTAACCAGTTCGCTGATATTGAACCGCTGCGCGAAGAACGCGCGGGTCATCGCCTTCCGCAAATATCATCCGCGCTTGTGCGTTTCGGGCCCGCGCATTGATAGAGCGCATGATGGACGCGGTCGGATCAAGCCGGGATTTCAACGCAAGTTCATAGGCTTCCATATCCACAATAGGCCGGCGGGCGGCGGCTGTATCCATGCAGGCCTTTGCCACTGCAGGCGGAATGGTGTGAATGAGACGCGGGTCAAAAGGTGTCGGAATGATATAGTCCCGCCCAAAGGTCAGCTTTTGACCGTAAGCCATCGCGACTTCATCGGGCACATCCTGACGCGCCAATTCCGCAAGTGCATGGGCGCAGGCAATCTTCATTTCGTCATTGATCGCGCGGGCATGGACATCCAGCGCGCCACGGAAGAGATAAGGAAAGCCCAGCACGTTGTTGACCTGGTTCGGATAATCCGAACGACCTGTGGCGACGATGGCATCTTCACGCACTGCGTGCGCCTCTTCAGGGGTGATTTCAGGATCGGGATTGGCCATGGCGAAAATCACTGGATCCTTGGCCATGGACAGGACCATCTCTCGCGTCACTGCACCTTTGACCGAGACACCAAGAAACACATCGGCCCCTTTCATCGCCTCTTCCAGTGTGCGCAAGTCTGTCTTCACCGCATGGGCCGATTTCCACTGGTTCATGCCTTCAGTGCGGCCTTGCCAGATCACACCCTTGGTGTCGCACACAATGCAGTTCTCATGCCGCGCGCCCATTGCTTTCAGAAGCTCCACGCAGGCAATCCCGGCCGCCCCTGCACCGTTGAGGACGATCCTCACGTCCTCCATTTTCTTTCCCGATAGATGAAGCGCGTTCAACAGACCCGCCGCACAGATCACCGCTGTCCCATGCTGGTCGTCATGAAAGACAGGGATATCCATCTGCTCTTTCAACGTCTGTTCGATGATGAAGCATTCGGGCGCCTTAATATCCTCAAGGTTGATCCCCCCAAATGTCGGCCCCATCAGACGCACGGCATTGATGAAGGCATCGGGGTCTTCGGTATCCAATTCGATATCAATGGAATTCACGTCGGCAAACCGTTTGAACAGAACCGATTTGCCTTCCATCACCGGCTTGGATCCCAGCGCACCAAGGTTCCCCAGACCAAGCACCGCCGTTCCGTTGGAAACAACCGCCACCAGGTTGCCCTTGTTGGTGTAGTCATAGGCCGTTTCCGGATTCTCCGCGATTGCCTCACAAGGCACCGCCACACCGGGGGAGTACGCTAACGACAAGTCCCTTTGCGTGAACATCGGCACCGTTGCGCTGATCTCGAATTTGCCGGGGGTGGGTTCCAGGTGAAAGGCCAGCGCCTCTTCCCGGGTGAATTTTGGGTTTGCCATGAGGTGTCTCGATTTTTTCCGTTCGACCATGCTTAACGGGCCGTGGCTCGGGTCTCAACAGGGCGAATGAGGGCTTTCGCCCATCGCGCCGCGTCGGTAGTGTTTTTGGAAGCAATCCGGGGGGACCGCGTGACATCTCAGAAAGCTGCCGTAACGCCTATGATGGCGCAGTATCTGGAGATCAAAGCCCAGTACCAAGGCGCGCTGCTGTTCTACCGCATGGGTGATTTCTATGAGCTGTTTTTCGACGATGCCGTCGCGGCGGCAGAAGCGCTCGACATCGCGCTGACCAAACGCGGAAAACATCTGGGCGAAGACATCGCGATGTGCGGCGTTCCTGCCCACTCGGCGGAAGGATATCTACTCACTCTGATCCGAAAGGGATTCCGCGTGGCAGTTTGCGAACAGATGGAAGACCCGTCTGAGGCCAAGAAACGCGGATCGAAGGCCGTGGTGCGCCGCGATGTGGTGCGCCTTGTCACGCCGGGGACACTGACAGAAGACAGTCTCCTTGATGCGCGGCGCCACAATTATCTGGCTGCCTATGCCACCGTGCGGGACGAGGCAGCGCTGGCTTGGGTCGACATTTCAACCGGTGCGTTTTCGGTCATGTCTTTGCCACAGGTCCGCCTGGGGCCAGAGCTTGCCCGCCTGATGCCAAGCGAATTGATCGTGTCGGATGGCGACGACCGAGAGATCGGCGCAATTGCCGAGGATAGTGGCACGTCCCTTACCCCTTTGGTTCGATCGGCTTTTGACAGCACGGAGGCCGCGAACAAGCTCTGCGCGCTCTTCAAGGTCGACACGATGGAAGCGTTTGGCACCTTCGAGCGCCCGGAACTGTCCGCCATGGGCGCGCTGATTGACTATCTCGACATCACGCAGAAGGGCAAAATGCCCTTGCTGCGTCCTCCGGTCAGGGAGGCCAATTCGCGCGTCATGCAAATTGACGCCGCGACACGGCGCAATCTGGAACTGACTCATGCCCTGTCCGGCGGTCGCACCGGGTCGCTTGTCGCCGCCATTGACCGCACCTTCACGCCAGGCGGTGGGCGACTCTTGGAGCGACGTTTGTCGTCCCCATCGCGCCAGTTGGATACCATCCGCGACCGACACGATGCAGTTGACTTCATGGTGGAGCAGCCGCGCATCCGCGAAGACCTCCGCGAACGTCTCCGGCGCGTGCCGGATCTGGAACGCGCCCTGTCACGGTTGGGGCTGGACCGCGGCGGCCCGCGCGACCTGACGGCGATCCAACGGGGTCTGGAGCAGGCCAACGCCATCTTCAGCGACCACGCAAGCGACGGTATGCCCAATCTGGTTTCAAACTGTCTTGATTACTTGAAGGGTCACGATACGCTTCTTGATCTTCTGTCTGAGGCGCTGATCGCGGAACCTCCGTTGCTGATCAGGGACGGTGGGTTTGTCGCTGAAGGCTATGACAACGACCTCGATGAGGCCCGCAAACTGCGCGACGAAGGTCGCGGAGTGATTGCGGCGATGCAGGTGGAGTATGCTGACCTCACAGGCATTCAAAGCCTCAAGATCAAGCACAACAACGTACTGGGTTACTTCATCGAGGTTACAGCGACCCACGCGGAAAAGATGTTGTCGGAACCACTGAACGAAACTTTCAAACACCGCCAGACCACCGCTAATCAACTGCGCTTCACGACGCCGGACCTCACGGAAATGGAAAGCAAGATCTTGAATGCGGGCGGGCGGGCGATTGAGATTGAAAAGCGCCTCTATGAGACACTAAGGCAGTCCATCCTGGGTGCGGCAGATGCGCTTTCCACTGTCGCTTCCGCCTTGTCAGAACTCGATCTGACATGCGCGCTGGCGGATCTTGCTGCCGGTGAAAACTGGTGCCGACCCAAGGTTGATGACACCCGGGCGCTGACCATCGTTGGAGGGCGCCATCCGGTCGTAGAACAAGCGCTGCGCGCGGGATCGGGCACACCGTTCATCGCCAATGATTGCGATTTGGGCAAGGAAAGTGACATCTGGTTACTGACAGGCCCCAACATGGCAGGGAAATCGACATTCCTGCGTCAGAACGCCTTGTTTGCCGTGTTGGCACAAATGGGCAGCTTCGTGCCAGCCCAGAAGGCCCATATCGGCCTCGTTAGCCAGCTATTCAGCCGCGTGGGAGCATCAGACGATCTGGCGCGCGGGCGATCCACCTTCATGGTGGAAATGGTCGAAACCGCCGCGATTCTCAATCAGGCGGATGCGCACTCTTTGGTAATTCTCGATGAGATAGGGCGCGGCACGGCAACCTATGACGGTCTATCCATTGCATGGGCCACTTTGGAACATTTACACGAGGTCAACGGCTGCCGCGCACTCTTCGCCACGCACTACCATGAACTGACCGGGCTTTCGGACAAGCTGGATCGCGTCAACAACGCCACTGTGACGGTCAAGGAACACGAAGGCGATGTCGTTTTCTTGCATGAGGTGCGGAGCGGCGCGGCCGATCGCAGTTACGGTGTGCAAGTGGCCAAATTAGCTGGGCTGCCGCAATCCGTCGTGGAACGGGCACGCACGGTGCTCGACGCCTTGGAAAAGGGCGACCGGGAAGGCGGATCAAAACGGGAGGCGTTTATTGATGATCTGCCCCTCTTTGCAACGCCGGCCCCGCAAGCTGCCCCGCCTGCTGAGCCATCGATAGTTGAAGATCGCCTCAAGGAGATCCTCCCAGATGAGCTGACGCCAAAAGACGCGCTCAACCTGATTTATGAACTTAAGGGACTCACGAAATGATCATTGATCGCGACATGGGCATTCCCCTGCCAGATGGCACGCGCCTGTCGGCTGCGGTTTGGATGCCAGAGGATGCACATGTAAATCCGGTACCCGCGATACTCGAATACCTTCCATACCGTAAAACCGATGGCACATTGGAACGTGACCACGGCATGCATCCGCATTTTGCCCGGCATGGCTACGCCAGTGTTCGAGTCGATCGGCGTGGCTGCGGCGACAGTGAAGGGCTCTTTGACGATGAATATTCCGAAGAGGAGATGCAAGACGGCGAAGACATCATTGCCTGGATCGCAGCACAGCCGTGGTGCACGGGCGCGGTTGGGATGCAGGGCATTTCCTGGGGTGGGTTCAACGGCTTGCAAATCGCCGCGCGGCAACCCGAGGCGTTGAAGGCCGTCATCTCCATCGGTACGACGGTGGATCGTTACCACGATGATATCCACTACAAAGGCGGCATCCAGTTGAGCGAAAATGTCGGCTGGGCGGCAACCGTTCTATCATGGTTTTCCATGCCACCTGACCCTGAGTTGCGCGCAAACTGGCGAGACATGTGGCTGGAGCGGTTGGAGAACACTCCGTTTTTAGCCGAAAGATGGACTCGCGCAGCGGACCGTGATGATTACTGGAAACACGGGTCGATCTGTGAAGATTTCAACGCAATTGATGCCCCAGTAATGGTGATGGGCGGGCTGCACGACGGGTATCGCAACGCCATGGCGGCAATGGCCGAGCATGCCGCCGCGCCAGTGAAGGCCATTATGGGCCCTTGGAGCCATAAGTACCCCAATATCACGACCATCAGCCCGGGCATTGATTATTTGGGTCTTGCCCTCCGTTGGTGGGATCGTTGGTTGAAAGGTGAAGACACCGGGGTCGAGGATCTGCCGGATTACACGGCATACGCGATGGACAGTTGCCTGCCGAATCCGGCCTTGAAGCATCGCGATGGCCAATGGGTTGGGATCGATAGTTTTTCTTCCGCCAGCTTTCGGAGCCAAGTCCTTCACCTATGCTCCGACCGTACTCTGGGTGATGAAAAAAGTCTTCATGCGGTGCTGGAAACAAATCTCAGATGTGGGGAGCAATGTGGGGAATTTTTCCCGTTCGGTTTTGGCCCCGGAGAACTGCCTGGCGACCAATCGGAGGACAATGCACGGGGCCTTTCATTTACATCTGGAACAATGCCTGTGGATACAACTCTGCTCGGCGCGCCACGCCTCACGTTGTCCATGTCGTCCGACAAACCCAAGGCGCAGATTGTTGCCCGGCTCAGCGATGTACGCCCGGACGGAACTGCAACGCTGATCACCCAAGGCCTTTTGAACCTGCGCCACCGGAACGGATTTGAAAAGAAAGAAGACTGTGTGCCGGGTGAAGTGTTCGATGTCGGGATCAAGCTGGATCAATGCGCCTATCAACTGCCTGCCGGGCATAGGCTTTGCCTTTCGCTATCGGGAAGTTATTGGCCCTATGCTTGGCCTGAGAGCGAACGCTTCTCTCTGACCTTGTCGCAGGGCGAATTGACCCTTCCGCTTTGCCCGAACGACGCCGCAGACATCGAATTCGCCCCACCGCCACCTGTGGAAACCCGCAACATCCGGGTCTTGTCAGAAGGTGAAGAAAAAAAGTTCTGGGAAACACTACCCGACGGCAGTCGCGTTTTGACAATCTCCAGCGACCGTGGCCGCCGAAAGGATGTGGACAGCGGCGTAATCACCGATGTCTGGATGCAGGAGGTGTGGTCAATTCATCCCGACAAGCCGGACAGCGCCAAGGTCGATATCACATGGATCCGCGGGATGGGCCGCGGCAATTGGCGGGCGCAAAGCAAGGCGCACATCACCATGCGGGGCAGCTCTAATAGTTTCGAAATCACGCAGCGCCTGCAGGCGATGGACGGGGACGAAACAGTCTTTGACAAGAGCTGGAATGCCAGTGTTCCGCGTTAGCCCGGGTTAGACGACACACCAACCTGTGCGGGTCGCAAAATCCGATCATGCAGCATGAACCCCTGGGCGGAAACTTGAATGATTTCCCCTGCCTTTGTGCCTTGAAGTGGTGCTTCAAACATCGCCTCATGGATCTTGGGATCAAACCGATCCCCAACTTGCGGATCGATCACCTGGATCCCGTGCTTGTTGAACACATTCAGAAGTTCTCGCATGGTCAGTTCAATCCCCTCGATCAGGGGCGCGGCGACCTCGCGTTGCTCGTCTGTCACCGATTCAACGGCGCGTTTCATGTTGTCGAACACGGGCAGCATATCGCGGGACAGTTTGGAACCGCCGTAATTCTCCGCCTCCATTCGGTCCTTCTGAGCCCGTTTTCGTGCATTTTCTGCATCGGCCAGCGCACGCATGAACTTGTCCTGAAACGAATCCCGTTCCGCCCGCAGCTCTTCAATCATCTGTTCCGGCGTCAGCTCCGCCTCATCGTCATGGGCAGCGTCCAGATCTGCCTCGATATCCTCAAGGTCATCCAGAAACTGGGGTTCATCACGCTCTGCCATGCCCTTTTCCTTTTACGTCCTGTCCGCGATCAGTTTGCCAACAATCTGCGCGGTGTAATCCACGATAGGAACGATCCGTCCATAATTGAGTCGTGTGGGTCCGATAACGCCAACCGCGCCCACAATCTTCCGGTCAGAATTCATATAAGGAGACACCACCAAAGAGGAACCCGAAAGTGAGAAAAGTTTGTTCTCGGAGCCGATAAAAATGCGCACACCTTCGCCTTCGTCGGTCAGTTCCAGAAATTCGGCGATGTCCCGCTTGCGTTCAAGATCGTCGAAGAGGGTTTTTATCCGGTCAATATCGGCCTCATCCGCGTGCCCATCCAAAAGGTTGGACCGGCCGCGCACAATCAATCGCTCAAAGCTATCTGTGCCCCCATCATCCCAAACGGCAAGTCCGCTTTCGACCAGATCATGGGCCAGAACATCTATTTCCTGGCGGCGCTTTTCAATCTCGACCCGGATGGCGCTTTGAAGGTCTGAGAGAGTTTTGCCTTCGATCAGAGCGTTCAGAAAGTTCGCCGCCTCACGCATGGAAGACGGCGTTTGCCCTGGCGGTGGCGTGAAAATGCGGTTTTCGACCTGCCCATCCGCGAAAACCAGCACTACCAGCGCACGATCCTGACCAAGTGCCACAAATTCCATGTGCTTGATCGGGGCCTCGTGTTTCGGCGCCAAAACGAGCGATGCGCCTTGTGTCACACCAGACAGCGCGGACCCAATCCGATCAAGCGCAGCGCCCACATCATCAGAATTGCTGCCCAGTGTGGCATCTATCATCTCGCGATCCGTGTTCTCCAGGTCGCCCACCTCCAGCAGGCCATCCACGAACATCCGCAGTCCTTCTTGTGTCGGGACACGCCCCGCAGACACGTGGGGGCTGTCCAGCAAACCAAGATATTCCAAATCCTGCATCACGTTCCGGATCGTGGCGGCACTCACCTTCTCAGACATGTCGCGCGTCAGGGTACGCGACCCGACGGGATCGCCCGTGGCCAGATACCCTTCCACCACACGCCGAAACACCTCGCGTGAGCGGGTGTTCATCAACTCCAGTGTTTTGCCAGCCTCACTCATGATCTTAGACATGATAATTCCCGTGACACTTCATTAAAGAGCGCAAATCAAAAAGGTCAATCGGGGTTGCACTGCCAAGGGCCGCGCTTGTATGCCCGGCACACCAAATAAAGGATTAGACCCATGCGCCCTTCCGGCAGACAATTGGACGAAATGCGCCCCATCTCTATTGAGACAGGGGTGACAAAACATGCCGAAGGCTCCTGCATGATCAAGGTGGGGGATACCCATGTGCTGTGCACGGCTTCCCTGGAAGATCGTGTTCCGCCGTTCATTAAAGGCTCGGGCCTTGGCTGGGTGACGGCCGAATATGGAATGCTGCCGCGTTCCACCTCTTCGCGGATGCGTCGTGAAGCGTCAGCTGGCAAGCAAGGCGGCCGCACGGTCGAAATTCAACGCCTGATCGGGCGCAGCCTGCGTGCCGGTGTAGACCGTGTTGCCTTGGGGGAGCGCCAGATCACGGTGGATTGCGACGTCATCCAGGCCGATGGCGGAACGCGCTGTGCCGCAATCACCGGCGGATGGGTTGCCCTACGTCTGGCCGTCAATGCTTTGATGAAAGTGGGTGATGTGGTCACGGATCCCCTGATTGATCCCGTCGCCGCGGTCAGCTGTGGCATCTACGCCGGCCAGCCCGTGCTTGATCTCGACTATCCCGAAGACAGTGAGGCGGGTGTCGATGGAAACTTCATCATGATGTCCAGTGGGCAACTGATTGAGGTCCAGATGAGCGCCGAGGGCTCGACGTTTTCCCGCACGCAAATGGAACAGCTTATGGATCTCGCGGAAGCGGGAGTGACGAAATTGGCCGTGGCGCAGTTGGCGGCCACGAATGCGTAAGTTTGAAGGCTCTGAACTTCTCGTCGCGACACATAATCAGGGCAAACTTGAAGAGATTGCGCATCTTCTTTCTGATTTCGGGGTGTCCGTAGTTGGGGCCACTGAAAAGGGACTGATTGAGCCAGAAGAAACCGAATCAACCTTTGTCGGGAACGCCCGTATCAAAGCTCATGCAGCGTCCAACGCCGCCGGCCTACCTGCGCTGTCCGATGACAGCGGGTTGGAGATCGATGCCCTCAACGGCGCGCCCGGCGTATACACGGCAGATTGGGCCGAAACGGGCAATGGCCGAGATTTTGAGATGGCGATGACGAAAGCCTACGACGCCATTGTCGCGACCGGCACAAAAAGCCCCTGGACCGCGCGGTTTTGCTGTACTCTTGTGATGGCTTGGCCTGATGGACATGACGAAGTTTTCGCCGGGACCATCGAAGGTTTCATCACTTGGCCAATGCGAGGATCGCAAGGACATGGATATGATCCAATCTTTGTGCCAAACGGATATGATCTTACCTTCGGTGAAATGGATCGTTGGGAAAAGAACCGGATAAGCCACCGTGCAGACGCTTTTGCAAAACTCGTCGCAGGATGCTTTCGCTGAAGACTGGCGCAATGGCGGCTTCGGCTTCTATATCCATTGGCCCTTCTGCGAAGCAAAATGCCCCTATTGCGATTTTAACAGCCATGTGGCTCGCGAAATAGATCAATCGCGCTGGAAAAGAGCCTATTTGCAAGAAATCTCTGATGCTGGTCGTCGTTATCCGGATCGTGTTTTGAACACGGTGTTCTTCGGCGGTGGGACACCCAGCCTGATGGATCCTGACATTACCGCATCAATCATTGATTTCATCAAATCCACATGGCCCACCGCCAACGACCTTGAGGTCACGTTGGAAGCCAATCCAAGTTCCGTTGAAGCGGACAGGTTCAAGGCCTACGCGGATGCCGGTGTAAATCGAATTTCGATGGGAATTCAGGCACTTAATGACACGGACCTGCGTCGATTAGGTCGTGTGCACACGGCCAAGGATGCAATTCAAGCCTTTGATATTGCAAGAGAAACCTTCGATCGTGTCAGTTTCGACCTGATCTACGCGCGGCAAAGCCAATCACTGTCCGATTGGCGGCAAGAATTGTCGCGCGCGCTAAGCATGGCTATTGATCATCTCTCGCTCTACCAATTGACCATCGAACCTGGCACGATGTTTGCCCGGCGCCACGCGAAGGGAAGCCTGCATGACCTTCCGAGTGATGAACTCGCGGGAGACATGTATGAACTCACACAAGACGTGTGTAATGCGCATGGAATGGAGGCTTATGAAGTCTCTAATCATGCCAAACCGGGGGCGGAATCTCGTCACAACCTGATCTATTGGCGGTACGGGGACTACGTGGGAATCGGACCAGGTGCCCATGGCCGCGTCACTGAAAACGGCATACGTTATGCGACGGAAGCCATATCGAATCCAAATCATTGGCTGGAGAAGTCTGAGCGCGGCGAGTCTCAAAAGCTCAAAACGCCGCTCAGTCTTGAAATGCAGGCCGATGAATACCTTATGATGTCCTTACGCCTTTCCGACGGTACAAGCACACGTCGGTACGAGGCGCTTTCAGGCATTGAATTGCCGACAGAGACTCTCGAATACCTTCGGGAAATTGGTGTGTTAGAGATAGACCACGACCGGATACGAGCCACCCGCCAAGGTCGGATCGTGCTAAATGCAGTGATCCAGGAACTTCTTAGCTGTTAGAATAATGAAGGCGTTTTGGCTTTTTCTTGGGCTGATGAGCGTGGGCTTTGGCCTTTTGGGCGTGATCCTTCCGCTTGTCCCAACCGTGCCCTTCATGTTGCTCGCCGCCTTTTGTTTCGCGCGTTCCTCTGAACGACTTCATACTTGGCTCACGACTCATCCGGCTTTCGGTCCGGTGATCGCGGATTGGCAACAAAAAGGGGCGATCCGTTCTAAGGCAAAGAAAGTCGCAACCGTCTCTATTGCGGCGTTATTTGCGATTTCTTGGTTCGCAGGCGTCAGCTGGACAGTGATCGGAATTCAAGCCGTTATTCTGTCGCTTGTCTTGATCTTCATCTGGTCGCGGCCTAACGGCTAGCACTCAGAATCGAGCACAGCGTATCGAGATCCTCCAATGAACCATAAGAGATCACGACCTTTCCGTTTCCTTTGTCGCCGGAATGATCGACAGAAACTTTCATGCCCAGGTTTGCAGACAGGTCCTGTTCCAACGCTTTGGTATCAGCATCTTTTTCTGAAGATGACGGGCTGGATTTGGGTGATTTCGAGCCTTTTTCGACAGAAAAGGACTTCGCCATCTTCTCCACGTCACGGACGGACAATCCCTTGTTGACGGCCAGTTTGGCCAGGCCGACTGGATCATTGGATGTTATCAACGCTCGCGCGTGACCTGCGGACAGGCGACCATCCTTTACAAAAGTCTGAACTTCGACCGGCAAAGTTAACAGTCGCACAGAGTTGGCGATATGACTGCGGCTCTTTCCAAGTGACTTTGATAAAACGTCCTGCGTGTGGCCAAATTTCTCCATCAACTGGCTAAAGGCCTGCGCCTCTTCCATCGGATTGAGGTCCGCCCGTTGAATATTCTCGATAATTGCAACCTCAAGCACCTCCGTGTCATCAAATTCACGCACTATTACAGGGACTTGATGCAGCTTCGCCTGTTGAGATGCACGCCAGCGGCGTTCACCGGCCACGATTTCGTATGTGCCGTCTTTTTTGGGATTCTCCCGCACAATTAACGGCTGAATTACGCCTTTCTCTGCGATAGACGCGGCAAGATCGTCCAACGCATTCTTGTCGAAGCTGCGCCGCGGCTGATCAGGGTTTGGAAAAATCTTTTCGATAGGGATCAAGCGGTCTGGCTGACGTTTTACATCCTGTTCCTGCGCAATATCTTCCTGAACATCCGCCATAAGGGCAGAAAGCCCGCGCCCAAGACCTCGTTTCTTGGATGGAGACTGTGCCATCTGTCTTCTCCTTATTGGGCCGCGACCACACCATTGTTGGCC
Organism: uncultured Roseovarius sp.; assembly: GCA_964389425.1. Taxonomy (GTDB): domain Bacteria; phylum Pseudomonadota; class Alphaproteobacteria; order Rhodobacterales; family Rhodobacteraceae; genus Roseovarius. Next base: position 47,853 of record CAYMEC010000009.1, read on the forward strand.
ATCACCTCTTTTGCCAAATCGCGATAGGCATTGGCCCCCTTGGACACGGTATCATAATCCAAAACAGACATAGCAAAAGATGGGGCCTCACTGACCCGTATATTGCGCGGGATTTTCGTGTGAAAAACCAGATCATTTAGGTTTTCACGCGCGTCGGCCTCAACCTGCCAAGATAACTTGTTCCGGCTATCGAACATTGTCAGAAGAATCCCCTCAATGCGGAGGTTAGGGTTGGCCGTATCCCGGACCTCCCGAACAGACATCATAAGCTGTGAAAGGCCTTCCAGCGCAAAAAACTCGGACTGAAGCGGAACAAGAACGGAGTGGGCAGCAACCATGGCATTGACCGTCAAAAGATTAAGCGACGGCGGGCAGTCAATCAGAATGAAGTTGAACTTGAATGCATCCATGGCGTTCTGGCGCAGTGCATCATGAAGCAGAAAACTTCGTTTTTCACTTGAAATAAGCTCCATGTCGGCAGAGCTCAGATCGACCGTCGCTGGAATGATCTTCAGGTTTTCATTGTCCGTATCGTAGATAACGTCGGTTAGATCCACTTCTTCCAATAGAAGATCATAGGTGGTCGTTTTTCTTGCATTGCGCTCAATTCCCAGCCCGGTCGATGCGTTGCCCTGAGGGTCCAGATCAACGACCAGAACCCTACACCCGTTTTCCACCAATGCGGCCGCCAGATTGATTGCTGTCGTTGTTTTGCCAACACCGCCTTTCTGATTAGCAACCGCAACAATCTTTGTGGTTCTAGTCCGGGTTGGATCAGACACGAGATACTCCTGAAATGCGCAGAATGGCGGGGCCGTTTTCCGTTTTACTCTTAGCAACCTCATGGTTGAAACGCCACGTACTTTGCGCTTCTTCCATCTCTTTCTGCCAGGTTACACCCTTCATGAAAATTGCCTGCCCTTCCGACGCCATGTGTCGATGGGCAAAGGAAAGAAGCGTCGAAAGGTCAGAAAGGGCGCGCGCTGACAGGATATCGGCGCCGAGCGGGGAAATGTTTTCGATCCGTTCTGACAACACGGTGGCATTCACCCCGGTTTCTCGGGCCACGGTCCGCAGGAACGTGCATTTTCTAATATCGCTTTCGACGAGCGTTACCCTAGAGGGGTTTCCTTTTTCCATCGCCAAAATGGCAATCACCATACCTGGAAATCCCCCGCCCGAGCCAAGATCTGCCCAGTGTCCAACTGCCTTCGGAGCAAGCCTGTAAATCTGTGCAGAATCTTCGATGTGCCGATACCAGGCGTTTTCCAACGTAGACTTCGAAACCAGATTGATGGCTGGATTCCATTTCTTCAGAAGCATTTGGTAGCTCTTGAGGCGGTCCATTGTTTCACGTGAAACATCCACGCCTCCGACCATCACGCGCGCTTCTCCCGCTTCATGCTACGAAGCCTAGCAAGAATTATCGTCAGCGCAGCGGGGGTCATTCCGTCTACACGTCCCGCCTGAGCAATATTGGATGGGCGCACTTTGGAGAGCTTATACTTCAATTCGTTTGAAAGCCCATCTACGGAGTAGAAGTCAAAGTCGGATCCGATCGCCAGCGCCTCATCGCGCCTCATCATCTCGACATCGCGCTGCTGACGCTCAATATAGTTTGCGTAGAGCGCGTCTTTTTCCAATTGGGACCGAGTTTCTGGATCAACACCGTCCAACGAAGCATCAAGCCTTATCAGGTGTTCGAACCCCACATCGGGGAACGACAAAAGCTGAAAGCCTGTTCGACGCGATGCACCCTGATTCATCTTCAGCCCGATTTCGGACAGTTGTTTGGGGGTGAAGCTGACAGCCTCAAGCCGACCACGCCCAGAAGACAATCTGTCCATTTTTTCATAAAAAGCAGACTTGCGTCGCTCTCCTACGCATCCAACCTCTACACCGATTGGCGTAAGCCGCTGATCCGCATTGTCTGCCCGCAAGGACAGTCTGAATTCGGCGCGGGACGTGAACATGCGATAAGGTTCCGTTGCGCCCCGGGTGGTCAAATCATCAATCATCACGCCGATATAGCTGTTGGATCGGCTAAACAGGACAGGCTCCTTTCCCAGCACCGCTGCGGCTGCATTGAGCCCTGCGACCAGACCTTGCGCCGCCGCCTCCTCATATCCCGTTGTTCCATTGATCTGACCCGCCAGATAGAGGCCTGGAACAGACCGAACCGCAAGCGTAAGATCCAACGACCGGGGATCGATGTAATCATATTCGATAGCATAGCCGGGCTGGAGGATGGTTGCCTTTTCCAGACCTTTGATCGACTGAACGTATGCCTCCTGAACCTCTTCGGGGAGCGAGGTGGAAATTCCATTCGGGTAAACAACCGAATCCGACAGGCTTTCCGGTTCGAGAAATATCTGATGAGACGTCTTGTCCGCGAACCGAACAATCTTGTCCTCGATCGACGGGCAGTAGCGTGGGCCAATCCCCTCAATATGCCCACCATACATCGCCGACCGTTCCAGATTTTTCCGGATTACATCGTGCGTTTGTTCATTCGTATGCGTGATGCCGCAACTAACCTGCTTAGCCTGAATACCTTTAGACATGAACGAGAAGAGGGTTGGTTCTGCATCACCCGGCTGCTCCTCAAGCAAGTCCCAGTTGATCGTGTTTCCATCCAACCGAGGTGGCGTTCCGGTTTTCAGCCGTCCAAGATCAAGGTCGAAACTATCAATGCGCTCCGCCAACCTTATTGAGGGAGCATCGCCCATTCGGCCACCTGGTCGGGATACATCGCCGATATGTATAACGCCGCGCAGAAATGTTCCGGTGGTCAGGATAACCGTATGGGAGGGTATTTCCGACCCGTCAGCCAAAACCACACCAGCCACTCGATCTCTGGACATCAGGAAATCCGTGGCCTCACCTTCAATTACCGTCAATCTTGGCTGGTCTTCAATCTCAGCCTGCATGGCTTCGCGATAGATTTTTCTGTCAGATTGCGCCCGTGGCCCCTGCACCGCTGGGCCTTTCCGTCGATTGAGGAGGCGAAACTGAATTCCGGCAGCATCGGCAACGCGCCCCATAACACCGTCCAGCGCATCAATCTCACGTACCAGATGGCCCTTGCCCAGACCCCCAATGGCAGGATTGCAGGACATCACGCCAATCGAATCCTTGGTCAACGTGATCAAACCAGTACGCACACCCATCCGCGCCGCTGCATGCGCCGCATCTGCACCGGCGTGGCCGCCGCCGATGACCAAGACATCAAATTGTTTCACGTGAAACATCCCTCATTTTCCGAGGCAGAAGCTCGCAAATATCTCATCCAGCACGTTTTCGATATCTATGCGGCCTACCAAAGAATCAAGCGCCCGAACAGCGCCACGAACTTCTTCCGCGGCAAGTTCCGATAAATCAGTTTGCGAATTGATGGCCTGAGATGCTTTCCAAAGCCGTTCCAGCCCTCTTTGCATCGCGTCCTGATGCCGAATGCGCGTCGCAACGGCATCGGTTATAGAGCGCTCCTGAAAGTACTTGGATAGCCTTTCAACGAGCTCGGCAATCCCTTCTCCCGTTTTTCCCGAAACACCATTCCGTTGGTCCTTTTCCGACAAGGAGCGAACATCAATTTTGCTTGTCAGTAGGACATCGCCTGGCCGTTGTTCCAAATCTGGGCTCTCACCGGGCTCCAAAAGGAACACCCTTACATCCGCCGCGTCGGCGCGAGAACGGGCAAGATGAATACCCATCGCCTCGACGGCGTCGTCTGTGTCACGAAGACCTGCTGTGTCCAAAAGCGTCACGGGCAGGCCATTCAAATCCATCCGCACTTCGATCACATCCCGAGTCGTGCCTGCATGTTCCGATGTGATCGCTGCTTCCCGCCCAGCAAGGGCGTTCAACAATGTCGACTTACCTGAATTGGGGGGCCCCACGATGGCCACCTCAAACCCGGTTCTGACCCGCTCCGCGATGGTGACGCCATCGATCTCCTTTCGAAGATCGGACAGAACTGCTTCGATCAGTTCTGTCACTTCGGGCGCCACGTCCACTGGTACCTCTTCATCCGCGAAATCAATTGTCGCTTCCAGAAGGGCCGCCGCGCGGATCAATTTACCTCGCCAGTTTTCGGTTCGTTTACCGAGATCCCCAGAAAGAACCCTCAAGGCCTGTCGGCGCTGCGCTTCTGTTTCGGCATCGATGAGATCAGCAAGGCCCTCCACTTGCGCGAGGTCCAGTTTGCCATTCTCTAACGCGCGTCGCGTGAACTCGCCAGGATCGGCCTGTCGAAGACCATTCATCTTTCCCAGCTCCTCAAGAACGGATTTTACAACTGCCGTGCTGCCATGGAGATGGAATTCTACGATGTCTTCTCCGGTAAAACTGGATCCGTTTTCGAAAACCAGAACGATGGCTTTATCGATCTCTTGGCCGTCATCTGCCTTAAGGGTGCGCTTGGACGCCACACGTGCCCTTGGGAGAACGCCACAGAGCGTCTGAGCCGCTGTGTGGGCCACAGGGCCGGATACCCGCACAATAGCGACACCGGCTTTCCCTGGCGCTGTGGAGAGGGCATAGATCGTATCCATCGCCCCACTCTGATCAGGTGTTCATGGAATCGAAGAATTCCGAATTGGTCTTTGTCTGCTTCAACTTGCCAAGCAGGAATTCGATCGCATCCGTTGTACCCATTGGGTTAAGAATGCGTCGTAGGACAAATGTCTTCTGAAGATCAATCTTATCGATCAGCAGGTCTTCCTTCCGCGTACCAGACTTCAAAATATCAATCGCCGGGAAGACGCGCTTGTCCGCGACTTTCCGGTCCAGAATGATTTCAGAATTACCCGTGCCCTTGAATTCTTCGAAGATTACTTCGTCCATACGGCTGCCGGTCTCAATCAGCGCAGTGGAGATGATCGTCAGAGACCCACCTTCCTCAATATTCCGCGCTGCACCAAAGAACCGCTTCGGTCGTTGCAAGGCATTGGCATCCACACCACCAGTCAGAACTTTACCGGAAGACGGCACCACCGTATTATAAGCCCTACCAAGTCTTGTGATAGAATCCAGCAGGATAACAACATCTCGTTTATGCTCGACCAAGCGCTTGGCTTTTTCGATCACCATTTCTGCAACGGCCACGTGACGCGTCGCAGGTTCGTCAAACGTCGAGCTGATCACCTCACCCTTCACCGAACGCTGCATGTCTGTCACTTCTTCGGGACGTTCATCGATCAGCAATACAATCAGGTAGCATTCCGGATGGTTGCGTTCGATACTCGAAGCGATGTTTTGAAGGATTACGGTCTTACCCGTCCGCGGTGGCGCCACAATCAAGGATCGCTGTCCCTTCCCAATCGGTGCTACAAGATCAATCACGCGGGCCGACCGGTCCTTGATCGTAGGATCCTCAATTTCCATCTTCAGCCGCTGATCAGGATAAAGAGGCGTCAGGTTATCAAACGCAATCTTGTGTTTCGCCCTCTCTGGATCCTCAAAATTGATCTGAGACACATTTGTCAGAGCAAAGTAGCGCTCGTTTTCCTCCGGCGCGCGGATCTCACCCTCGACGGTGTCACCGGTCCGCAAGGAAAACTGCTTGATAGCTTCAGGTGAGACATAGATGTCATCGGGGCCAGGAAGATAATTCGCTTCCGGAGACCGCAGAAATCCAAACCCGTCCTGCAGGACTTCAAGCACGCCATTGCCAAAAACGGTCCAACCTTCATCAGCCCGTTCCCGCAGGATCTGGAACATCATTTCGCCTTTACGCATGGTTGAGGCGTTTTCGATCTCCAGATCTTCCGCCATGGACAGAAGGTCCTTGGCAGACTGAGCTTTCAGGTCGGATAGATTAAGACGATCTTCGGGCATTGATGTACCTGCGGTAACGCCCACGACAGCATCGGGGCTTGATTTGAAAAAGTCTGGAAAAACGGACGCCCGGGTGGGCACGCTTGTATCGCCTCTTAGGCAAAGACAATTCTTGAGTCAACGGATAGGATGATTTCTCAACCTTAGTGCAAGAACTGAACTGATCTCCGGTAGACCTAGTAAATAAATATATAAAGAAGAAAGAGATGATGTGTTTGTAGCGGGTCGGATTTCTGTGGATTGGTCTTTTATCCCGGGCTTTTCACACAGCCTGATAGTCTTGGATAAGTTTTTGGATAAACAATGAACGAACCAATAAAAAGAAATAGGTATAATAATATCAATAGTTTAAGTAATATCTTGTTTGATCGCGAACACAGGATAAAATGGGAAAACTCCGCAGCAAAAGATACCCCCAGCTAAAACTTGTTCTTCTCAACATGGGAGAACGGTGGGTGCAAACATCCGAAACGCATAATCAATTCCCTTCCTCGCAAAATGCCACGAATTAACCCAAGATTAATAACCATGAATCGCTTTCCTATCCCTGCTTTATCCACAAACTGATGAAGATAACTCTCGCATCCAATTCTTTCATTCGAAGGAAATTGCTGATGTCTGCCGGTGTTGTGTTCAATGTGAAGGTCAGCCCATTCGAAGAAGAACAGTGCAAAGAGAAACTCATTGCTCAGGGATCTTCCATTATCGACATTGCGGGAGCGCTGGCCCGTGGGAAGGCCAGAGAAGTCGCCCAGAGCGAGTCTGGCCTTGTTATTGGTTGCGATCAGGTTTTGGAATTCAGAGACGCTTTGATTTCGAAGCCGCGAAGCAAAGAGGATGCGCGCCAGCTATTGGAAACACTTAGAGGAAATACACATAGGCTCTTTTCCGCTGCGGCGATTTATGAGGACGGGAAACTCGTCTGGACTCATATCGGAGAGGCCAAACTTACCATGCGCAATTTTTCGGATGGGTATGTGAAAGACTATCTCGATCGGAATTGGGATAGCATTCAAAGCTCTGTCGGGGGATACAAGCTGGAAGAAGAAGGCGTTAGGTTGTTCTGTGAAATCAAAGGGGATTACTTCAATGTGCTTGGCATGCCATTGTTGGAAATCTTGGAGTACCTGGGTCAGCGTAAGGCCATTGCAACATGAGTGACAACAAGGTTCCACTTGCGGGTGTTATTGGGTCACCCATTGCGCATTCAAAATCACCACAGATCCATACACACTGGCTGAAGACTTACGACATCAAGGGCCACTATGTCCCGCTCGAAGTGGATACGGAAGATTTGGCACAGGTTCTGAAGATGATGCCGAAGATGGGATTTGTTGGGGCCAACGTAACCATTCCTCACAAAGAACGTGTTCTATCGCTTGCTGATCAAATCACCGATCGGGCGACGCTAATAGGGGCTGCAAATACGCTGATTTTCAAATCAGATGGGAAAATCCACGCGGATAATACGGACGGCTATGGGTTCATCACGAATCTCAGACAATCCAAACCCGACTGGGATCCAAAGCGCGGCCCTGCGGCAGTTCTGGGCGCAGGCGGGGCGGCAAGGGCGGTCATTACCGCGCTACTGGAGGCAGGCGTTCCCGAAATCCTAATATCAAACCGGACCAAGGTTCGGGCGGAGGCTCTTCGCGCAGATTTCGGAAAACGCCTTATCGTGGTCGATTGGGTTCAAGCAGGTAACATGTTCGAAGAGTCAGCGACCGTCGTGAATACAACCAGCCTCGGTATGATTGGGAACCCCCCATTGCGTGTCCCGCTGGATGGACTGCGCGCTGGATCGCTTGTGACAGACCTCGTTTACGCCCCTTTGAAGACCCATCTGTTGGCACAAGCCGAAAAGAAGGGCTGTATGATTGTCGATGGCTTGGGGATGTTACTGCATCAGGCGGTGCCAGGTTTCGAACGTTGGTTCGGAGTTCGACCGGAAGTGGACAGCGCCACACGCACGGCGGCCCTAAGATGACTTTTTTGATTGGGCTCACCGGATCTATCGGTATGGGGAAGTCAACTACGGCGAAACTGTTTGCCAATGAAGGTTGCGAGGTCTGGGATGCCGATGCCGCCGTCCACCGGCTTTATTCGGATGCCGGGCTTGCAGTTCCACCGATGCAGGATGTTTTTCCAGAGGCGATAGAGAACAATGCAGTGTCTCGGACCAAGCTGAAAGAAATCATCCGCGAGAACAAAAACGCCATCGAGATCATTGAACGGATTGTTCACCCTCTCGTCGCGGAGGACCGGGCAGCTTTTGTACAAGCGGCAAACAGTGATATTCTTGTTCTCGACATTCCGCTCCTGTTCGAAACAGGCGCAGACGACCAAATGGATGCGACCGTGTGTGTGACAACGGATGCGCAAACTCAAAAAGAACGGGTTATGAACCGTGGCCGAATGTCTGAGGAAGAATTCGCAACAATTCTTGCAAAACAGATGCCGGATGCAGAAAAGCGCGCCAGAGCGGACTATGTGATTGTAACGGACACGATACAACACGCAGAGAATCAAGTGCGCGCTATCGTTAGCGAGATCAGGGAGAAGCTCAATGCGTGAGATCGTCATGGATACGGAGACGACCGGCCTTGATCCGAACACTGGCGACAGGATCGTAGAGATCGGCGGCGTGGAGTTGCTCAATCACATGCCCACCGGCCGCACCTATCATCAATACATCAATCCGGAACGGTCCATGCCGCAGGAAGCCTTTGAAGTGCATGGGCTAGGCGATGATTTTCTGCGCGACAAACCGGTCTTCAAATCAATCGCGCAGGAATTTCTGAATTTCGTTGGCGACGCCAAACTGGTGATCCACAACGCATCCTTCGACATGAAGTTCATCAATGCCGAGCTGGGTTGGCTGAACATCCGCCCTCTTCCCTATGATCAGGCGATTGATACGCTAGAGATCGCGCGCCGAAAATTTCCGGGTTCACCAGCGTCTCTGGATGCGCTGTGTCGACGGTTCGGTATCGATAATTCATCGCGAACGCTGCACGGTGCGTTGCTTGATTCCGAAATTCTGGCCGAGGTTTATCTGGAACTTATTGGGGGTCGGCAGCCAGATTTCGGGCTGTCCTCGACAGTTGCTCGCACTGACGGGGGCGGGTCCTCAGTAATAGAAGAATGGAGGCCGCAAAAGCGGCCTAATCCCTTACCCAGTCGGATCACAAATGACGAGCGCGCGGCCCATGCCGCTTTTGTCGAGAAACTTGGGGACGGTGCGCTCTGGCAAAAGTAAAAATCAGGCGTCCGGCTTCTCGCCTTCGCCTGCGGCGGCCTGACGGCGCATAATCTCATTCCGATAGAGCGAAACCCAATCGATGTTCTCCAGATTGAGAGGCGGGAAACCTCCATCGCGGGTCACATCGCTGACAATGCGGCGCATGAATGGAAAAATCATCCGCGGACATTCGATCAGAAGGAAAGGATGTAGCTGTTCGTCCGGCACCCCTTCAATGTGAAAGACACCGGCGTACTCCATTTCCATCAAGAATAGTGGATCGCCTGAATTCTTGTCCTTTGACGTGATTTTCAGCTTTGCCACAACTTCGAACTGATGATCGGCGGACCGCTTCTTGCCATCGAGGTTCACAGACACCTCAACATCAGGGGATACCTCTCCGCCAGTGCCTTTCTGGGCCAGGATGTTTTCAAAGGACAAATCCCGCACAAATTGCGTCAAGATCTGCATTTTGACCTGGGGTACCTGTGCCGGGTCTGCGGCGGCAGCGCCATTTGTGGTTTCTTCTTCGGCCATCATGACCCTCCAAAACTTTAATTCGTGTTGGGGGTGTGCCTAGCAGGAAGGCTGGCGTGCCTCAATGCCTCCTATCAGTGCTTCGTCCAACCGGATGGCCCGTCAGGAGTATTTTCTTCAACCGGTACCTCCTCGAACTCGCCATCGATCACATCCTCGGGCCCGCGTGGATGGGGCTGTCTGGCCAGGCCGCCCATATCGAATCTTTGAACATGTATGCGCTTGCGCAGATAGCCAAAAACAGCGGATCGAACCGGTGGCATCAGTAGGGCAAAACCGACGCCATCCGTGAAAAACCCTGGCGTCAACAAAAGCGCGCCTGCAACCAAGATCATTGCGCCATGCGCCAAGGGTTCTGTCGGATCATCAAGCCGAGAAAAGGATCCGCGCAACTGTCCTACAGCCAACGCTCCCTGTGAGCGCACCAACCACGTCCCGATTACAGCCGTCATAACCACAATCGCCAAGGTGGGCCACAAACCGATGACCCCGCCAATCTGAATGAAAAGCGCGATCTCAATCAACGGAACGGCCAAAAAGGCCAGAAACAACCACATACGCGATTCCTTGTCTCATCCACGGCTCATGCGGTGGACTTGGTAGCATACACAACCTACATAAGGCGTCGAAAGATGTGTTACCATGCCAAGCATGGAATGAGGTGCTCATGAACTCTCCGCTTTTACAGCTTCTGGTCCTTGCCGGTATCGCTGTGTTTTTGATCCTGCGCTTGAAGAGCGTGCTTGGAACCCGTGATGGGTTCGAAGCTCCTCCGCGCAGTGCCCAGCCTGCCGATGATCGTCCCGGTCGCCGTCAGGATTTTGAGGTGATCGAAGGCGGGCCCGACCATGACATCATTGATCATGTGCCCGAAGACTCCGATGCCGCCCATGCGCTGGCCGAAATGAAACGTATTGAGCCATCGTTCTCTGTCAACGAATTCATTGGTGGCGCAAAAGGCGCATACGAATGGATTCTTATGGCATTTGAGCGCGGCAATCTCGATGAAGTTGCGCCCTTCTTGTCGGAAGAGGTTTATGAGGCATTCGCTCAGGTTGTTGATGCGCGGCAGGCCCAGGGTCTGACAGTCGACGCTGAATTCGCCGGTGTGCGTGGCACCACCGTTTCGGACGCACGCTTTGACACCGATACCAACACGGCCGAAATCACGGTCCGCTTTATCGGGGAACTGATTTCCGTCGTCAAAGACCAGTCCGGTGAGATCGTGGAAGGCAAACCGGGTCAGTCCAAAAAGCAGAAAGACGCCTGGACATTCGAACGCGTGATGGGCGCGAATGATCCAAACTGGCGGCTTGTTGCCACAGGCGAATGATCAAAAGGCTCTGGGCGGCAACCCTGGCATGGGCCTGTGCGGCGACGATGGCGTCTTCTGAAATCGTCACGCACAGTGTTCTTGAGTTTGACGATCTGGATGGGTGGGAATTTGATACCCATGACAAAGCGCTGGAGGCGTTTTTGGAAACGTGTCCCGATCTGCGTGATCCGGATTGGTCTTCACTTTGCGCTCTGGCCCAGAACAACCCGGATGCAAAAGCGTTCTTTGAATTGTTTTTCCGCCCTGTTCTGATTGAAGACGGCAAGGACGCTTTGTTCACCGGATATTTTGAACCGGAACTGAGCGGCTCTCTCAGTCGAACGTCCAAATACCGCTATCCACTCTATCGCGAACCGCGGGAGGCCAAGGTGTCTAACCCGTGGTTAACCCGCAGAGAGATCGAAACCGGTCCCTTCATGCGTGGCAAGGGCCTTGAAATCGCGTGGGTCGACGATCCCGTGGAATTGTTCTTTCTCCAGATTCAAGGGTCGGGCCGGGTGCGTTTGCCGAATGGCGACGTGATCCGCGTGGGCTACGGTGGTTCAAATGGCCATGAATACCGTTCGATCGGGGTCGAGCTGGTGCGCCGCGGGATCTACAACGTGCATCAAGTGTCAGCGGAAGTGATCAAGAACTGGGTTCGTCGAAATCCTGTAGAAGGGCAGGAATTGCTGCATCACAATCCGTCCTATGTTTTCTTCCGCCGGGTGGACCAAGTGCCTGCGGAAAAGGGACCACTTGGCGCAATGAATCGGTCGATCACCGCAAAACGGACCATTGCAGTTGATCCGGCATTCGTTCCCTTGGGATCGCCTGTCTGGATTGAAAAAGATGGCGCTAATCCGATCAACCGCCTGATGATCGCGCAGGATACAGGGTCTGCCATCAAGGGTGCGCAACGGGCGGATATCTTCTTTGGCACCGGCGATACGGCAGGCAAATTGGCCGGACAATTGAAAGATCCCGGCCGCATGGTTGTCCTTCTGCCTATTCAGCGGGCTTTCGCCATGGCGACGGAGCCTTTTCAGTGAGTTCCCGAAAACTCCGCCCGGATGAGCTGGAGTTATGGAAGCGGGTGGCGCGGACAACTGACAGGCTTTCGCCCGTAACCAAGCCTGTTGAAACTATGGCTGACATCTTTCCTCCTGCTGACGCGCCTAACCTGCAACCTGTGGAAATCCCAGCATTCACGATCGGCGAAAAGGCCAGTGGCACATCCCGTACGCTCCCAACGGCGCCGCAAAAAACCGGCATTCATATGGATCGCAAGGCTTATGACCGGCTCAAACGCGGGAAGCTGAAACCACAGGCAAGGATCGACCTGCACGGTATGACGATGGATCAAGCGCAACCGGCACTCACCGCGTTTATCCTATCCTCTTTCGCTCGGGAACACCGGCTTGTTCTCGTGATCACCGGGAAGGGCCAAGGGAAGAATCGTGATGACGCCGGCCCCATTCCGCAACGCCCGGGCATTTTGCGCCGCAATGTTCCCCACTGGTTGCAAGTCCCGCCTTTGGCTCAAGTTGTTTTGCAAGTCTCGGAAGCTCACGGACGTCATGGGGGCGGCGGCGCTTACTATGTTTATCTACGCCGCAAGCGGTAGCGCGGGTCGCGCGCGAGAAACGCCGATCATCATCATGATCGTGGCAATGATGAAATAGACGCCGACCAAAAGGTATTGAGTCTCAAGCCCAATTCCCAAATCAATTAGAACGCCCGTTACACCGGGCCCAATCGCCGAGCCCAAAACCATGACGGCAGTGGCCATTGCCTTGATCGATCCAATGTTGCCTGTCCCGTAAAATTCCGCCCAGAAGGCTGCAGGCAGAGTTGTGTTGAACCCAATCGACAGACCGATGAAAAAGAATCCGGCCAAAAGACCGAAAGGTCCGGTGGCATAAGCGAAGAACACAAACCCCAGAACAATCGGGATCTGGAAATACGGTATCAATGCAGCCGCACCGTACCGATCCAGCGCCCAACCCGATCCGATCATCGCGCCGATGCTGACGAGGGTGAAAAACGGGTACATGGCCACCAGTTCAACATGGGCGATGTCTTTCAGATCGGCAAAATGGACCTGATGGAAAAAGAAGGCCGTCCCGAAGGCGGACGGCCCAAGCAATGCTGGCACCATGAACCAGAAGAGATAGTGGCGCAGGGTTTGGTTCCGCGTCCAATGCAAGCCACCCATTCCAACGGCCTGATTTTCCTCTGCTAAGCTGGCGGGCGTGCGTTCCAGCCGTAGAAGTTTGCGCAGTGGCAGAATACCAAAAAGAGCGATCGTAGCAGCCACGACCCAAAGAATGCGCCAATCGACAAAAACCATCAGGCCCACAAATATCAGGGGCAAAAGAGCCTCACCGATGGCATAGCCCAAGGTCGCAACCGCCAGGGCGCGCCCTCGCGTTGCGATGAACCAACGGGACATGGCGACAACGGCGATGTGGCTGGTCATGCCTTGCCCACCGAAACGAAGCGCAAAGATAACAAACGCCAAACCCCACCAGACCGGATTGATCGCCATCGCCAGACAAGCCACCGCAAGAAGCACCAGGAATACGGGTGCCAGAACACGCACGCGATACCGATCTGTCAGCCCCCCGGCCCAGACCATCAACGCGGCGGAACTGAATGTGCCAATGCCATAGATCAGCCCCCATTGCCCGTGGCTGAGCGAAAATGCCTCCATGATCCGACCGGCGAAGATGGAGATGAAGAAGGTCTGGCCGAAACTGCTCAGAAAGGTCAGCAAAAACCCAGCGGTCAGGTATGGGGCATTGTCGCGCAGGAAGTCCGTCACGGTCATAAGCCTTCGTTGCCCGGATTTTGTGTGATGAAAAGAGAAAACTCTCTTCGCCGCGCCGGACTGTTTGCTAAGCTGATCCGGAAACCGAGATACGATACGCAAAAACGATGGCCCAAGCAGGACGTGAAAATCAATTCTACCTCGGGGTTGAAACTCATGAGTCGTTCAGCACGCTGTCCGATCAAGGGCTTTATGCGCCCTTACCGGATGATTGGTGGGTCGGCACATCCGACATCGCCGGATCGACCCAGCTTGTGGCGGAGGGAAAGTATAAGACCGTGAACATGATCGCGGCCGCGGTGATTTCAGCCCAGATCAATGCGCATCAGGGCGCGGAATTCCCCTACATATTTGGCGGAGATGGCGCAGGATTTGCCGTACCGCCTGAGTGGAAGGACAAGGCAGCCGAGGCGCTTGCCAGCGTGCGATCTTGGGCCGAAGCGGAATTTGGCGTGAACCTTCGTGTCGGCATGGTCCCCATGACAGACATTCGACAGGCAGAGTACGACGTGTCTGTTGCCCGGTTCCGTGTGTCACAGGGCGCAGATTACGCCATGTTCACTGGCGGCGGGCTCAGTTGGGCCGAGACGTGCATGAAATCCGGAACATCCACAATACCGGAGGCCGCGCCCGATGCCCTGCCTGATCTTACGGGGCTGTCCTGTCGCTGGGATCAAATGCCCAGCAAACATGGATTGATCTTGTCTCTGGTGATCTTGCCCTGTGATAATATTCAAGGCCCGGAATTTTATGCATTGACCAAGGAGGTTTCCGACATCGTGGAACATCTGGATCGGGCCGGCCATCCGGCGGACGAATCCGGGCCGGGCGCGTCATGGCCACCGGCGGGCGCCACGCTTGAAGCCCATGCTCAGCGCGGTCACGGCTCCATTGGGAAGGCGCGGCGCAAGGCGCTTTTCGAAAGTGCGGTCGCGTGGATGTTGGGAAAAACGGGCCTCAAGATCGGTGGTTTCGACATGCGCCGGTACCAACGCATGGTGGGCCAAAACGCCGATTTTCGAAAGTTCGAGGACGGCCTCAAAATGACCCTCGATTGCGATCCAGATACGCAAACCAAGCTGCACCACATTCTTGAAGAGGCCGCTGAACATGGCATCATTCGCTATGGCATTCACACTCAGGAACAGGCGATGATGACTTGTATCGTGCCTTCCATCATGACTGATGATCACGTGCATTTTGTAGATGGGGCGTCTGGGGGATACACCGCCGCCGCCCGCACCCTGAAAACGTAACAGCGTCAGGTTTTGACAAGAAGCTCCGCAACCATGGACAAAAGCCTGTCCTGTGTCACGGGCTTGGTCAATTGCCTGTCTGTTGGTGCGATATCTTCGGAATGATGGGACATGCCAAGCGGATAGCCCGACATGAACAGGACACGCATATCGGGGAACATGATCCGGGCCTTTTGCGCCAATTGTGGGCCCTGAAGCAAACCGGGCATGACAACATCGGTCAGAAGAAGATCCGGTTGCAGCCCGGATTCCATATCCTTGAAAGCAGTATCGCCAGTGTCGGCCTCGAAGATCTGTATGTTCTCATCTTCCAAGTGCCGCGCGAGAACACGGCGAGCGCTGACATCATCCTCCACGATCAGCACCTTGCGCTTTATCGTTGGCATCGCATTCCGCACCTGATCATCCGTCTATGCGCGTTTGGTCAACGATACAACCTATGGTTTAGTTTGTAAATCGCCCACAATCCTTTGGTTCCTACAGAACATAACGGCTCAGATCAGCGGAGTTGATTAGCTCACCCAGATGCGCTTCGACAAAGGCTTCATCGATCACAATCTTCTCGCCGCTGCGGTCGGGCGCGGTGAAGCTCAGCTCTTCGAAAACGCGCTCCATCACAGTGTATAGCCGGCGAGCCCCGATATTTTCGACTGACCTGTTGACCTCCGCTGCCATGCGGGCCAGCGCCGCAATCCCATCATCGGTGAAGCTGACGGTGACTTCCTCGGTTCCCATCAAAGCAGTATACTGGCGGGTGAGGGCGTTGTCTGTCTCGGTCAGAATACGCACGAAATCCTCTTCAGTCAGGGCACGCAGCTCCACGCGGATCGGAAGCCGCCCCTGCAATTCAGGCAGGAGATCGGAAGGTTTGGCAATGTGGAACGCGCCAGAGGCGATGAACAGCACGTGATCCGTTTTGACCGCACCGTATTTCGTGGAAACTGTCGTCCCCTCAATCAGCGGAAGCAAATCGCGTTGGACGCCTTCACGGCTGACATCCCCGCCCCTCGTCTCTGACTTGGCGCAGACCTTGTCGATCTCATCAAGAAACACGATCCCGTTTTGCTCCACCGCCTCTAATGCGGTTTTGTTGACAGTTTCATCATCCAGCAGCTTATCCGCCTCTTCCCCGATCAGGATCTCATAACTCTGTGCCACGGTCATCCGCTTGCGTGTCGTGCGGCCACCAAATGCTTTGCCGAAGATATCCCCAAGGTTCATCATCCCCATCTGGCTGCCGGGCTGACCGGGTACATCCATCATTCCAAGCGGATTTGAGTTGTCGGCCACCTCAAGTTCAATCATCGTGTCGTCGAGTTCGCCCGATTTCAGTTTTTTGCGAAACATATCACGGGTGCTTTCGCGGGCGTCTTCGCCGGCGATGGCCTCTATCACGCGGTCTTCGGCATTCTTGTACGCGCGCGTCTTTACGTCCTCCCGCATCCATTCGCGCGTCTGGGTGATGGCGGCATCCACCAGATCGCGGATGATCTGTTCCACGTCGCGCCCGACATAGCCCACCTCGGTGAACTTCGTTGCTTCAACCTTGATGAACGGCGCGCGGGCCAGTTTCGCCAGACGGCGCGAAATCTCCGTTTTGCCAACGCCTGTTGGCCCAATCATCAGGATATTCTTGGGATACACCTCATCCCGCAGATCATCGGACAATTGCTTGCGACGCCACCGGTTGCGTAGCGCCACGGCGGTGGCGCGCTTGGCGTCCTTTTGCCCGATGATGAACCGATCCAGTTCGGAAACTATTTCTCGCGGGGTCAGATCGGTCATGGGGTCGGCTCCTTAAATGGTCAAAGGAACCTAAGCGCGCGCCCGAGGCGTTGCAACCTTACCCCTTCACTGCAATCTGGGGGGAGATGACATCAATCCCGAGCGCTTTGCCCACCGCATAGTAGGTCAGTTTCCCGGCGTGGACGTTGAGGCCGTTAAGCAAATGCGGATCATCCTGACAGGCCTGTTGCCAGCCCTTATCCGCAAGCGCCAGCATGAAGGGCATGGTCGCGTTACCAAGGGCGAGCGTGGATGTGCGCGCAACGGCACCGGGCATGTTGGCCACGCAGTAATGCATGATGCCGTCCACGTCATAGATCGGATCGGCATGGGTTGTGGGCTTTGAGGTTTCAAAACATCCGCCTTGATCAATCGCCACATCCACCAGCACGGCACCCGGTTTCATGTCGGCAAAATGGGCGCGGCGGACGAGCTTCGGGGCCTCTGCCCCGGGGATCAAAACAGCGCCGATAACCATGTCGGTATTACGTAAGTATTCCGTCAGTAATCCGTCGGTGGAATAGCCGGTGTTGAAGAGATGCCCGAACGTGTCATCGAGATAGCGCAGCCGCGATAGCGACCGATCCAGCACCGTCACATCCGCGCCCATGCCGGCAGCGATCCGCGCGGCATGGGTGCCGACGACACCGCCGCCGATGACCAGAACTTTGGCCGGGCCAACACCCGGCACGCCGCCCATCAAAACGCCGCGCCCGCCATTTGCTTTTTGCAGCGTATACGCGCCGACCTGCGGAGCGAGCCGACCGGCGACCTCTGACATGGGTGCGAGCAAGGGCAGACCGCCTTGGGCATCCGTCACGGTTTCATAGGCAATCGCTGTGCAGCCGCTTTCGATCAGGTCACGGGTCTGATCGGGATCGGGGGCGAGGTGCAGGTAGGTGAACAGCAATTGCCCTTCGCGCAGCATCTTGCGTTCCCCGGCCTGAGGCTCTTTCACCTTCACGATCATATCGGCAGTTGCGAAAATTTCTTCGGCGGTGTCCGCCATGGTTGCACCGGCGGCGGTGTAATCGTCGTCTGTAAAGCCCGCGCCATTGCCTGCGCCCGCCTGAATGATCACGTCATGCCCATGGGCGACCGCTTCTTGCGCGGCGTTGGGTGTGATCCCGACGCGAAATTCCTGGGGTTTGATCTCTGTGGGGCATCCGATTTTCATGGCTCATCCTCCTTACCCTTTGGGGGAGTATTGCCTAAATTCTGTGCAATTGGATTGAAATATCACCCGTGAAATTGCATAGAAGACGTAGGTTCTTCGAAGAACTCTCGAATATTGTGAAAGGTCTTGCTCCAATGACGCTTGACACAACAGATTGCCGCCTTCTCTCCGTTCTACAACGCAAGGGCCGCATGTCCAACGCCGATCTGGCCGACGCCGTGAACCTATCGGCCAGCGCCTGCCACCGCCGCGTCGGCCGGTTGGAGAAGGAGGGGTACATCCGCGATTACGTGGCCCTTCTGGACGCCCGCAAAATGGGCGTGGGCGCGACGATCTTTGTGGAGATCACGCTGAGCACCCAGGCCGATGAGGTGCTGGAGGCGTTTGAGAAGGCGGTGCGGCTGATCCCCAATGTGCTGGAATGCCACCTGACGGCGGGGGCGGCGGATTACATCCTGAAGGTCGTGGCCGAAAGCACCGA
>CAYMEC010000010.1:0-60932 GCA_964389425.1 uncultured Roseovarius sp.
GTCGATCCGATTTGCGCGCTGCGGGCAGCCATGGATGGCTTTCACGTTACGACGCTGGAAGATGTTTTCAGCACGGCGGATATATTTGTCACCACCACCGGCAACAAGGACGTCATCCGTATCGAGCACATGCGTGAGATGAAGGACATGGCCATTGTCGGAAACATTGGCCATTTCGACAACGAAATTCAGGTTGCGAGCCTGAAGAACCACAAATGGACCAACATAAAAGAGCAGGTGGATATGATCGAGATGCCCAACGGCAATCGTCTTATCCTTCTGTCAGAAGGCCGTCTTCTGAACCTCGGCAACGCGACGGGCCACCCGTCTTTCGTAATGTCGGCCAGTTTCACCAACCAGGTGCTGGCGCAGATCGAACTGTGGCAGCGCGGGGCAGACTACAAGAACGACGTCTACATCCTGCCAAAGCACCTCGATGAAAAGGTTGCGCGCCTTCATCTGGACCGGATCGGCGTGAAACTGACCGAGCTGGACAAGGATCAGGCGGATTACATCGGGGTGCAGCCGGAAGGGCCGTACAAGCCTGAACACTACCGCTACTGATCTATGCTCCAATAGCAAGGTTACGCCGGGTCTGTCGCCCGGCGTTTTTCGTTGAAGCGTCGCGCCTTTCTCGCATAGCTTTCTGAAATTACATCACAAGCCGTATTCTCACCATGCAGCCTTTTAGCCCTGAACGGGATCCTTATCGCGCCCGCAAACGCCTCCGTTTCGCCGTGGTTGTTGTTCTGATCCTTGCGGCGGGCACTTTGCCAGCCTTTGCAAATCCGTCGGTCAAGACAAATTGGTCAACCTATTCGGTCACATCGACCAGCGTGGATCAAATCTTGCGCGAAATGCAGCAAAATGGCCCAAATGGGTTTTGGGCCTTTACGCGTTGGTACGTGCGATGGAGTGGCTCTTGCCGGGTATCCTTAGAGATCAATTACACTATGCCCAAACACACACGTCGCGGTGCAATGCCGGCCAAAATTCGCGTTGAGTGGGACAGCATGATTGCGGCGCTCAAGGCCCATGAACAACAGCACGGTGCGCATGGGATCAATGCGGCGCGGGAATTGGTCCAGAAAGGATGCCGCAACGGCGATGCGATCGTGGCCAAATGGGCCGAACAGGACCGCATCTATGATCGCAACACGGGACATGGCCGAACGGAGGGTGTGATCTTCCCGTGACGCGAAGTCATTCCCGCCCATCCGGCTTCGAAAAACAGTTTTCACTTTTTCCGCCAAGAAACTGACGCTATCGTCCACCTTACCTCGTGAGGGGAAACAGTTAGTTTGATAATATTCTGGGACACAAGGGAGTGAAACATGGGAAAACGCGATGAATTGATCGCCAAGTATGCGGACGATCTGCGCAGCAAATGCGGTATGGAGCCGGATATGGACCTTCTGACGAAGGTGACTATCGGGTGCGGGCCGGCGATTTACAACGCTGATGCCTCCACGGTTGCTGCCGGGCAAGAGCATGAGCTGGAAACCGTGAAAGACAACTTTCTTGTCAAGAAACTGGGCCTTGCCGATGGTCCCGAGCTGATGGATGCGATCAATTCCGTCGTCGAAACCTATGGTCGTTCGGAGCGGAACAAATACCGCGCCGTCATTTACTACATGCTGACCAAGCACTTCGGCAAAGATTCCGTTTACGGCTGATCTCGGCCAATTTGGAAAAGGCCTGTCCGGTGCGGCGGGCCTTTTTCGTGTCTGGATGGCAGTTTCGACCAAGGAAATCGAGCAGGTGATCCTGACCTTGTGCCTTGAGCGCGGTTCGGGCAAGACGATCTGCCCCTCGGAGGCAGCGCGCGCCCTTTGTGAAGATGAAGCGGCGTGGCGGGCCTTGATGCCCGGTCTGCGCGATGTGGCGCAACGAATGGCGCAGGGCGGGAAGATTACGATCTACCGAAAAGGCAAGCCTGTCCCGGATCACGACACCAAAGGCATCATCCGCCTGGGGTTGCCGCGCGAGTAGCCAACCATGCTTTTCCTGCGTAGTCTTTACGCCATGAAGACTGAAGACCTTATCGCCCTCCGCCATCAATTCCATCGCGACCCCGAACTGGGCTTTCAAGAGGTCCGGACAAAGGCCCGTGTCGCCGCATTGCTGCGCGATATGGGTTTGGAGGTGCATGAAGGCGTCGGCGTTGTAGGGATCTTGCGCGCTGGGCAAGGCAACCGGGCAATTGGGTTGCGGGCAGACATGGATGCGCTTCCGATCCAGGAAACCAGCACGCATGACTACGCGTCGGAAAATTCTGGCGTGATGCATGCTTGCGGCCATGACGGGCACACAACCATGTTATTGGGCGCCGCCGCGCATCTGGCTGAAGCGCGCGATTTTGATGGGACAGTCGTGTTTGTCTTCCAGCCAAACGAAGAACACGGGCTGGGCGCCAAAGCGATGATTGATGAGGGCGTGTTGGAGCGGTTCCCGATGGATGAGGTCTACGCGATCCACAACCTTCCGGGTGCGGCAATAGGGCAGGTTTCGACCCGAAAAGGGTTGATTTGTTCCTCTGAGAGTCTGTTTGAGATCACCGTAACCGGGCAGGGGGGCCACGCCTCCATGCCGCAGGTCGGGCGGGACGCGATTACCATCGGGGCGGAGATCGTGCTGACGCTTCAGTCCATCGTGTCGCGCAAACTTGCCCCGGGTGCCGGGGCAGTTGTGTCCGTGACCGAGTTCAAAACCGATGGGCAAAGGAACGTATTGCCCGGGCGCGCGGTTCTGAAAGGCGATGTGCGGGCACGCAGCCCCGAAGATCGAACCGCGATTGAGGCGCTCATGCGCCGGATGGTGGCCGGCATTGCCGACGCTCATGACGTTGCCGCTGACACGACGTTCAACACCGAATTCGTTGAAACGATCAACGCAAGCGAACCCGTTGATGCAGTGCTTCGAGCGGCAACTTCAGCCAGATTAGACTCTATTTCTGATCGCCAACCCATGAGCTTTTCAGAGGATTTCGCCCACTTCGCAGCCGCTGTTCCTGGCTGTTTTCTGTTGCTGGGTAATGGGGAGGGCGGGGCACACGGCCAACCGCTCCATTCCAGCGACTATGATTTCAATGATGCCTTGCTGCCAATCGGTGTGAAATTCTGGTCCGCCCTGGTGCGGGATCGGTTGCCGAAATGACCCTGTTCGAAAATCGAATGCAAAACCTGCGCTATCGGCTGGAGGACGCCGGGATTGACGTCGCTTTCATCACGGATGACGACAACATCTACTATCTGACGGGGTATTACGACTACCTTCACATGGAATTCGGACGACCCACGGTCCTGATCGTGCCGCGTCAGGGGGACAGTCTGCTGATCACTCCGACGATTGACGTCAATACCGCACTCGCCAATGCGCGGGTGGATCGTATCGCGGCCTGGAATGACGGAATGGGGAAAGAATGGCGGGAGGAGATTCCCGACGCCTTAAAAACAGTCTCTAAATTGGGAATTGAGCCTGATCACATGCCGCCCCTCGTGCGGTCATACGTGGATCAGATCATGCCTCCTGAGGCGTACATCAGCGTCACGCCAATTTTGTCGGACATGCGCATGATAAAATCTGAACCGGAACTGCAACTGGCGCGGCATGCAGGCCAAGTAGCGACCGCTATGATGGCCGCGGGACGAGCCGCGATTGCCGATGGTGTACCCGAGTTCGAGGTTGCAATCGCAACCTCTCAAGCTGGTACACGAAAGGCAGCAGAATTGCTGGCGGCCCATTATGATGACGCGGATATGTCTCCCAACACGCATTTCCTGCAAATCATGGCCTCGGGTCCGGAAATCACCAAGACACACCACCGCGCCTCAACCCGTATCATGCGACAGGGGGAGCCGGTTTTCCTGTGTTTTTGCGGGATGACCAATTTCCACCGCTTCAAGCTGGGGTTCGATCGGACATTCTGGATCGGCGAACCGGCAGATCCGTCCCAAATCCCGGTCTATGAGGTCGCCCTGAGAAGCCAAGCCGCTGCTTTGGCGGCCTTGCGGCCCGGGGTGACAGCCGAAAGCGTCCATGCCGCCTATGCGGAGGTCATTCAGGGTGCTGGGTACGAATATCCGTTCCGCTGCGGCCGCGCGACAGGGTTCAGTTTTCTGGAACGCCCGCAACTTGTGACGGGCGATACGACCATTTTGCAGCCTGGGATGGTGCTAGCCGTCGATGGATCAGTGTCTGTCCAAGGGTTTCGTGCGCAGGTGGGCGACAGTGTGATCCTGACAGTGGACGGGCACGAACCCGTTACGCATCACCCCAAATCGGTGGATGACCTGTTCGTTTGATCAGAACGAAACAAACGTCCCGTTGACGGTAACATCATCATCCACGGCGACCACAGCTGCCGGGCTTCCGGGATTGAAGAAGCTATAAAGTGTGAAGCTCTCTTCCCCATCTACCACTGTCCCGATGTTGACAATAAATCCGTCTGGCGCATCCAGGTTCAGTACATCGCCTTCATCTCCGAACACCATGACCGTGTTTTCAGGATCGAAGCCGACAAATCCGGAGAAGAGCTCAGTCGCCAGACCACTTGCTTCAGATGACAGCCCTGAAACATCCTCTGATGTCAGTGTCAGGCTATTAATCTTGCCGTTTTCCATATCCAGAGTTTCGACGTCACTGATCGTCAGCGTCGGCAGAATGCCCGTCAGGTCACCGGCCATTGTAAAGCTGAGCTGGTCATCATCGCCTGACCCGCCATCGATGATCGTCCCGGCCGTGGGCACCGCGTTCACGATCAGAAGGTCATCGCCTGCACCGCCGTACAGTTCGTTCAGGCCGCTACCACCAAACAATGCATCGTTGCCATCATTGCCGGTCAGCGTGTCGTTGCCGTCCCCGCCTAGCAAAAGGTCGGCCCCATCAAGGCCGGTCAGATCCACATCGGTGTCCGGCGCTGAAACCTGTGCGGTGCTGACAACAGTGATCTGGTCATCGGTCGTTGCAACATCACCGTCCGTGTCAAAAACCGCCACGGCCTGAAGGTTGTTGGTGTCGCCCAGTAGATCCTCGATCCCGTCGACTTCCGCCAGAGACAGGAGGAAGTTCAGATCCAATTCTTCGAACGCATCGCTTGATTCATCCGCGATCACACCTTGATTGCTTCCGTCCGCCTCCAATGACAGTTGGAAGGAAGCCAGTTCTGCCGAGAAAATAGCGGAGCCGAGCAGGATCTCACTGAGGTTGTTTTGCCCCGTAATAGGGTCTGTGATCCCCACGACAGGAATCATCCCGTCACCATCCGTGTCGAAGGTATAGTCCACACCTCCGACAGTGTAAGTTTGTGTCAGCTTCGCGGTGTTGAAGCCCTCTCCGATCCCGAAGGCTTCGATATTGACGACGTGACCATCTGGCCCCAGCAAATTGGCCAGTGCGTTGCCGATGGCTGTGTCGTTTTCTGAAGGCTGCCCGTCCGTGATGAGATAGAAGAGGTTGAAAGGGTCGCCGAAGACTTCGCCAGTTTCATCTGTCAGACTTTGGTAGAAATCTTCCTGACTGTCATAGAAACTATCCGCCGCGTTCAGTGCCGATACCCAGCTTGTACCGCCGCCCTGAAAGTTGTTCTCAATAAACGTCAGAGCGTCGGCAATCGCGCCTGTCAGCTCCCCATCCACGATCTCTGCGTCTGTGGCCAAGTCAAACGGGCCGGAATTCGTGGCAGAGCTGTTGAACACCGTCAGTTGGATTGTCACCGGTGTACTTGACCCCTCAAACTGATCCACGAGGGCCTTGATGGTGTCTCTGACAGCAGCGATCTGTTCATCGAATTCCTGGGCAAAGCTGCCGGATTGATCCATCGCGAAGACAATGTTGACGGGTGAGGCGGCAACCTGCGAAACGGTAACAGTGGCGCTGCCGGCTGGGGCATCCTCTGTGGCTGTCAGATTGAACTCCACGTCCAGGCCAAGTTCATCGGCTTCTTCGCCGCCGTCATCTTCAAGGCCGAACGTGACGTCGACGGTGATGGTTTCTTCCCCGTCCGTGATAGCGACAGTGAACGTGTCGAACCCACCGCCAAAATCGTCCCGCTCATAGGTGAACGTTCCGTCCTCATTGACGGTCAGGGTTCCAAGCGGGTCATCTTCCTCGCTGGTCACAAGAGAAAATTCCAGATTGTCACCATCAATATCGGTGGCATCAATCGTGCCCTCGAACGTCTCAACGGCAGGCACTTCGAAGAACTGATTTTGGGCCTCCGGCGCGTCGTTTTGCGGCGCAACATTCACCGTAACAGTGCCGAATTGCGGGACGCTTTCGTCAAAACCCTGATCAAGGAACGTGCCGTCGGTCACCTGATAGGTGAACGTGTCGGTACCGTTGAAATCCGGATCGGGCGTGTAGGTAAACGTCCCATCGTCGTTCATCACCACAGTGCCGTTCAAGGGCTGTGTCAGAACGGCGAAGGACAGCGCCTCATTATCCGGGTTCTGGGCTGTAACCTGAACGCCAGAACCGGTGAGAGAGCCGTCCTCATCCACGGTGAACGAGGCATCGTTGGCGACTGGTACATCGTCCACCGGATTCACAGTCACAAACACCGTGCCGGTTGACGTCTCCCCGTCCGGATCGGTCACTTGGTAATCGAAGCTGTCGGTTCCGTTGAAATCGGGGTCAGGCGTGTAGGTGTAACTGCCGTCCTCATTGATGATGACTGACCCATTGAACGGGCCACCTTCCGAGGAGAATTCGAATTGGAACTCACCTTCACCTTCGTATTCATATTCCTCGTCATAGTAATTGTCGGCGGCAGCGAACGTCAGCTCTTCGTCCGTATTGTCGATGTCGGAGGCGAAATCGAGCAGGTTGCCAGAAACCGATCCGTCTTCATCTACTTCGATGTCGCCATTCCCCGCAACAGGGGCGTCATTCACCCCATTCACGGTGATGGAAACGGTGCCCTGAACAACCCCGCCATTCCCATCGTCGATCTGATAGGTGAAGCTGTCGGTGCCTTCGAAATCCGGATCAGGCGTGTAGGTGAAGTCGCCGTTTTCTTCCATCACCACGGACCCGTTGAACGGACCGGGGCCTAGAGGGAAGACCACCGACGTATCGATGATAGACGAGACCTGCGCTGGTGGCCCCTCGTCTGGTACGACAAGGCTGAAGGTCAGCGTATCGCCGTCCACGTCGACAAACGACCCGGCGACAGTGCCACTAAACGGGCCCGCATCTTCGGTCGCGGTCACGTCAACCTCGGAGACCAGCATGGGCGCATCATTAACCGGATCCACGGTGACCGTGACCGTTGCTGTTGTTGACCCGCCACTGCCGTCGTTCACCGTGTAGGTAAACGAGTCCTCGCCGTTGAAATCCTCATTTGGCGTGTAAATAAACGCGCCGGTGTCCAGCAGGGTAACCGTGCCGTTTGCAGGCGGAGTATCGAGGGTAAAGGACACCTCGTCACCATCCGGGTCATCGCCGGGCAGGGTGCCGCTGATCGTGTTATCTTCGTTTGCAGCCAAGGCTGTATCGGGCACAAGCGGAGGGTCGTTGCTCTCTTCCGGAAGTGTATCCAGTTCGGTTGGATCTTCTTCGTTTGTTCCAAGCGGGTCAAAGGAACCTTCGCCACCTCCGCCGCCATCAGACCCGCCTTCGCCCTCATCGGATTCAGGTCCGCCTTCGTCTGTGCCGCCATCCAATTCCGGTGGCGTATCATCCACGGTGGGGCTTGGCGTGCTGCTTGTGCCATCCTGCTGCACAAAGTTGTCGCCATTTGCAAACCGGGCATAGGCCTGTGCGTAAGCATTGGCGGCATCGAGCAAAATCGCTTCTATGGACGCATCATCCGCCGCCGTTATTGTAATTTCGTAGGGTTCATCATCGCCCAGCGGCACGACCCACTTCGTATCTGTTGCCGTGATTGTCGTGATCAGGTTGCCATCCAGATCAAACAGCTGAACAATGCCCGTTCCACTGCCGTCAAAGTCTTCCAGCAGGACGACGGTCAGCGCCAAGACTCCTTCAATGGTGCCAATATTGGCCGACACGGTCGTCCCGCGAATACCCATCGTGGCCGAAGGTGTCGTGACATCCATCTCACCGGTTTTCGCCACCTGACCGGCGACAAATACAAACCCACCCTGGATCAGGCTGAAGGTGGCAGAGTTACCGTTTCCCTCGGGGGTGTAGATCAATTCATCCAGAACCATTCGGGAATTGGCAGACAGGGTGAAAACCGTCCCGTCCAGAAATGTCACCGAGACACTGCCACCATCCGCCGTGCTGACCACATCGTTTTGGAACACTTTCATGCCAAGGGTCAGATCAACAACCGTGCCATCGGCGCGCTGCACCTGCGCCAGGCCTTCCAGCGTTTCCACTTGCCCGATGGGGCCGACACTGTCTGATTGACCCGATTGTGCATATTGACCCGGTGCCATTGGCCCCGCGAGCTTTTCCACCGTTTCACCGGTCAATCGCGCGCCATTATCGGCGACCAGGTCAGCGGCTGTTTTTTGTGCGAAATAGTCGACAATTCGTATGTCATCGACACCATTGTTCTTCAAGACAAGGTCAGAACCGTCGCGAACGAACTCTGCGTTGAACAGGTGGGCGGGGGCACCAACGGCGATTTCTCCACCCGTCCCAGGCGCTACAACCGTTTGGTTAACACCTTGAAATTCTTCGCCAATACCGGCGCGGTAATCTTCAAAAAAACGCTTCATAATTCCCCCAACGGCCGGAAAAATTCCCGACCCGCGAACAATACCTGTTTTAATGATTCGAACCAATTTTTCAGTAATTTAGGTCACTTTGGATCAAGACGGTTGACCCTACGGCATGACCGGGTTTTGGTTTGTCCGGAAAGGGGATGTGATGATCTGGCGCGTGATCAGATGGGCGTTGGGCGGGCGAATGTTGGCTGTGTGCCTTGTGGGCGTGCTGTTGGCCTTACGCGTGGCTGATCCGGCACCTGTGCAGCAACTACGATTCGCCGCATTCGATTTTTATCAGCAGATCAAGCCACGGGAATTCACCCCCACACCGGTGACGATTCTCGATATTGATGACCCCAGTCTTGAGACATATGGCCAATGGCCGTGGCCCCGATCTCGTGTTGCGGATCTGGTGATCAAGAGCTTTGAGGCAGGCGCAGTGGCCATGGCCTTCGACATTGTCTTTGCTGAAGCGGATCGTTTGTCGCCAACGGCGATTGCCACTGACAACGATAGCTTGCCTGAAGACGTCCGCGCGCAGCTTTCGAAGCTACCTGACAATGATGCCCGCCTTGCGGAGGCCATTCGGCGAACCCGCGTGATCCTCGGACAAACCAGCGTTCGGTCTGCCCGCACTGGTCTCGAACGCGAAGCTGAGATACGCCCTGTCCCCTTTGCCATTCTGGGGGAAGATCCGCGCCCTTTCCTGCCGCGCTTTCCCGATCTGGTACAGAACCTGCCCGTGCTGGAAGACGCAGCCGCAGGGCGTGGCGTGTTCAGCGTGCGCCCGGACTCCGATGGGATCTACCGCCGCTTCCCGATCGCCATGTTGGTTGAGGACGAATTGCGCCTCGGCCTTGCGCCGGAACTTCTGCGCGTGGCGACAGGCGGAAACGCCTTTGCGCTGCGTGGCAACGCTGCTGGTGTAGACGGTATCGTGGTGGGCGGCCAACTGATCCGCACTGCGGCGGACGGCACGGTCTGGCCCTACCTGACGCCTAGCAGTCCGGCACGTTATGTCTCTGCTGGTGATCTCCTGTCGGGGGAGGTGCCGCAGGGGCGTCTGGCAGGGCAGCTTATCCTCGTGGGGACGTCCGCCATCGGGTTGGAGGATTTTCGTCCGACTGCACTTGGTCAGTCCATGGCGGGGGTTGAAGTTCATGCACAGCTTCTGGAAAATATCCTTGCTGACAGCCTGCTCATCCGCCCCAATTACACGTTGGCAGCGGAGCTTTTCACCCTCGCGGGCTTGTCCCTTCTCGTCATTCTCTTGGTGCCCATCATGGGTGCGCGGACGATCATCATCCTCGCGGTTTTGCTGATCTCAGGCTACGTCGTCGGGGCCTTTTACCTGTTTCAGGACAAACGCATTCTCCTTGATCCCACCTGGCCTGCGTTGGGGACGCTTCTGACCCTGATGATGATGGCCAGCGCCAATTACATCCGGGAAGAGAAGGAACGCCGCCAGATCCGAGGGGCATTTGGGCAATATGTATCCCCCGATCTGGTCGAGAAACTTCAACAGGAGCCAGAGGCGCTGACTCTGGGAGGTGAGCGCCGTGACTTGACGCTACTTTTCAGCGATGTGCGTGGCTTTACCACCCTCGCCGAAGGGTTTCGCGACGATCCGGCTGGGCTTACACATTTGATGAACAGTTTTCTCACAGTGCTGTCCAACGCCATACTGAAAGAGAATGGCACAATCGACAAGTTCATGGGTGATGCTGTGATGGCATTCTGGAATGCGCCTCTGGACTTAACCGATCACCCATCCGCGGCCTGTCGTGCGGCCTTGGCCATGCTCGCCGATGTGGCGGAACTGAATCGCACCCGCGCGGAGGAGGCGGAGGCGAAAGGGGAGGTTTCTCTGCCGATCAATGTGGGCATCGGCCTCAATACGGGCAACTGCGTCGTGGGCAACATGGGCAGCGACACGCGGTTTGATTATACCGCCTTGGGGGACGCGGTGAACCTCGCGTCGCGGCTGGAAGGGCAATCGAAGAGTTATGGTTTGGGGATCATTCTGGGCGACGCCACGGCACAGGCGGTGAAGGGCCAGTTCGCGATCCTTGAACTGGACCTGCTGCGCGTCAAAGGCAAGCAGGAACCGGAACGCGTGTTCGCCTTAATGGGCGATGAAAAGATCAAGACCACTGCCGAATTTGAGGCGCTAGAGGCCGCGAATTTCAAGATGCGAGAGGCCTATGCGGCTCAGAAATGGGACGTCGCGCGTGCGGCTTTGAAAGAGATTGATAGGGCGGGAGAGTCGCTGGGTTTCGACATGTCCGGGTATATTGCACTTTATGAAGGTCGTCTGGATGATTTTGCCGTAGCGCCGCCCGGCAAGGATTGGGACGGCGTTTTCGTTGCGACGTCGAAATAGGCTCTAACGTTCGCGAAGCGCCTCTGCCTGAGCGCGTCTGAGTGGCCGGAGAAGGTAATCCATCACCGTTTTCCGCCCCGTCTGAATATCCACTTGCGCGACCATGCCCGGGCTGATCGGCAACGTCCCCTCGCTCGCCGCGGGCAATGCGCTTTCTTCGGTGCGCACCATCACCTGAAAATACTGGTTCCCTTCCGGATCGGTCAGCGCATCCGCGCCAATCCGCTCCACCGTCCCATCCAGTGCGCCATAGACGAGAAAATCATAAGCCGTGATTTTCACCGAGGCCGGATGGCCGGGCCGGATGAAAGCAACATCGCGCGGATTGATCTGCGCCTCGACAAGCAACTGATCATCGCGCGGCACGATTTCCACGATTGGCGCACCAGGCTGAACGACAGCACCGATTGTCGTCACATGAAGCCGGTTCACCGTCCCATGCACGGGTGCGCGCAGGCTGGTGCGGGTCAGTTTATCCGTCGCGGCGCGCATCGCCTCTCTCAGAATGGCCAACTCGCCGCTGATTTCTGCGCCCTTCTCTCGCGCCGTCAGCACGTATGAGGACTGCGCCGATGCGATCTGGTTCTCCGCCTCCCGGATAGAGGCTTCAATGCCTGGAATGCGAGCGCGCGAAATATCAAGTTCCCCACCGATCCGCGCCAAATCCCCTTGCAGGCGCAAAAATTCTACGCGTGGAACCGAACCTGTCTCTACCAAGCCTTCTGTCAGCTCTGTCTCTTCTCGGAGCGGGGCCAGTTGCGCCTCCAGCTTGGCAACATTTGCCGTGGCTTCGCGCAAGGCCGCCTCGCGCTGGGCAAGCTGGTCATTCAGTACAGACAGTTCCGCCAAAAGCTGCTTCTGCCGGGAAAGGAAAACTTGCGTTTCAGCCGCGACCGCCGCTGGCGCACGTTCCTTAAGATCGCCCGCGAAGGTGACGGTTTCAGACCCCGCAGCCTCCGCCTCCACCCGCGCTTCAGCGGCCATCAGCGCGGCCTCACGTTCGCGCAATTCGCCCAGATCAGAGCCTGCACTGGTGTCATCAATGCGGGCCAGTTCATCACCTTCATCCACCAAATCGCCTTCGCGCACTTCCAGCGCGGCCACGATCCCACCTTCGAGGCTTTGCACGACCTGAAGCTGACGCGATGGCACGACCTTCCCGGTGGCACGCGTCACCTCTTCGATCTCGTAGAGCCAGGCCCAAGTGAAAAACGCGCCCATGCCCAGCCCGATCACCAGCAGAAGCGCCCAAACACCAAGCCCTCCCCCGCTTTCAGAGGCGGCATCATTGACGAACCGATCTTCAACACGAGAGCCAAACACTGTCTAAATCGCCCCCTTGCCCGCTTTCTTACGCAACTGTTCGGTCACGGCCTGCCGCGTGTCATCGACGATGATGCGGCCTCCGTCCATCACGACCCAGCGATCCGCCAACTGCGCCAGCGCGGGGCGATGAGTGCAAAGGATCATCCCGACACCGGCCTTGTTCAGCGCGCCCAAGCGCTTGACGATCTCCATTTCCATGTCGTGATCCATGGCGTTGGTCGGTTCGTCCAGGAACATGAGTTTCGGCTTGCGCAACATCAGCCGGGCCAGCGCCAGCCCCTGCCGTTGGCCGCCCGATAACTGCGCGCCCTTTTCGCCGATAAACCGGGATAAGCCTGCGGGATCGCCAGCCACAAAATGGGCCATCGCGGCATTGCGCAATGCCTCTTCAAGGTCCGCATCGGTTGCATGGGGTTTGCCGATGACCAGATTTTCACGCAGCGTGCCGGTGAAAAACTCCGGGTCCTGCGGCATGTAACCTACACCGGCTCGCAGTTCCGCCGGATCGTATTGCGCAGCACTGCGTCCATCGATCAAGACAGTCCCTGTTTCAGGCTCTAACAAACCGCAAAGCAGCTTTCCCATCGTGCTTTTGCCTGATCCCACACGACCCAGAAGTGCGATACAACCGCCCGCATCCAACGTCATGGAAAGCCCGGAAATGGCGTAACGCTCTGCGCCTTCATACTTGAACCTCACATCCTCCAGCACCAAGGCACCTGTCGTGATGCGCGCGCTACTTTCGACCTCGGCGGACCGTTCCGGCGCGATGGCCATGAATTCTGTGAGCGCGCGCAGGGACCGGATCGCATATTGCGCGCGGAAGATCGTCTGGGCGATGGCGCCCAGCGGGGCAAGCGCGCGCCCGGCCAGAATGTTTGCCGCGATCAGCGCGCCCACCGTGATCACACCGTCAGAGACCAAAAACACGCCCCAGACGATGATCGCCACGGAAACGAATTGTTGGATCATCTGTGTGCCGGAAGTGGCGAAGTTGGACCAGAACCGCGTGCGCCCATTGACGCGCGAGGACGCCGCACTGGCCCGTTCCCATTCGCGCTGCATCACGGGTTCCGCATTGAGTGTCTTGATCGTCTCGAGCCCGATCAGGCTTTCGATCAGTACTGATTGCCGCCGCCCCGCCAGTTCCTGTGCCTCAATGGCAATCCGTCCCATGGGCAATTGTGCGATGATGGCGAGAAGGAACACCGCCGGCAGCGCAAGAAGTGGGACAAGGGCCAATGGCCCCACCAGCACGTAGAGCACGAAGATAAAGACGCCGATGAACAGAAGATCAATCAGGGATACGAAACTTGCGGAACTGAAAAATTCCCGAACAGTCTCAAAATCCCGGATATGACTGGTCAGAACGGACGTGCCGTTTTTTCGCGACAACGGACGAAGCGCCATCGCGTGCCCAAAAAGAGAGGACGCAATCCCCGTATCCAGCCGCCGCCCCACCGTTTCCAAAGCGCGAGCGCGCAAACTCCGCAGCGCAAGATCCAGCACCAGCGCGATGATTACGCCCAGCGCAAGTGTCCACAGCGTCACAAAGGCCAGATTGGGGATCACCTTGTCGTAGACGTTCATCACGAAAATCGGCAGGGCGAGGCCGAGAACATTGATGCAAAGCGCAGAGAAAAAGACCTGCAACCATCCGCTGCGGTTTTCCCGGATTGGCCCCCAGAACCAGTGCTTCTGATGCTTCTCGGGCTTTTCAGACAGCTTTCTGTCGGCCAGCGCGCCTTCCGGCGTCACCAACATGACTTCCCGCCTCATGCGCCGTTTCAGATCGCGGATAGAGGTTTCCCGTTCTGGCTCATCCCGGTCCGGGTCAATGACACGCGCGCTGCGTTTGTCGGGTGAAAAACCGGTCAACACCAAGGGAGAACCAGTGTCGCGGAATATCAAACAGGGCAGAACCGCCGGATCAATGGACCCCAGCCGGCGCAGCACGATGCGAGATCGCAGTCCGACCGCGCTCAAAGCGCGCGAAATGCTGACGGGATCGCGCGGGTCAAAGCCTGCGACCATGCGCGCGCGCACGGCCTCGTCGCTCCAGGGTTGGCCGTGGAAATTGGCCATCCATGCAACAGCACTGAGGCCCAGATGGGGTGCCATATCAGTCCCTTGAGACGCCGCTGGGGACGCTACAGACGGTGCAGCTTTCAAACCCGCCGTCTGCCCGGAGTTCATTCGAGGGCCTTGATCTCAGTTTTGAAGATCGACTGCGGACGCGCCGAAGACGTCGAACGTGCCACGAAGTCCGGGTTCAGCGGAACGTTCGCCGCCGTGACGTTGAACCGTTTTGCCAAAAGGCCCTGCGACGCCAAAAGCCGGTACTGGCTGAAGGTAAACGACGCTTCCGCACTCACCTTTTCGAACTGCACGTTGAACACCGTCGCTTCTGCATCAAGAACATCGATCAAGCTGCGCGACCCGGTTTGAAACTGTTCTTCATACTGTCGCGATGTTTGTCGGGCCGCGGTCAGGCGGCGGCTTAATAGGACGGTCCGCTCAATATTGGCGTCGTAGGCATGCCACGTGTTCTCTGCCATCTCAAAGACGTCGCGCCGTACGGCGTCACGCTCGGCGCGGGCCTCGGATGTGCGATGTTTCAAGGCACGCTCACGTGCGTCGCGGCCACCTGCGTAAAATTCCCAATCGGCGCGCAGCCCCACGAACACGTCCGATTCACTGCCTTGCGTGCCGCTGACCTCGCGCCCGTGGCGGGCCCCGGCCTGAAGGCGGATCTGCGGTAATTCATCAGATTTCTGGACAGTCTCGTCAAATTCAGCCGCCTGAATGTTCGTCTCAAACTGTTTGAGGCGAAAATTGTTGCGCACGCTGCGGATTACGAATTCGCGTTTCTGCAGCGGCAGGTTCTTGACGAACGGCACATGCATTTGCCCATCGGGATCCTTGCCCACCACGGCGAGGAACCTCGAATTTGCGTCGAACAGCGCCTGTCGCACTTCCACCTGGCTCATCTGGGCGGCCAAAAGGCGTTCCTGCGCCTCAAATCCGGTGGAAGAGGGCAGACGGCCCGCATCGATCAATTCATCGACCTGTCGGATGATTTCCCGGTGGCGCGCGATATTCTGGGCTGTGACATTGAGCAGGCTGCGATGGCGCAGCACGTCAATGTAGGCTTCGACCGCATTCAGGGCCATTGTTTCAGATGCATCGAGCAAACGGAAAATCGCCCCGTCCAAGGCCGCCGCATTTTGATAGACAAGATTGGCGCGACGATAGCCATCAAAGAGTGTCAATTCCCCGACGATACCGACTTCGCGATAGATCTTGGTGTCCCGCTGATCAAAAGCATTGAGGCGGTCCGCATCGTCGAAATAGCTCGCGCCCACTTCGCCATACAAATTCAGCGTCGGCATGTACTCCCGCTCAAGCTGCAAAAGCTCCATGGCGGAAGCGCGCACATTTGCGTCCGCCGCCCGGGACGTGGGGTTGGACGTCACGGCAGCGCGAACCGCATCTTCCAGTGTGATGGCATGGGCCGCACCGGTCACGCCAATCAGGCACGCGGCGCTGACCGTCGTCAAAAGCGACTTCAGTCTTCGAAATTTTACCATCAAAACACCCCAAGAATTATCGCAAATAAGACTGATCACTTGTGTCTTACAAGTCAACGCTTTGATCATTCAGGACAATTAATAACACTGTTTCCCGCGATATAGTGTGAAGCACATCACATAATGGCGCGCCTCAGGCCTCTTTTGTCGCCGATAGCTGCAAATTCGCCTGCATGAGTTTCTGTTTGGTGGATGTTGACAGGTGCGTTTCCAGATAAAGGCTGGTTTGCGTATCGGCCTTTGTCATCTGGCGCAGCGCCTTGCCAGACACGCAAAACACCCGCGTGTTCTTGAGCGCCTTGACGGAGGCTGATGCAGGGCCGCCCTCCATCACGTTCAATTCGCCAATGAAACCTTCGTGCAATTCGGCGACCTTATTGTTCATCACGAACACACCCGCCGTGCCTTGCAGGATGAAGTAAAGATGCGTGACCGGCTGACCTTCGTAGGTGAGGTGTGTGTCCGGCCCAAGCGTCAGCCAATTGCCTGCATCCATGATTTTGCGGGCAACCTCCCTCGGGATGCCCGGCAGGCCGCTTTTAAGGAACTGTTCCTCCTCTGATGAAAAATGCAGGCGGCGTTTGATCAGGAACGTCCGCGTAATGCCCACAAGGCTGATCACGATCCACGCCACGCTGATCATGGCAGAGGCGCGGTTCCATTCATGAATGAGGCTGATCAGAACCAGTGATGCGCCGGTCAGATTGCACAGTGCATAGGCGTACCCAACCCCTGGGATAAAGCCCGTCTGCAATCCGATGTAGGACCCGATATAGAAGGCTACGCCAAGGTATCCCGCCCACAGATAAAACATCTCTGGTGTAATCGACGACAGCATGCATCCCCCTAAACCTACACATCGAAGGGCGCTGATTCCGCATCGACGCGTGAGGGTTGCACGCCGAATTTGATCTGACAAGTTTTGTGACGGGATTGCGGGTATAGGTCGCCTAAAGCGCTGTAAAAAGTGACTTACTCTGCGCCGGGGAAGGGGCCGAGGAAGGTGGATTGACGCTCGGCCTGAAAGACTTGGTTGTAAAGCTGCGCGACCCATTCCTTGCCTTCCATCGTCAACTCCAGCATGCCCAGTGCGGGCTGGATCAAGGGCGACACTTGTGACCAGAAGAAATCAGGGTACTTCTCCATCAGGTCCATGGGGTTGTCATAGCCCAGCTTTTCATTGGCCCCGGTTTCTTGAAATTCATGAAACAGGGCGTTGATCTTGCGGTGATAGAAAGGGTCGGCCATCTGACCGATCAGATCAGCTGCCCGCACGAGGGCCGGCTCACTTTCGGTATCGTGATAGGCCGGATCATCCGGCACCGGAAAGCGCGTGTAATCCACCGCGCGGACAATGCGTTCTTCGTCAATCGTGTGGGACGGGCCAAAGCGATTGCGGATGTACATGATACCGCGATCAACATGATACGCGCTCAGAAATGCGTCAGAGGCCCCGCGCGGCGGCGTAATCGTGTTGCCCTCTTGGTCAATGACAAAAGATCTGTCCGTGTCGCCGGGGCAGGCGCCCCGTGAATAGCCAATGTCATGTACCAGAAGCGCCAGAATGAAATGCAGCCAGTCATCGGGATGCAGCGCTTCCGTCAGAAGGCGACCGCGCAAAATCTGCTGACCCACCAAAGTGACCATCATCGTGTGTTCGGCGTTGTGATAAAGCGCGTCTGAATTGGCCAACCGTTCCAACACAAGTCGAGCGGCCCCCTTCAGATAGGCGGCATGTTGCGGCGCGCGGCCGGAGAAATAGGTCAGGTAGGTATCCGAAAGATGATCACCAAACGCATCCGCCGTGACGGCTGTTGGATTGAACATGATTCCCCCGCGTGACTTCTCTTCTTCCCGTGCCCTACCTTATTGCACTGAACGGCGATGTCTCCTGAAAAGCGACGGGCGCCGGAAAATGTGAAAATAGTTTATATTTGCAATGTGTTAGACCTGATCGGCCCACGTTGTTTTGATCCAAAAGTGGTGCAAACCGACGATTGTGACGCTCATTTGACGCCAAGTTTTCGTTAACTATTGCGAAACGCCTTTGCCACGATTTGTAACTTCGTCATTCGATCATAGAGAGTGTTGCGCGGGATACCCAGCCGTGTCGCCGCCGCCGCGACCTTGCCGCCCTCAGCAAGAAGCGCCTGTTCGATGATCTGCCGTTCATGGGCCACCAGCCGTTCTGTCAGCGATCCGGTTTCTTCATCAGGTCTATCCTGATCCAGTTCTTCACGCATGGCCCGGTTTTCAAGCACCACGGTTCGATGTTCCAGCGCACGGGTCAGCACATCTACCAATCGGCGCGGGTCGCAGGGTTTTTCGAGGTATTCATAGGCCCCATCCCGCACTGCGCGCATCGCCGTGGGTACATCCGAATGGCCCGTCAGCAAGATCACAGGCAAATTCGTATCCCGGGCTTTTGCAAATTGTAGCACCTCGAATCCGTCCCGATCTGGCATGCGAATGTCAGACAAGATCACCCCTCTGAAATTGGATCGGATTGATCGTCGCGCCTGCGTGAAGCCATTTGTGGGGATAGGCTCCAGATCTTCCAGCAAGAGGGTTTGTTCGATGGAAGTGCGCAACACTGGATCGTCTTCGATCAATAGCACCTTCCTAAGCATCGGTCAGGGCCTCCGTCTGGAGGGGCAGTGACACGGTAAACTCCGCGCCGCGTTCCAGATTGCGGCAAGACAGTTGCCCGCCGAAACGCGCGATGATCCCATGCGACAGGGCCAGACCCATGCCCAGTCCCTTGGAGGATCCAAGTTCTTTGGTGGTGTAGAACGGCTCAAACACGGCGGTCGGGTCGGCGATGCCGTTCCCGGTATCGGACACCGTTAAAATCGCCTCGCTTTTCTGCTGTCTTAGGATCACATCAAGGCGCTTTTCCGAACTGTCCGTCATGGCGTCCAGCGCATTGGTGATCAGGTTCAAAACAACTTGTTCCAACCGCACTTGCCCGGCCAGCACGGGCACTTTTTCCCCCGGGATACTTCGGTTCACTTGCACACCAGCAGTGCGGATGTCCTCTTTTGCCAACTGGATGGCTTCTTCCACTGCGGCGGCGAAATCAACCTGGCCGGTGGGGGCTGTTTCCTGTCGGGCAAAGGCGCGCAGATTGCCGATGATCCGCGTGATGCGCCGAACCTGATCGGAGATCAGTGTCAGATTCTGCGCGGCGGTCTCTGGCTTGCCACGCGCGATAAAGGTCTGTCCGTTCTCGGCAAAATTCAGGATGGCCGCCAGAGGTTGGTTCAGTTCGTGACTGATCCCTGCGGACAGCCGCCCCAATGCGGCCAGTTTTGATGCCTCTACCAGCGCGCCCTGCGCGCCGCGCAATTCTGCCGTGCGCGCCTCGACCCGCGCTTCAAGCTCTGCGCTATACTTCTCTTCAAGCACGCGCCGCCGCCTTTGTTGCAGAGCCACTGTGCCGATCAGGCCAAGCACAACGGCCCCGGCCAGAAACAGGATCGTGCGTTGTTGTGCGGTGGCCCTCGCCCCGGCGGTATCAAGGAAAATCACACCCGTCAGATTGAGGTGCGGCACGAATTTTTCCGATTTGATCACTTCGATTGCCGCACTGTCGGGTGGCACGAAACGCCAAAGCTGCAACGCACCAATTTGGCCTGTTTCCGTGAGGTCAAAGGGCGTTTCCTCCGGGTCCTCCCCGCGGGACAGAAGCAAAAGACTGGGCCTGTTGGACGAAAACGCGATCTCTTCGGCATCAAAAAACACGATGGTTTCAGGCGAAACCGGCCATTCGAATTCCAACGCGGACAGCGATATGGATACCACGACGATGCCGCTGGGCCTCGCATCGCGAACCAGAACCCCACGGCTCAGCCGGATCAGACGCTGACCATCCTCTTGCGCCAATGCGAACCCAAGCCGGTTGTTCAAGGCCGCGCGCAGCAGCGGTGTTGGGTAATTCACGCCCGGATCTGCCGACGCCGAAGACGACACAAGCTGCCCGTCGGGACCAACAAGATCAATCCGCCAAGGACCATAGGTTGCTTCAAAGTCTTCAAG
Organism: uncultured Roseovarius sp.; assembly: GCA_964389425.1. Classification (GTDB taxonomy): domain Bacteria; phylum Pseudomonadota; class Alphaproteobacteria; order Rhodobacterales; family Rhodobacteraceae; genus Roseovarius. The sequence goes on from CAYMEC010000010.1 coordinate 20,019, forward strand.
CGCCGAATCCGCTTGCGCGTGATCTCCGGTCAGAAGCGCTTGCGCCATCAAAGGATCATCCGCAATCACATTGGCCAGTGCCCGATATCCGTCAATCTGAAGACGCAACACACCCACCGCCTCGGTCAGTCGCACTTCTCCTGCTTTGTTCAAGTCTGTTAGCGTGCTGCGGACCGTGTTTTGATAGAAAAATACAGCCAAAATGCTCACTAGAACGGCGTAAAGTGCATAGGCCAGGATCAGGCGCAAACGGGTGTTTGACAGCGGGTTCATCAGTTCCAGTTTGTCCGAGATTTCGGACAAACGCGCAAGCCTTCGTCTCGGACCATTCGTAACGCTTTGAAAAATATAAGAAAAAAATTTTCGAACATTCCATCTTGTTACAAAAATCATGCTCAGGCGTAGTAGTGTCACTGGCGCGGAGGAGCGCCAACAAGGAGGACAGTATGAAAAATATTCTCAAAGCGGCCTGCATCGCGGCCGTCGTTTCCGTGCCATCCATCGCAGCTGCTGCATGCGAAGATGGCGAGATCGTCGTGAAGTTCAGCCATGTCACGAACACTGACAAACACCCCAAAGGTATCGCCGCCTCGCTGCTTGAAAGCCGCGTGAACGAAGAAATGGACGGCACCATGTGCATGGAGGTGTTCCCGAACTCCACGCTCTACAATGACAACAAGGTGCTTGAGGCGATGCTTCAGGGCGACGTGCAGCTTGCAGCCCCGTCGCTGTCGAAGTTTGAAAAATTTACCAAGCAGTTCCGCATCTTTGACTTGCCGTTCATGTTCAAGGACATTGAGGCGGTAGAGGCGTTTCAAGCGTCCGACGCCGGTCAGGCGATGCTGGATTCCATGCAGCGTCGTGGCCTTCAGGGTCTGGCCTATTGGCACAATGGCATGAAGCAAATGTCGGCAAACGTGCCGCTGGTTGCGCCCACCGATGCCAACGGTCTGAAGTTCCGCGTGCAAAGCTCTGACGTGCTGGTCGCACAGATGGAGGCCATCGGCGGCTCCCCGCAGAAAATGGCCTTCTCGGAAGTCTACGGCGCGCTGCAACAGGGTGTTGTGGATGGGCAGGAAAACACCTGGTCGAACATCTACGGCAAGAAATTCTTTGAGGTCCAGGACGGTGTGACACAGACCGATCATGGGATCATCGACTATTTGCTGGTGACCAATATCGACTGGTTGAACGGTCTGGACGCGGATGTGCGTGAACAATTCCTCACCATCGTCGCGGAGGTGACTGAGACGCGGAACAAGGAATCCACTGCCGTCAATGCAGATGCCAAACAGGCGATCATCGACGCCGGTGGCGTTGTGCGTGAACTGAGCGCGGAAGAGCGTCAAGCCTGGGTCGACGTGATGAAACCGGTTTGGGACAAGTTCGCCGGTGATGTCGGACAGGAAAACATCGACGCGGCACAAGCGATCAATGCGTCGTTGACCAACTGATCAGCTGAACGATCGGGCGCCGGGAAACTGGCGCCCGAACAGCAACCACTACATCATCGGGGGCGATCATGGCTGCCAAATCAGGCCCATCCAGTCGTTTTGACCGCATTGAGGAAACCTTCATCGCGATCATTCTCGGGCTCATGACCTTATTCACCTTTGCGAATGTGGTCGCGCGTTATGTCTTCAATGCCAATATCTTCTACGCACTGGAGCTAACCGTGTTCCTGTTTGCATGGCTCGTTCTTCTGGGCGCCAGTTATGCCGTGAAGAACACCCTGCATCTGGGAGTGGATGCGATCGCGAATATGGCGTCGGGCGGGACGCGACGCACTCTTGCGCTTATTTCTGTTGCGGTCTGCCTTACCTACGCCCTGCTGTTTCTCAAAGGCGCGTGGGACTACTGGGCGCCCTACGCCAACCTTTATCCGACGTCCGGTCAATGGTTCCCGACCGGGTTTGAAGAGGTGCGCGGCCAAGGCTGGTACGAAACGCAGGACATCCCTGTCCCCTTCTTCCTGACTTGGCTTGAAGACGTGTTCAATGAGGGCTTCGAATACGAAAAACTGCCCAAAGTGGTGCCCTATGTCGTGTTGCCATTGTCTGCCCTGCTTCTGGTCATTCGATTCTTGCAAGTCGGCCTGCGCGTGTGGCGGGGGGAGCAGGATCTGATCATCGTTTCCCACGAGGCCGAAGAAGAGGTGGCCGAAGCGGCCGCCAAGTTGAAGGACTAATTCCGGTGGAAATCCTGCTTCTTTTCCTGATGGTCATCGGCCTCATGCTGATCGGTGTGCCGATCGCAATCTCGCTGGGCTTTTCGTCTATCGTTTTCCTGCTGGCCTTTTCCGACACCTCTCTGGCTTCGGTGGCGCAGACACTCTTTGAGGCGTTTGAGGGCCATTCCACCCTGCTGGCGATCCCCTTCTTCATTCTCGCCTCCAGCTTCATGTCGACAGGCGGCGTGGCACAGCGGATCATTCGGTTTTCCATCGCGCTGGTCGGCCATCTGCGCGGCGGGCTGGCCATTGCCGGGGTCCTCTCCTGCATGATTTTCGCGGCCCTTTCAGGGTCGTCGCCTGCGACCGTGGTCGCCATCGGTACCATCGTGATCGCCGCCATGCGGCAGGTTGGCTACACCAAAGAGTTCGCCGCTGGGGTGATCGCCAATGCGGGGACGCTTGGCATTCTGATCCCGCCGTCCATCGTGATGGTGGTCTATGCGGCGGCGGTCGAGGTCTCCGTCGGCCGCATGTTCCTTGCTGGCGTCATCCCCGGCATCATGGCTGGTGTGATGCTAATGATCGGCATCTACGTGATGGCGCGGATCAAAAACATGCCGAAAGGGGAGTTCGCAGGTTTAAGCGAGATCTTTGCCAGTTTCCGCGCTGCCGTCTGGGGCCTTCTTCTGATCGTGATCATCATGATCGGCATCTACGGCATTCCCGGTGTTACGGGTGCAATCTTCACGCCGACCGAGGCCGCTGCCGTCGCCTCTGTCTACGCGTTCTTTGCAGCCTGCTTCATCTATCGCGATATCGGGCCGCTTGCCGGCGGTCAAAGCCTGTTGCGCAAACCCCATGCGCTACTGACGGCTTTCTGGCACCCCGACACGGTGGGCACCCTGCGCGATGCGGGCAAGCTGATCATTACGCTGATGTTTGTCATCGCCAACGCCCTGCTGCTGAAGCATGTCATCACTGACGAACAGATACCTCAAAAGATCACTGAGGCGATGCTGTCTTATGGTTTCGGGCCAGTGACCTTCCTGATCGTGGTCAATGTGATCCTTCTGATCGGTGGGCAATTCATGGAGCCCTCGGGCCTTCTGGTCATCGTTGCCCCCCTTGTGTTCCCCATTGCGATTGAACTGGGAATCGACCCAATTCACCTCGGCATTATCATGGTCGTGAACATGGAAATCGGGATGATCACGCCGCCAGTCGGGCTCAATTTATTCGTTACGGCCGGGGTTGCGAACATGTCGATGATGGGTGTTGTGCGCGCCGCGCTCCCGTTCCTCGGGATCATGTTCATCTTCCTGATCATGGTGACCTACATCCCGGCCATTTCCACGACCCTTCCCAATGCGGTGATGGGACCGGAGATCATAACGAAGTAGAAGAATGGTTGGTGCCCGGTCGCTTCGACCGAGCGCCAACCTTGGATTGCGTTAACGCGCGGTCGCCTTCTGGATCGGGATATTTACCTCAAGGGACAGCCCGAAAATATCCAGATCGCCTTGCCCGATGCCATCATAGCTGCTGGCCACATTGATCGTCGCTCCCTGGCCCAGATCGAAATCGACGCCGGCCTGAACCCGTCCGCGCCAGCCATCTGAGGGCGGCGTCGGCGTTGTTACGGTGACACCGGACGTGCCAGAGAAGCTGTAGATGGCGTCAAAGCCAAAGCTCGTCCCATATCGCACGCCCCTTGGTGAGACATAGGTATGCAAGAAGGTCGGTCCCAACCTGAATTGGCCCACGGCAACTGTTTGGGACGGGATAAACACGTTCACCCCATCTACATACCCGTATTGCTTTTCTTCAAAGTAAGACAGGCTGGTCGCCGGTCGGATCGTCCAATCGCCAGCTGTGAAGTCCCCGACGAACTCGGCCGAGGCCATCCAGCGGAAAGTGTCAAACTCATCCGTATAGGTGCCAAACGGACTGATGTCGTTGGTCGAAGTTCCTGCCGCGATCCGGCCATCGAAATACAGGTTTTCCTGCAACCGCGCTGTAACATAAGGCCCGACCATCCAGCCCGTGCCATCCACGCTTGAATTCTGCGTGGGGTTGCGATCTTCAAGGTAATCCACCTGCACCATCGCACCCACCAGCAGGTCAGGGTTCAGCAGGTAGTCCACACCAAAGTGCAGAATGGTGAAGCGACCGTCGTCCTGCCCACTTTCGAACCTCTTGTGCTGCAATTGGACCCAGACATCCCATTTATAGGTGTCTATCAGGCGGGTATCACCCGGATCGCCAAAGGCCAGCGGAACCGAGTTAATCGCCTGCGTGACCTGCGACAGGTTGGTGGAGAACGTGTAGTCCCCGCCGTCACCAAGCTGCATTGTGAAGGGCAGAAGAGCGTTCAGATCACCGCGGGTGAAGCTCAACCGCGTCGGATTGTCAGACCCGCCCTGCAACCGGCCAATCCGGCGGTTGTTGCTGGGTTCCGAGGACAGGATCAGATCGGCGCGCTTTGTCAGGAATCGGTTGATCGTATTGATCGTCGTCTGGCGCGTTTCAATCGACGTGAAGGTACAGGTCAGGTTTTCCAATACCTCAAGCTGTATGGTCAAAACGCCAGTCGCCGCGTTACCCGTGCTGTTGGCATCGTTGCAGGTGACGCTGGCGTTGCCGACGCCGTTCGGCCGACTTTGCGTAACCTGATACGTTCCGGCAGCCACCGCAACCGGTCCGAAGGTCGCCGTCCCACCCACGGTATTGAGGGTGAAGTTCAGGTCCGTCGTCGTCGATGTGAAGGTGAAAGCCGCGTCGATATCCGCATTCTGGATGATCGTCAGGTTGCCCGTGATCGCCGCATTGACCTGTAGATTGGCAGAGGCCGCCGTGCTGGTGCCAAGGTTCGATGTCAGGCTTTCTGTGTTGTTTGTGAAACTTCCCTGATTGGCCGCGATCACACTCACACTGATCTCGCAGGTGTTACGATCCGCGACCACACCTCCAGTCAGCGTGATGTCCGAACTGCCCGGCGTAGCCGTCAGCGTGCCGCCGCAGGTTGATGTCGCCGCATTTGGGTTGGCCACCGTCACGCCCGACGGCAATGTGTCCGACAAGGCCACGCTCGTCGCTTGCAGAGTGGAGAAGTTCCGCAGTGTGTAGGTGATCGTGGTGGTTTCAAACTGGTTGATGGTGGTCGGGTTGAAGGCCATCAAAGCATCCAGCGGGAACGCTGTAACGGTCAGCACGGCCTGCGCAGGTGGTGCATCCGGCACGTTTGAGGTGAGGGTGGAGGTGGTGTTCACGAACGCCCCGAAACCCACACCGCGCACATCTACCGATACCGTACAGCTGTTGCCGGCCGTGACTGCGCCGCCGCTCAGGCTCAGGCTTGTGGCACCCGCTGTTGCGCCAAAGGTGCCGCATGTGGATGAGGCATTGGGTGATGGCGCCACTTCGACACCGGCTGGCAGCGAGTTTGTGAAGGCCAGTGCGCTCACATTGACCGCGTTGGCCGTGTTGTCGATCGTGAAGGTCACGGTCGAAGTTTCACCTTGTGCGATCGTGGCAGGGGCAAAGGCTTGTGCGAACCCAAGCATCGGAACCACCACAGTCGTGTCGCTGTCCGTGGCGCTGTTGTTTCCAGTGTCCGGATCATTGACCGATGCGCTGGCCGTGGCCGTGTTGGTCAGAGTTCCCGTCGCTGTTGCCGACACCACGCAGGCGGCGGTATAGGTCACACTGGACCCCGATGGCATGGACAGGGTTTCAGACAAGTTGCCACTGCCAGATGCCGCGTTTCCAGTTGCGCCACCCGCCGCGACGGATGTGTAGGTGCAGGTCAGATCAGAGGGGAACGTATCGCCCACACCCACGCTCGGGTCGGTTGACGGGCCGGCATTGCTGACCACGATCGTGTAGTTCAGCGTATCGCCTGCCCGGATCGATGTGAGGCTGTCCGTCTTGGTGATGGAAATGTCTGCGCTGGGGTTCACCGTCGTCGTTTCATTCGCCGTGTTGTTGCCCGTGTCGGGATCAGACGCCGAAGAGGAAACCGATGCCGACGCGGTCACGGTGCCGGTCGTGGATGCGTCCGCCGTTGCCGTTACAGTGTAGCTGCTGCTGCTGCCCGCTGCGATGCTGCCCAGTGTACAGGTCGGCACACCGCTTGGATCTTCCGCGCAGCCGGAGGTCGACACGAAGGTAAGACCTGCGGGCAGTGTGAAGTTTGACACGGTGCTGTCGGAAGGATTAGGACCCGCGTTTGACACGTTGACCGAGTAGATGACGGTGCCGCCCGCAAGAACGGGATCGACATTGTCAGAGATTGACACACTCAGATCAGCCAAGTTGACCACTTCGAGATTGGCCGTGGCCGGGGAGGCAACGAGCAATCCCGCGGAAGACAAGTCTGACGTCGTATTCGTGAAGGTACCCGGTGTTGCACTTGCGGGGATTTGAAGGGTTGTCGTGATGGAACAGGTGCTGCCCGCTGCGAGTGAGCCACCGGTGAAGGTCAGACTGGATGTGCCCGACAGCGTCCCGCCGCAACCGGACACTGGTGTGCTGGTTGCCTGAACACCGGTCAGGAACGCGGAAAGATCATCTATAAAGCCCAAGTCCGAAATGGCGCTTGAGCCCGGGTTCTGAATGGTGAACGTCAGATCAACTGAAGACCCGACGGGCGTGGATGGAGCGCTGAATGCCTTGGTAAAGACCGGGACGGCAGACGATGTGACACTCAAAGACGCTTGTGCCGAGGGTCCAGTGATTGTCGCTGTACCGGACATGCCTGTGATATCCGATGTAACATTCGTGAAGGTTCCGGGCGTTGTCGCCCCCGGGATCGATACAGGGACCAAGAAAGAACAACTTGCCCCCGGCGCAAGTTCACCGCCGGTCAATGTGATCGTGGATGTACCGGTCAAATTGGACGATGCACCACACACGCTTGCTGTTGGCAAGCCGGACGCCACAGCGCCGGTCAGCATCACATCAAGGTCATCCGTAAATCCGATGCCTGTAGCCGTATTGGTGGCTGACGTGTTGGTGACCGTAAATTGCAACGTGGTAAAATTTCCGGCGACAACCGGATCCACCAGGAAGGATTTTGACAGCTCAAGGAAGTCAGACTCGACCACGAGATTGGCACTTGCGGGGTTTCCGACCACGGCGGTTGGACCCGCACTGCCGTTCACGCTCGATGTGTCGATGGTTGCCGATTGGGAATCCGCGCTGACGGGGATCAAGACGTCCACATCGAATGTGCAGCTGTCTCCGGCCGGAACTTCCCCGCCCACGAAGATAACGAATGTGGTCCCCGTGATTGAGCTGGACCCACCGCAAGGGTTTGTCGGCAGCGCCCCTGTTGTGGTGAGGCCCGGAACTGAGCCCAGGTTGTGGGTAAAGATCAAACTCGTCAGGGCTTGGGAAGTATTGGGGTTCGCGATCGTGTAGCGAAGCGTCACGGTATCGCCCGGCAAAAACGGTCCACCCAGGAATTCAGCCGTCGTGATCGGTGGCAACCCGCCATCGGTTTGCACTGTAAGTGTCGCTTCTGCGGGCAAGGCCGTGACCGGGGATGTTCCCGCCGTTCCGGTCAGCCCGCTGGTCTGGTTCGGGAAATCACCAGCCGTTGCGCCTGCGGGGATGGACACAGGCACCGTGATGACACAGTCTTCTTCCGGCGACAGCGTGGCGCCCGACAGAGTCAGGAACGTATCACCCGCCGACCCCGAGAGCGTGCCATCCCCACAGGCGTTGACAATGGGCAATCCTGTCGCGGTGGCCCCGGCCAACATCGCACTCAGATCATCGGTAAACGTTACCCCGGTGACATCAACGAGGTTTTCGCGAGGGGCCGAGAGACGGAATTCCAAGACCGTGCTGTTCCCGGCCAAAACCGGGTTTGTCTGGAACAGTTTGGAGAAATTGACTTCGTTGTCACTCCCAACCGACAGTGTCGCGCTGGCGGCAGACCCGGTGACACTTGCCCCGCCCACCTGAGCCGAAACCTGAGTGGTCGTGGCCGTGACATCGCCAGCCGGCGTATTGTTTGCAAGTGTCATGCCGAAGCTGAAGCTACAGGAGCCGCCAGCGGGAAGATTGGCACCCGAGACGTCGAACTGAACGAGTCCGGCGTTGGGTGCGGTGAAGAAAATTGATCCCGTGCCACAGCTGTTTGCGACCGGTACGCTTGAGGCCGTTGCCCCGGAAAAGAAGGAGTTGAACGGGAAGGTGAAAGCGATGTCGGTCAAGCCGGACGTGCTGGATGAATTGGTGATCGTGAAGTCCGCGGAAACCGTATCCCCACCATCCGCCTGAGCGGGTGTGAAATCCATTGTCAGGATCGGGAGGGCGGAAGGGATCGACAAGGTATCTGTCGCCGGATCGCCCGTGACAGGGTTGCCGCCAATCTCGCCAGTGAAACTGGACGTGGTGTTTGTGAAGATTCCCGGGGACGCCCCGGACGGTACTGCGACATTGGCGGACACCGTACAGGACGCGCCCGGTGCTAGCGTGGCCCCGCTGAAAGTGATCAAGCCGGTGCCTACCCCGGTAAGGGTTCCACCGCTACATGAGTTTGCGCCGACACTTTGCAGGGTCGTCCCCGCCAGCATTGCATTCAGGTCGTCAGTAAAACTCAGGTTGGTGGCAGACGAAGATCGGTCAAAGTTTCTCAGGGTGAACAAAAGCTCCACCGTCGCGCCGGGCCCGACGGGATCATTTTCGAATGACTTGGTCAGTGCAATGTCACCCGGTGGGGAAACCGTAAGAACCGCTGACGCCGGACCAACACCTACTGACTGGAAAAAGTTGTTGAGGATCGAAAGATCGCTGGATTGGCTGGTCAACGAGCCAACACCGCTTCCGACGACGTCGACAGATACCGTGCAAGATAAACCTGCAAACACAGATACAGAACCGAAGGGGGATGTTGATACTGTAAACGAGTTGCCGCCTGGCGTGGACGTCAGGGACGCGTTTTCGCAGGTCGTTGTCTGGTTAGAAGGGCTTGCGACGGTCATTCCTGTTGGGAACGTATCGCTGAAAGACATGGAGTTCAGATCAACTGAGCCGAACGAATTGTCGATCGTATATGTCAGCGTTGATCGGCCACCCAAGGACACCGTTGATGGCGAAAACGATTTTGAAAAACCGGGCCGATCCGTTGAGACCGTCAATGTGGCACTCGCTGTGCCTGCGTTGATCAGCATTCCAGAAGCGACGTTTGTGTAAGTCAGATCGCCTGTCGTGCTGGAAAAACTGCCCGCAGCCGATGCCAGAACGTTCACGGCAATTGTGCAGATATCTCCACTGGCAATGGCGGCGCCAGAAAAAGTGATGTTGTTGCCACCCGCGTTTGCGGTTAAAGACGCTCCCACGCATTCCCCGGAAAGAACAGCGTTCGGCGTGACCGCAACCGTGACGTTCGTGGGAAGTGTGTGTGTAAAAGCCGCGTCCGTCAGGTTTCCGCTTGTGTTGCTGATCGTGTAGATCAGCCTGGAATCACCGCCCACGCCGACCGTGTTTGGCGAGAATGTTTTGGAAAAGCTCGCTTGCGCTTCTGCCGCGCGGGGTATGGCCGCCATCAGGCAAACTGCGAAGAGCATGCAAAGACATTTTAGGGCAGGTGAATGGCTGGAATTTAGCGGTATAAAAATGGATCGCAACAAGGCAACTCTTCCCCCCAATAAATTTTGTGAACTATGCGTGAGTGGCACCTGTGCGGTCAATTCGACGCAATCCGGATTCTACGCGCCTGTGATCTTTTGAACGCGCATTGACAACGCAGTTTTTCCGCTCAATTCAGCCTGCCACAACAGCCTGCAAATCAAAGATTGGCAGCAGAACCGCCAGCACGATGATCAGGACAAAACCGCCCACCAGCATCATCAAAAGCGGCTCCAGCAGCGCAGCCAGACGTTTGCGTTCCGTGCTCAGTCCGTTTTCCACGAGGATCGCACTTCGATCCGCCATGCGCGCGAGACGAACTGAGGCTTCGCCCGCGCTGATCAATTGACGCGCGACAGGGGGAATGATGCTCAGCCGTTCAAGCGCTTTGGACAGGGTTATGCCCTGACGGATGTCCTGACTGACCGCGTTCGCCTCATCCCGGAACCGCGTGATGGTCAACACCATCGCTGCATTTTCAACCGCTGAGACCACGGCGTGTTTGCTGCCCAGAACAAGGGCGAGTGTGCGCAGGTATTGCACCGCGGCAGCGAGCCGCATGAATCGACCGATGAGCGGGAGTTTCAGAAAAAACGCATCCCGCCGTTGCCTTAGCGATGGGGTCACATGCGCGGCGACGCCGAAGCCAATGAGCCCCGCGAAGATGACTCCCAATAAGCCAAGATTGTCCTGTATCCAGTCGCTGATCGCCAGCACGGTCTGCGTGATTTGCGGCAAAGGCCTGCCGGAGACTTCAAAGAGCGACACGATTTCTGGTGCGACGGTAACCATCAGAATACCGCACACAAGAAGCGATACAGCCGCGACAAACGCCGGATACACCAGTGCACTGGCAATCTGTGCCCGGTCCGTGCCTTTGGTTTCCAGATGGTCGGCCAATTCGCCAAAAACCGTGGGCAAGTCGCCCGCCGTCTCGCCCGCGCGGATGGCGGCCAGATAATAGGGCGCGAATCCGCCGCCTGATTTTTCCAAAGCCTCCGACAGGGGCGACCCATCCATCAAAGCCGCACGCGCCCCCGCGGCCATGGAATCCAATGCGCCATGCCCGCCCTGCCGCACGGCTTCGAGCGCGGCCTCCACAGGCAATTCCGCCCCCAAAAGCACGGCCATCTGCCGCGTGAAAACGGCCTGCAAATCCGCTGTCAGCCGGGTCTTTCGGCGTTCGAACAACGTGCTGCGCCACCCGACCCTGTCGCTGCGCATCTCCAACTGGGATACGAATAGTCCCTTGGCCCGCAATTGATCGGCGGCATGAGCCTCAGTCTCGGCAATGATCGTCCCTTGCCGCCGCTTGCCGGCATCGGTGAAGGCGATATAACCATAGGCGTTCACGCCACATCCCCCACCACGCGCAGGGTTTCCACGATGGTGGTGCGCCCGGCGGCTACCTCTTTGAGGCCTTGGCCGATCAACGTCGCCTCTTCATCCAGCGAAAGCTCCAGCAATTCGGTTTCATTCGCGCCCCGGTCAATCGCCTGGCGCAGCCTGTCGCCCACTTCGATCATCTCAAACACACCAATCCGGCCGGTATATCCTGTCTCGTTGCAGGCGGGGCAGCCAACCGCATCATAAATCTGGTCAGGTTCCGCCAACCCGTGGCGGCGAAAATGGCTCAGTTCCCCTTCCGTGGGGTGCCGCGCCGTGGCGCATTCGAGGCAGAGCCGCCGCAGAAGGCGCTGGGCGATCACTCCGCGCAGGGTGGCGGCGATCAGAAAGTTGTCCAGCCCCAGATCCCGGAGCCGCACCACCGCGCCCACCGATCCGTTGGCGTGCAGGGAGGACAGCACCAGATGCCCGGTCAACGCGGCCTGACTGGCCACCGTGGCCGTTTCAGGATCCCGGATTTCGCCCACAAGGATCACATCGGGGTCCTGCCGTAGCGTGGCGCGCAGACCGGCGGCAAAGGTCATGCCAATTTCTGCGTTGATCTGGGACTGATTCACGCCCGGTAGATCGTATTCAATCGGGTCTTCAACGGTCACGATGTTTCGCTCATCCCGGTTGGCCAGTTGCAGCAGGGAATATAGCGTCGTCGTTTTGCCTGCACCCGTTGGCCCTGTGGCCAGAATGATCCCATTGGGCAGGGCGGCGAGCCGTTCCAGCAAACCCACCTGGCCGTCCGACAGTCCAAGCTCCTCCAATGGCCGCAGCCCGGAGGATCGGTCGAGAATGCGAAGCACCACGCGTTCGCCGTAGTTCCCGGGCAAGGACGACACACGCGTGTCTATCAAACGACCCCCGAGCGACAGCGGGATCCGTCCGTCCTGCGGCAGGCGCGTTTCTGCAATATCGAGGCCGGCCATCACTTTCAGTCGCGATACGATCCGCTTCACTGGCACGTCAGACCGGGTCATCACATGTTGCAGGAACCCATCCACCCGCATCCGCACGCGCAGCCCGTCTTCCGCCGGTTCCACATGCAGATCAGAGGCACCCGCCAGAACGGCTTTGCGCAAAAGCTGGTTCACCAACTGGATCACCGGCGCCTCGGAACTGTCCTCCAGAAGATCCCGCTGCCTATCGCCTGCGCCAGCATCTTCGAGATCAAACATCAGTTCGTCATGGGCGTTGCCACCATCCGCGCCGCCGGATTGGTAGACCCGCGCAAGCGCGCGTTCGAAACCGTTCTGATCCAGGTGTTCCACCACGGGCGTGGCACCCGAACCCAACCTTCGCTGCGCCTCACGCAGGCCGGTGCTGCGCGCCTTGGGCCCGATCAGAAGGTGCGAACCGTCCAGAATGACTTGGTTGTCCCGGGCAAAACCGAATGGGAGCCTAGTAGCTGCCAAACTGGAGCCGCGTGGGGAGCGGGGGGTAATCTCTTTGCTGGGCAACGTCATCCACAAATCCGGCATCAAAGGGCTGATTGAGGTTGGCACCGTCAAAAGGCAACCCCACTCTGTTCGTTGCCGGGAATTGTCCATCATTCGCGGGGGCAATGGCAAGACTTGCCGCTTTCGCTTCTCGCGCCAACTCACGCGTCAGGCGACGCGCTTCTGCATCCGTGCGCACGACTTGCGGGCGCAACATGATCAACAGCACTTTTTGCGTTTTGCTGGAATTCTTGCCACGGAACAGCCCACCCAGAAGGGGCAGTTGGCTAAGCCCCGGCACCTCTTGCGATACAGCGCCGGACCCGTTTTCCAACAATCCACCAAGCATGATCACATTGCCGGAATGCACCAAAACATTGGTCGTGAGCGCCCGCCGCGCCGTAATCTCACCCCCGGCGGAGGCGGTTTCATTGGTCAGTCGCGACACTTCCTGTTCAATCGTCATTTTCACGGTCTGATCGGCGTTGATCTGTGGCGTCACCTTCAGGGTCAGACCCACATCCTGCCGTTCAATCGTCTGGAACGGGTTTTCAGGGTTCGTCGTGTCGCCCACTGTCGTGAAGGATCCCGTCACGAATGGCACATTCTGCGCCACCACTATCTCCGCCTCTTCATTGTTCAACGTCATGATCGATGGTGTGCTTAAAAGCCGTGTGGAAGTGCTTGATGCAATGGCGCTGATCAGGCCTACGATCCCTTCGCGGGAATCCCCGGATCGCCCGCCAATCGTGCCGCCACTCCCGGGGGAGATCACATCGCCATTGATCGCAGAGGTCACCAGATTGGTCAGGCTTGGCCGCCCCGCCAACGAAAATTCCACTCCGCCCACAATCGCATTGTTCAGGATCGCCCCGAACTGGGCTGTCAGGTCTGAGAATCCATCAACGGTCATCTCGAAAATCACGGCCTCGACCAGCACCTGATTTGGGCGGCGATCCAGAAAACGGACCATCTTGATGATGTCATCCACGCGTTCCGCAGGCGCGGTGATCAGCAGCGTGTTGGTCTGGCTTTCGGGAATGATGCGAATGGCGTTCTGCTGCAGGGCGTTGTCTGCCGTTTGGCTGGAAATCGCCCGCAGCACCACATCGGAAAGCGTCGCTGCATCGGCATAGTTCAACTCAATCGCCGTGCTGACGATATTGTTGCGCTGAGTATCAAGGCGTGAAGCCAGCGTTCGCAGCTGGCGGGTCAGGTCCTCGGATCCCGAGACAATCAAAGCGTTGGAGCGGGTGTCGACGCTGACGGCCGCATCAGGAGGGATGATGTTCATATCCTGAATAACCCCTAGCACATCACTCGCATCGGCATTGCGCAGGCGGATCATCTCAATGGGGCGTTCGCGCGGTTGATCCAGACGCTGGATCAGGTTGGCAATCCGGGCGTGATTGCTACCGCGATCCGACAGGATCAGGATGTTGGACCGCGGCACCGGTGTCAGCACCGCTTCGGCTGGCAAAAGTGGGCGCACCACTTCGACAATCTCTTCCAGTGGTGTGTTGTTCACCTCAATGACACGCGTTTCAAAATCACCAGACAGACCGGGCTGCCCGCTCGACAGCTCGCGCGCGACATTCATCGGTACAATCCGGTCCGCGCCTGTGCTTTCCACGACGGTCAGGCGGTTCAATTCCAAGACATTCAGAAAGACCTCATAAAGCTCCGCTGAGCTCAATCCTTGGGGCGCCAGAACCGTTACCGTGCCGCGCACCGCCGGATCGACGACAAAGTTCCGGCCTGTCGCCTCGGATACGATCTCAACAAAGCTGCGCAGATCGGCATCGCGCAGGTTCACTTCCACTTGCGCCCTGGCAGGCATGGGTGCCACCACCAAGCCCGCAGCGAGCAAAATAGCGAAGGTGACGTACATCACCCCCGCACGGAAACGGTAAAATCTACTCATGGCCTGCCTATTCACGTTGCTTATGCAATCATTTTTTGCCTGAAGCGTAGTTTACCCCAAGGCGGCGCGTTTTGCACCCCTTACTGTCGCCCGTGGCAATTTTGCCGATTTGATCAGTTTTCGGGGTAGCCCAGAAGCTCGGGTTCGTCCCCGCCATTATCCACCCACAGGCCCGTTTCATCGATCCGGGCAATGGGCAAATCATCGGCCAAATAATCCCCTGCCCGCATGATTTTTTCGCCTGTCGGGTGCGAAACCAGCCCCCAAATGGCGTCTCCGGCCTGCACAATGCCCTTCAATTCATATCCCAAGGCCGAAACGGGCGGCCTTGGTGGTTCGGGCGGTTTAGGTTCCTCTGCGACAGCGGGCGTCGGCGGTTCCGGCTCTGGCGGCTTGGGTGGCAAAGGCTCCCCAAACAACGCGGGCCAGCGAGGTATTGTGGCATTGCTGGCCACTTCCACAACATCTGCCACAGCTTGGGCCATTTGGGCCGGTGCGGCTTGTGGCGTGGGTTGCGACATGGCCTCGTGCAGCTCCTTGCCGGCCAGCCCTGTGGCGGCCAATGCAAGCAGTGTGAAAAAAGTCGCAATCCAGTTCATTTGTGGGTCCGGGGCCGTTCGCGTCGCACGAAAATTGGACGTGTTTTCAAGTCTGTGTTAGCTTTACCAAAAATAAAAGACCAAAACGAGCAGGTTTCAAAATGACGGCAAGACGCTTCAAAAAGAGCGCGTCAATTGCGCTTTGCGTGGTGGCCTTGATGGGCTGTGACGCCGAATATGTTGCCAAAGGGAACTCCTTTCAGGCGCAATATACTCAAGCCCGCACAGCCCTCGAAAAAGGCAACTACAATACTGCGAACCGCCTCTATGGAGATCTGCTGGGCAATTCTGGCCCACTGGAAAACCGTATCCGGCTGGAACTGTCTCATTCTCATCTGCGCGCGGGTCAGTTCAACGCCGCCGCTCAGGTCTCTGGTGCGCTGGCGGACCAAAGCGAAGGCACCGCTCGCAGCGCGGCCTTGTCCGTGCGCGGCACGGCGATGCATGAACTGGGTCTGGCGCTTTTAGCGCAGGGCGACATTCCGGAAGGCAAGCGCCATCTGCAAAGCGCACAGCAAGCCTTTGACGAAGTGCTGCGCGAAGACCCCAAACTCGATCCATTGGGCAGTCTTGCGGGACGCAAGGCAGCTATCGGTGCGCGGTTGCAAGCGCTTCGGTAAAGGGCGCTAAAGGTCTTGCGGTTCCAATGTCAGGGACGCTGACACATTGGCAGGTTCAGGCACGGCCTCAATCCGGAACTGCGTCACGTCATAGCCCCACCCCGGTTCTGTCTCCGACAGCCATGTCATTAACCGCGTGAAACGCACATCGTCAAAGCGCAGTGTGATCTGCCCCGCGCTGTCCTGGCTCAGATCACTGATATCCCCACGCAGCCCCGCATTGATCAGGGATTGTTCAATCCCGCTTGTCCCCATGGCCGGTTGCGGGCCCGATTGGGGTGATGATTTAAGGCTCTGATACTGCCCAACACGCTCTTGTACCCAAAGATTGATCGCTACCGCCTCTGTCCGGTCGGCCAACGCATTTGCCTTTGCGTCATTCAGTGGCACCAACACCCCGAACAGCAAGCCCATGGGCAATACGATCGCAAAAAGGATCCCCAAAAGCCATCGTTCACGCGGCGCAAGCCGAAGCAGAAGATCTATCAATCGCCCGCTCATTGCGTGTCGTCCTTGGCCGACAGGCGCAGCGTCGCGCCCGCGCCTGTTCCTGCGTCACTGGCACGCATCTCTTCCAGATCGACGGCCAAACCATCTGCTTCAAGGCTTGCCACCAACGCTTCGACCGAGGCGAAATCCGCCATGCCGACGACAACTCGCAACCCCTCACCCGTGGAAAAACTTGCCGCATCGACACGCGCCCCGGCGGCAAAAAGCACATCTGCGGCTTGCGCAAACTGGGCCAGCGGGTTCGTCCTCGCGCCCCATCCCTGCGCGTTTGCCTGGGCCGTCGCGATTGCCTGACTGACTTGAACCCGAACATCCAGAATGGGCGCGTCAGGCACAAAGTGTTCCTGCACCAAGGCCCGCGTTTGCTGACGCAATTCCCGCGTCTCTTCCCGGATACGGTCGGTCACGATCATTTGCGCGGCGGCCCATATGCCGGCTGCCAGCAGTCCAAGCACCATGGGCCAGCGCCACGGCAGAACGGATTTTGCCAACCTTGCCCGCGCCAGTTGCGGGTCGCGGCGCAGGTCAAAGCCCATTTCTCCATGGGCCAGGATTTGGGCGCCGACCGCGTTTGGATCTGTCTCCAATGCTATGCCGTTGTCTTGGGCGAAGGCGTCGATCTCGGGTTGGGCAGGGCCAATGCGAAGTATCGCGCGGGGTGGGCTTTCCGCCTCTTGCAAGGCCTGGGCCAGCAAGGTTAGCGCCACTTCCGCAGTGGACCCAAATCCGTCAAACGGTCCCAGCCGAACAGCCAATCCAGCCGCGCCTTGCCCCACGGTCCAAACCCCCTCTGCCGTGGGCAGCGTCAGGTAATCCGGTAGCACGGCCATGGCGCTGGCCGCTGGGCCATCCCGCCATCCTGCGACCAAGCCCTGATCCGCCACCAAAATCCGGGTCCAACGGTCCGCACCGCCTGAGTCGTGAAAGGGGCGGATCTGCACATTATCAGGCGACAGACCGAAACTATCGCGCAATTGTCGGCGGGCCACATCTTCGCGATGCTGGCCACGCAAACCGCCCGGCAAGTCAAGCGCAAGGCACGCTACCTCTGCCCCTGGTACGACGGCCACCTGACGCGGGTTGAGCGGACCCGATCCGCCCGCCAGCATCACCACATCGGGCATCGCTTTTGCTGTCTGATTTGCCGCCATTCCCCAACCCGATCTTTCGGGCCCCCATCCAACGCCCCGACGTTAGCCCGTGGGAGCGGGCAGGATCAATCCTCGCCGAACCGCGTCACCCGCCATTCTGTTTCTGCCTCGCCACCGCCGCGGCGCAGGTATAGAACGTCCCTTTGCGCTGAATAAGACTCTAAACCCGCAGAAAAGCGCCCTAGAAACCAATTCGACTGCACGGAAAACAGCTGCAAATCTATGGCCTCAGGGTTCTCTTCAATGTCGGTCGGCTGACCCAACTCTTCGAAAAAAACCTCAATCTCTGTATAAGGCTTTTCGTCCCGTTGCCGCACAACGGACGTGATCTGCGTGGCTGTGAGTTCTGGCAGCATAGCCCGCAAGATCAGTTCCGACGCCGTGTTCACGTTCAGACGGGTTGCGCCGGGCAAAGCGGTGATATGCGGCCGCAGACGTTCAAAATCCCGTGCAGCCACCTCCGGCATCGTCGCGATCTGGTCCAGCAGCAGAACAGGCCCTGTCAAAGGTACTTGGCCCGGATCAAGCCGAGTGTAGGCAGTGCGGTTTTTTGGGCCATCGCTCGACACATAGTTGGTGATTGCTTCCCCGATTTGAGGCGCAAGACCGAGACGGGACAGGATCTCATCAAACGCCTCCAATGCGCGGTCATTTTCCGGCATCGAGAGCCAATTGAGGTTAAATAGACCCTGTTCATCTGTAATCCGGCCCGATACCTGCCCTCTCTCCAGGTCAAGATCCTGGATGGGTCGCGCCCAGTCGTCCTTCAGGCTGTCCACCTCACCCAGCCGTCCATCGCGGGTCAACACGGCTTTTCCCATCGACTCCATGGCATCCAGATTGGCGCGCAGAGCCTCCCCCGTTTGCACGGCAGCCAACCGTGCGCGCCCATCCTCTGCGCGCGCCAGCAGGAATACCGCCGCGGCCGACATCGCCGCGACCAGCACCAGCGCATTGACCAAAACGAAGCCGGATTGGTGTGCGCGCCGCGTCATTTCAGTGTCTGGACAAGGGGAATATCGCCCCAAGTCTCCGTACGGATGGTGATTTCCACCGCGTTCGGCACGCGGCTGAAGTAAGCCGCAGGCGTAGCAGTGGCCGCCGCATCCCCATCGTTTTGAACTTGGGATGAAGGTAGACCGCTTCCAAATGGCGGGAAATGCCCATCTGTCCAGTCCGGTCCAGACCAGAAGCTGCGCAAACCGATTCCTGTGACACCGGCCAGAACCGTGATTTCTGGCGTCACCTGCCCGGCAGAGGCGGGCAGAAGCGTGGGCCAGTGGCGGCGCGTCAGAACACCAGCTTCGGCATCAAAGCGCCATTCGGCGTAATTGCGATCCGTACCCTTGGGGTAAATGCTGGGTTGTCCGGCCAACGACAGGCCGATGACCCGGCCATCTTCACTTTGCCAAACGGCGGCCAGCGGTGCGCCTTGGGGTGGATAGAAACGCATTGGCACAATCGCGGCAAGGTCGTTGCGCAAAAGCGCCAAGGCCTTGTTCAATTCCGCGCTTTCATCATCGATCTGGGTCAACCGTTCAGACACGCGGATCGCCCCCGTCAGGCTTTGCACCCCCATCACGGCCACAAGCGCGAAAAGCCCCATGGCAACCACCAACTCGATCAGGGTCAGACCTGGGCTTGTGCGATGAACCCATCCCCTCATGGCGTCACCGGGACAAATACAACACGGCGGCTTTGCGGCCCGCGCGGTGATTTCGCGGTTACATCGACCCGGATCAGGCCGCCCGCCGTGGGCGCGCGTTCGGTGCTGAGCTGAATTGCCTGCCCGCCCAGTTCCACCACTTGAGGCAGGGATCCGCCAGCACCCAATAGCCTGATCTCTTCCGCCCGGTTTGTCGCGGCCAGCGCCGTCAGCATCCTGTCCTGCGCCCCACCAATCGCCACACGGGATTGATCCATGGCGCGCAGGGCCGCGATGGTGCCGATGGACAGGACAAGCACTGCAATCACCAATTCCAGCAGTGTTAGACCCTGTTCTTTGTGCTTCATTCGCATATCAGACCCGTGAATCCATCATGCGCGCAGCGGGTCTGATCACCATTGGCGCGGCCAAAGCGGACATCAAAACCGCTCACTTCCCCATTGGGCAGGATGACAATGTTGGGCCCTCGCGCGCCTTGCAGCCTGAGATCACTGAGCATCCGAACCTGTCCACGCCATTCTCGCGTCTGCCCTATCGGGGCCCACGCGCCATCTTGCAGGTTGTACCGCCGGATCCCCAACGCGTTCACCAAAAGGCCCTGTTTGTGCCGTGATCCCACGGCCAATGCCTGTGCCCGTTCAAATGTTTGCACAAACATCCGGTGGTCAGACGGCGGGCGATCTCGCGACATGGTTGTCAAACTGGCCCCCACTGCGAGGACAGACAGCACGGCGACAACGACCACAAGCTCGATCAGCGAAAATCCCGCTGAACCACAGGGTGTTAGTTGTCGCCCCATGATCCCACATCGGCATCGGCGCCCGTGCCGCCCGCAACACCGTCCGCGCCATAGGTGAACACGTCATAATCCCCGCGCACGCCAGGGAAGAGGTAAAGATAAGGTTGCCCCCAAGGGTCCACCGGCACCCGATCCAGATACCCACCGTCCGACCAGTTCGGCGGAACCGGGTCCGTTGTGGGCCGCGTGACCAAGGCATCCAGGCCCTGTTCGGTCGTGGGGTAGCGGTAGTTGTCGAGGCGATAAAGTTCCACCGCGCTGACAATAGCGGAAATGTCGGATTGCGCGCGCGCGGCGCGTGCCTGATCGGGGCGGTCAATGACACGCGGCACAATCACAAGCGCAAGGATTGACAGGATAACAACAACGACCATCAGCTCCAGCAGGGAAAACCCGGCATCCTTGCGCGCCATGGCAACCTGATCTGTCATGCGGTCCACCCCAATTTGACCCAACGTCTTGTACGCCATGATAGAATGCGCGCGCGCGGCTTGTCCATCGGCGCTTGGCGGGCGACAAACGGATATGACACTCGCTGCACTTGTCCCCTTCTTGTTGATCATGCTGGCCCCGGCCATCGGGTCTTTTCTGGCGGTCTTGGTGGATCGCCTGCCGCGCGGCGAAGACGTGATGCGCGCGCGGTCGGGATGCCGCGCCTGCGCCACGCCCTTAGCCCCTTGGGACATGATACCCGTTGCATCCTACATGGCGCTACGCGGACGATGCCGCAGCTGCGGCGCGTCGATCCCGCCTTTTCTTCTGTATATGGAACTTCTTGCGCTGGGGGCGGCCGTTCTGGCGGTTCTTGCAGGTGGTTCGAGTCTCCAGATAATCCTGTCCGCCATCTGGCTTTGGTTGCTGATTGCACTGGCTGTCAGTGATCTGATCTGGTTTCGTCTGCCTGATCTTCTAACGGCCGGGCTGGCGCTTACCGCCCTTTTTCTCAGCACTATGCCGGGTGGACTTGGTGTGATCACGATGGCCGCCGGGGCTGCGTTGGGCGCGGGCAGTTTTGTCGTGCTGAGGTGGGTTTACAAAAGGCTGCGCCACCGTGATGGGCTGGGCCTTGGGGATGTGAAGCTGATGGTGGGGCTCGGAGGATTCGTAGGGCCTTTTGACCTGCCGTTGTTGGTGCTCATGGCCGCTCTGACGGCGCTGGCTCTGGCCATTCTGACCCGATCCGGCGCGGACGGGATGAACGGTGGGCGCGCTTTGCCATTCGGTGCATCGCTTTGTGCGGCAGGTGCGGTTTTGTGGCTATTGGGCGCAGGCAGTTAAGCCTTGCGGTTTGCCCCCATCTTGCGTTTCACTGCGCGAACACTGGCGTAAATGCCATTTCGAAACGGGTTGAAGTCATGAATTTTCACCGCATGGGTGCCGTTGCTTTTTTGTTGGCCGGTGCCCTTATTGGCCCAGCGCAAGCGGATGTCAAAAACCTGCCTGATGCAGCGCAAAAAGCCCTGCAAAAGAGTGATTTTTCGGCGGCCCGGGCGGCGATGGCGCCTTTGATCGAGACCGATAACAACGCTGATGCGCTCTATCACTATGCCCTTCTTCTTATCAACGGGCAGGGCGGACCGGTTGATCGTGAAGGCGGTTACACCCTGCTGGACCGGGCATCGCGGCTTGGTTCGACAGAGGCCGCAACCCTGTTGGCCCGCGTGTACATGACAGGATCGTCCGCAGGTGTCGCGCGTGATACCGCCCGCGCGGCCGAGCTTCTGGAAATCGCCGTTGCCGGGTCCGATCCGAGTGCGCAATTCTACCTGGCAAACTTGCTGCTGAATGGCGACGGTGTTGCACCCGATCCGACGCGCGGATTGGCCTTGATGGAGGCCTCTGCCGAGAACGGCTATATCGCCGCGCAATACGAGCTGAGCAAGGTTTACTCGAAAGGCGATGAATCCTCTGAAGACCGTGCCAAGGCACTGAAATGGCTGACACGCGCTGCTGAAGGGGGCCATGCGGAGGGTCAGTTTTATCTGGCCAATGCGCTTTACAACGGTCTGGGCGTGTCCGTGGACAAGCCCGAGGCGATGCGCTGGTACCGGCGTGCGGCAGAGCAGGGCATGCCGATTGCGCAGCGTATTCTTGGCACGGCTTATATGACGGGCGCCGATAGTCTGGACGCGAATGCACAAGAGGCGCTGCGCTGGTTGACCACCGCGGCGCAGGCCGGCGATCCCGGCGCCATGTTCAATCTGGCATCGGCTTATGGCGGCACCTACGGCATCCCGCAAAACGATGAACAGGCCCTCTTGTGGCTACAATCCGCGTCGGATGCCGGTTTGGCCAGAGCGTCCTTCACACTGGCTCAGTACATTGAAACCGGGCGCGGTACGCCGGCCGATATCAAGGCTGCCGCCGCCATGTATCGCACGGCCTTTCAGCAGGGCGATGCGCGCGGTGCGTTGCGGTTGGGGCAGTTGACGGGCGACGGTGCGCTGGACGGGATTGTCCCGCCTCATTTCAGCGTCCCCTGGACTGTGATGGCTGCGAAGGAGGGTGATGAAGATGCGAGAGTGTGGCTTGCCGGGCAGGCTGAAGAGGGTCTGCGCCCGGCAGAGGCCGCCTATGGTGCGCTGCTTCTGGAAGAGGGACGCACCGAGGAGGCTGTCCCATTTCTGACGGAGGCCGCTCAGAAAGGCACGCCTGAGGCACAGCTTTCACTCGGGGTGCTATACACCAAAGGTGACGGGGTCGATCTGGATTATGTGCAGGCCTACAAATGGCTGAACCTGGCCGCGACAGGCGGTTTGCAAGACGCCGCCGAGACACGCAGTGTCATCAGTTCCCTCATGACAGCCGAACAATTGACCGAGGCGCAAGAGCTGACCCGCACGTTCCTTGATAACGCCAAAGCGCCTGTCGATGCGCGGAGTGGCCAGAACTGATGCGGATCACGGCCGTCAGTCTTGGCATTCTGATGTGCCTCGCTTTACCGCCAGCTCCGTCGCAGGCCCAGACCCTCGACAATCTGAAAGCGGCGGCTGAAGCGGGCGACACAACGGCGAAAACCCAAATTGGGCTGCGCTACCTGACGGGCGAAGGCACATTGCAGGATCACGCAGAGGCTGCACGTTGGTTTCAACAGGCAGCTCAGGCCGGGGACGCTCAGGCACAGAATGAACTGGGCCGCCTTTTGTTCAACGGACTTGGCGGCACGCAAGATGCAGGCGCGGCTCTGACCTGGCTGGAACGGGCCGCCACGACTGGTGTGCCTGACTATGTTTTCGATTTTGCCAGCGCGCTGGAATCCACCTCTGACGCGGCTGATCTGGGTCGTGTGGCGGAGCTGTATGCGCAAGCGGCGGATGCAGGTCATATTGAAGCGGCTGTCAGCCTCGCGGTGCTTTACCAAAGTGGCACGGGAGTAGACCAGAACATCGCCGAGGCGGTGCGACTTTATGAGATGGGTGTCACCGCAGGCAACGCCCGCGCGCAAAACAATCTGGGTCAATTTTTGGCCCGTGGGGAGGGCATAGAACAGGATTATGCCCGTGCGGCAGAACTCTTTGCAGCTGCGGCGAATCAAGGTCAAAGGCAGGCCATGGCGAACCTTGGCGTGCTGTATGAGAACGGTTTTGGCGTTCCACAGGACACCGCGAAAGCGGATGCACTGTATCGCATGTCCGGCGGTGCGGACATAGTCGAACAAAGGGAAAGCGCAGAGTATCTATATGATCCCCGTCTGGCCGCGCCGCCGACCGATGCCGCAGGGCTGGAAGCGCTGGAAAAAGCTGCGCGCGCGGACGATCCGGTGGCTCTCTTCCAGCTGGGCTGGCTTTTGACCGCGCAACCGGAACCTGCGTTTTCGGATTGGGTTTCTGCGTATCAAGCCTTTGAAAAGGCGGCCGAACGCGGACATGGCCCATCGATGGCAAACCTCAGCCTCATGTACTTCAAAGGTCAAGGTGCGCCACAGGATTTTGTCCTGGGCCATATGTGGATGCTAATGGCCAAACGCGCCGGGACTGCGACGCCGATTTTGGACGCGCATTATTCAAACATGGCTACGACCGAACAGGTTCTCGCTGCGCAATCCCGCGCCAGTGATATGCTGGAAGAACAAGGTGCCCAAATTCAGCCATAGGCTGGCCGGAAACGGTATTTTTCCTTTGTTTTGGCAAAGAGAGGTAGTAAGGTTAATAAGGTGTTAACGGTGGAGCGCGCGCGTTTTGCTCAAGAGTACCGGGGACCTTTGTTTTGAGACCTTTGTTTTATAAAACTATTTTATTTTGCGCCCTGTCACTGACAGTGCCGTCGATGGCGTTGGCCGAAAAACCTCAGCCCGTTCAGCAAAACAATTCCAACGCGGTTTGGTTTGAAAATTGGTATGGCCTCCGCAATGCGACCATGACGATCAGCCAACCGGATGGTGAGGTCATTTCTATCTACGCTGAAAAAGGTACACCGGTGTTTGAGCTGTCAGGCGGACAGCCCATCGATGGCATCTACCGCTATTCGATCACGGCAGCGACAGAAGAAGAGGTCGAGATCAAGAATAACCTGAACAACGGCCGTGGAGATGCGGCGAAAGACACCGTCGCCGTGTCGTTCGACATGTCCGGCGTGTTCCACGTGCAGCGTGGCGTGATCGTCCAGCCAGAAGAAATCGAAGAGAAAGAATAACCGGTGACGGCTTGGTGCCAAACACCGGAAAAACAACGAAGGAGACATTAGGATGAAACTCAATTTGAAATACGGCGGCCTCGTCACCAGTGCGGCAGCGCTTGCGCTGAGCGCGGGTCTCGCAAACGCGCAGCAGGTCTTTGCGACTGATGTGATCGTGCAAGGGAGCCTTTGTTCAGGTTTTGACTGTGTCAACGGCGAAAGTTTTGGATTCGACACGCTGCGTCTGAAGGAAAACAACCTGCGGATTCACTTCAACGATACATCGACCAGTGCCAGCTTCCCGTCGAATGATTGGCGCCTGTTGGCCAACGAAACAGGCAATGGCGGCGCGAACTATCTCGCGATCGAGGATTCCTCCGCTGGACGCATCCCCTTCCGGGTTGAAGCCGGTGCAGCCGCCAACTCTCTGGTCGTGGAAGCGGACGGCGATGTTGGCATGGGCACGCTTGATCCAGTCGTTGAGATGCACGTGCGTGATGGAGATACCCCAACTCTGCGCCTTGAACAGGACGGGTCCTCCGGCTTCACACCGCAGACCTTCGATGTTGCAGCCAACGAAACGAACTTCTTCGTGCGTAACGTGACCAACGGAAGCCAGCTGCCCTTCAGGATCAAACCTGGTTCTGGGAACGACGACGCGATTGTCATCGCGGCGAATGGGGATGTCGGGATGGGCACTGACAATCCTGGCGCGCCGTTGCATGTGCTGACCGCGAACAGCGGTATAACGGATGGTGGCCTCTTCGTGGAGAACACGAATGGAACCGCGGGTGCCAGGGTGCTCGGTGGGTTCAAGAACAACGGCACCCTGATTGTTCAGTTCACAGAAGCCAGCAACGGCACTGACTTTTCATGGAACATGCAGGTGCGTGATGACGCCGGTGGCAATGAATTCCGGCTGGTCAACAGCACGGGCGTCGGCGAGGAGCTCCGGCTTTCATCGGATGGCAACATGACCCTGACCGGGACATTGACCACCGCAACGACCGTGTACCCGGATTATGTCTTTGATGAAGACTACGATCTGATGCCTTTGTCTGAAGTTCAGGAATTCATCACGGCCAATGGGCATCTGCCCAATATTCCAAAGGCCGAAGACATAATCTCGGGCGGCCTGGATTTGACGGCGATGCACATCAAGGTCATGGAAAAGGTCGAAGAGCTGACGCTCTATACATTGCAGCAGCAGGCATTGATCGAAAGCCTGCAGGCCGAACTCGAGACACAACAAAACTGACGCGACCGGGTTAGCCCCAGCGCTTCAAAAAAATTCACCCGCTTCGGACAATCCGGGGCGGGTGTTTTTCATGGTTCGGTCCGGTCTATGTACGGGCTGTTGGGCGTGGCGAGGTGTGCGTCATGATGGCTTTTGCAAATGCGCCAATGAAATCGGGTTCAAAGAAGAACCCATGCGCTCCCGGCACCGGAACCACTGAATTCTGGGGAAAGTCTTGGCGCCAGTCTGGCCCGTCCTGTGGGGGCCCCTCTTCGTAGATTTCGGCGCAGTAGCTGTCCAAGCCGTACAGTAGGGCGCATGGTTCTGGATACGAACCATGCGAAAAGCTCCATTCGTGCAAAACGAGGGACGTTGGGGCCCGCCCCATTTGCCGCAGCTTTTGCGCCATGCGCAGTGCGATGATACCGCCTTGGCAGTTTCCCCCCAGGACAAAATCAGATGCGCCTGCAATGTTCAGAAGTTCAGTCAAATAGCGTTGGGAAATCACGTCGAGAAGGTCGTCGGTATACTCCTCCACCTCCACGATTTCCACGAAGGATCTCATGCCATAAACGGGCTGATCCGGTCCCATCGCGACTGCCAGCCTGCGCATTTCCTGACCCGACTGAAACACCCAAAACAGGGGGATACGCGCGCCATCTGTGTTTTGTCCTACAAGCAGGCTGGCTGGCTGATTTCGGCCGCCTTCCCAACTCGCCACGAACCCGCCCAACTTACGAATGATCCAGTGTTGAGCCTCATCATCACGGGCTGGGCTTTGACCTTCTTCTGCCATGGATGTGTACAGGAAATCGGCCATCTCTATCAGGGTCGGCATGTCAAAAAACGAGTCGATCACGACCCGTCCTTCTGTGATCTCCTCAATCGCAAACACCAGTTCGGAAGAGGCAAGGGAATCGCCCCCCAGATCGAAGAAATCATCGGTCTCGTCAGGTCCTTGGTCGCGCTTGAGCGCGCGCTTCCATTCCGTCTTCAGCCATTCAACAACGGCGACGCGGTTGTCAAAATCCAAAGCCAAATCAACGCCTCCCTACTTGCGTTTGCACGGATATCCGAACCTGTTCCAAATGGCCCTCCAGAAAGGCTTTTCTCAAAGGATCGCGCCGAATTTTCCCGCTTGTTGTACGGGGGATAGTGCCCGTCGGTACAAAAATCAGGTTATCAATCGTAAGCCCCAGTTCCGCCGCAATCTTCCGCCGCAACAGCCGATCAATTTCAGGGGCGCGACCGTGCTGATCCCGCATCAATTCCACAACGAGGCAGGATTGTTCGACCTGATCCGAGACCAACACGGAAAATGCCCCTGCCCGGGCGTTGCCGCCGCCGGTTTCTGCCTCGGCCAATCGTTCCAGATCATGCGGCATGTGGTTTTCCCCCCGCACAATCAGAATGTCTTTGGTGCGGCCTGTGACATAGAGCTCACCGTCAATCATGCAGCCCAGATCGCCCGTGATCAGATACCCATCACGAAAGGCCGCTGCACTGGTTTCGGCATCTTTGAAATATCGGGAAAAAACACCCGGGCCGTTCACTTGGATTGCCCCAACCTGTCCGTCATGCAATTCAGTTCCGTCTGGACCAACAACGCGAACTAGAGTGTCTTTCAGCGGCGCACCACAGCAAACGGTTTCGACCAATTCTTTGCTTTGGGGCGTGGTCGGCACACGCGCGGTTCGCAGCCCTTCGCCCTTGGTGTCCATTGTCACAATCAAAGTGGCCTCTGCCAGACCATATGCCGGTTTTACGGCCTGCGGCGAAAGCCCAAATGCGCCAAAGCGATCGGTGAAAGACCGGACCGCCTGCGGTTGAACCATCTCCGCGGCGACGACGACAGTCTGACATGATGCAAGGTCGAGCCCTTCAAGATCAGCGTCATCAACGCGCGCCGAACAGTGTTGCAGCCCGAAGTTGGGCGTGGCGGAAATGGCGTTTTCATCACCACCCAGATCGCCCAGCCAGACGGCTGGCCGCGCAAGGAAAGTTCGAGGCTGATAAAGCCGCAGATTTACACCAGACAAGATGGCACCCAGTGACATGACCAAGCCAAAATCATGAAACAACGGCAACCAATAGGACGCTATTGAAACCGACTTCGCCCCCGGAGCGCTGTTAATTGCCCGTTGCGTTGCCTGTATGTTGTGAAGCAGCGCGGCATTGGAAATCTCTACCGCACGGGAGCGCCCGGTTGATCCGCTGGTAAGCTGCAAGAAGGCGGTGTCACTGGCCTGAGACGCGTGGAAGGGCAAGTCGCCTTCCTTGCAGTTAGCGGCGGACAATTGAGCAAAGGTAATCGCTTGCGTCCCTTTGCTCTCTGTTCCTGCCTGTGGCTCCATCAGAAGATCCACCAGATGCGCGCCGCAAATCACCAAGCGCGCATCCAACATGTCTGCCACATCTTTGATCTTGTCCCGAAGATAGGCGCTGGCACCCAGCGACACGCCCGGCGATACGGCCACCGGCAACGCGCCCAACGCAATTGCGCCGACCCACGCATCGAACCAATCCCAGTTGTTGATCAGGCAGATGATGACGCGATCACCCGGCTTGACCCCCCAGGCCGCATATTTACGTGCCATGACACGCGCGTGGCCAAGCATATCTTTGCAAAGACGGCTTTCGCTGTTCTGTCCACGTCCGTCAAATACAGATATGATGCGATCCGGATACGCCTGTGCGGCCCGTTCGAGGGCGGCGAGCACTGTATCCTGTGGCCCGAAAACCAAGGCATCTTGCGAATTTGGGGCTTGGCTCATATACTTTTCGTCGCGAATTCAACACAAATAGATATACATGTTGGGCTCTCGTGCACAACACGGTCGCGATTGGTGAAATGAACTTCATTTTCGCAGAAAATCAGCAAAAACGCGCCATTTTAGCGACTCTTCTGATCGTGGTTTTGGCCACCCTGTTCTGGACCGGATCGCGTTATCCCTCGCTTGATGAAAAGGCCATGATGTCCGGCGCGATCCAGTTGGAGGATCCGCTGAGCTTTGAGGCGCGCTGGGCGCTTACTGATGACATGTCAGTGCCCGAGCGTATGTTCTGGACAACGCTCAACTGGATCGACACCAACAAGAAGGGCATGACCTTCGGGGTGCTCTTTGCGGCGTCCTTCCTGACGCTGGCTCCCTACATCCGACAACGCAGTTTCCGTGGCGGGTTTTCCAACGCGTTTCTGGGAATGATCATCGGCACGCCCCTGGGTGTCTGTGTCAACTGTGCGGCGCCCATCGCGCGGGGGATGTATTCTGCGGGCATGCGGGCGGAAACCACGCTTAGCGCGATGATCGCCTCGCCTACGCTCAACATCGTGGTGCTGACCATGGCGTTCAGCATCCTGCCCTTCTACATGGCTGTGACCAAAATCGCGCTGAGCCTTCTGGTGATTCTCGTCGCGGTGCCGCTGATTTGCCGCGCTCTGCCCGTAAAAGAGATCCCGGAGGCGGATATTGCCTGCCCTCTGCCAGACCGCCCTGTCCGTCCCGATGCGTCTGAGGGCTTGGCGGACGCTGTGGTCGGCGTCTTCCGCAGCTTTGTGGCGAACCTCTGGTACATCCTCAAGATGACCGTGCCCTTGATGCTGCTTGCGGGCATTCTGGGCGCGGTGACGGCCACGTTGTTGCCGCAGGATCAGGTTGTGCTGCTGGGCTTTGGTCTCGGCTTTCTGATCCTTTTCGCGGTTGTCGGAATTTTCCTGCCCGTACCGATTGCCTTCGACGTGGTGGTGACCGGCGCATTGCTGGCGGCAGGCCTGGCGCCGGGCTACGTGATGACGCTGCTCTTCACGCTGGGCATCTTTTCGATCTATTCCTTCTTCATCGTCACCCAATCCATTGGCCTGCGCGCCGCACTCATGATGACCGCCACGGTGGTCGTCGTCGGAGTGTTCGCAGGGATCGGCGCGCAGAGTTACCACAACTGGCAGTCAGAACGCGCCCTACGCATGCTCACGGGTGAGGCAGATGCGCCTCGCGCACCTTGGGGCGCGGCCATGGCGCAGACCCCGACCGTGACGCTGTCTGCCACGCCTCTCGCCTTGCCAAGCCCGCTTGCCGATACCGTCTTCACCCGCCATGACGCCGCCGCCATCGGCCTCGATCAACCGGTGGAGTTTTCCTTTCGCGACATGTGGCCCCCTTTTTGGGAAGGTCGCAGCCTTGCCTCGGGCGATATTGACCGCGATGGCGATATTGACCTCGTTGTCGCCTCCACCCGCGTTGGTCTTTATGTCTATGACAATGACGGCGCGGGTCAGTTCACCCGCCGCGCTGTCGACATAGGCCCTTTCGCCGATAAACCCGTATTCAACGCCGTTCTGGCGGACATGGACAATGACGGCTGGCTGGATCTGATCCTTGCCACCTACCTTCAGGGCAATCACCTGATCTCAAACACCAACGGCCTTTTTGATTTTGCAGGGGCCGCCGCGCTGCCCGCACCACCGGACGCGATCCTCACGATGTCTATGGCGCTCGCGGACCCGGATCGTGATGGCGATCTCGACATCGCGCTGGGCCAGTGGGCCGCCGGATGGTACCGCGAAATTCCGGGGGAAGAATCGCGCAATCACATCCTTTGGAATGATGATGGAGACTTCACCCGCTTGACCCCGCTTCCGGGCGTCCCCGGCGAAACACTCTCCATCCTCTTCTCTGATGTCGATCTCAACGGCACCGCCGATCTGCTGGTGGGCAATGATTTTTCCCCGCCCGACTATGTCTATCTGGGTGACGGCGCAGGTGTGTTTGACATGGTCACCCGCGCCTCTGGCATGATCGAACACACCACCACGACCACCATGGCCATCAAAACCGCCGATCTGCAAAACCGCGGTGCGATGGATCTTTACTTCGCGCAAATCTCCGGGCGGTCCTCCGGCGTTTCGCAAACGCTCAAGATGCAGGACCTCGGACAGTATTGCGACAGCATCGAGACGCCCGAGGCCCGTGCCATCTGTGCCCGGAACATGGAGATCAAGGCCTGGTACCGCGCCGGCAACAACTTTGATCCCAGCTTCGCCGCCAAATGTCAGGCGCTGACCGGACGTGATCAGGGTGAATGCCGCGCCATGCTGGTCAAGGACCTTGCCATCCAGCGTCGCGACCCAAAGGTCTGTGACCTTATCGCGAAAGATCAGCCGATCCCGCGCGCCTATTGTCAGATCCATTTCAAACCCGTGCTGCCGCCCTTGCAGTCCGAGGTCGACAAGACCATGCCGCAGATCCTCGCCGCCAATGTGCTGCTGAGCGCGCAAGAGGGCGTCTTCACCGATCAGGCCCGTGATCGTGGTCTCCATGTCGGCGGATGGAGCTGGGACACCAAAGTGGCTGATTTCGACCATGACGGCTGGCAGGATGTCTATATTGTCAACGGCACGTGGGTCCCGAATGAGGTCTCCCCGTCCAACCTTTTTTTCCTGAATGACGGCACTGGCAACTTTACTGAACAATCCGGTCCCTTCGGGCTTGAGGATTACCTGATGACCGCCGCCGCAACCGCGTTTGATCTCGAAGGCGACGGTGATCTGGATATCATCACGTACCCGGTCAACGGCCCCTTACGTGTTTTCACCAACACCACCCAGACCCCCGGTCTCGTGATTGCGCTTCAAGACGAGCGCGGCAACCGAGACGGGATTGGTGCTGTCCTTCGCCTAACCGATGACGCCGGCATGACCCAACTTCGCGAAATCCAACTCGGCGGCGGTTTCATGTCCTTTGACGCGCCTCAGGTTCACTTCGGCCTCGGCTCTGCCACCGCGACGATGCTTGTCATTGACTGGGCGGATGGCACACGAACGACGCACGAAGGTCCATTCGAACCCGGCCATCGCATCCTGATCCACAGGCGCTAAGCCGCTGCCTCATCCCCATAGTTCCGCGCCTTTGACATCTTCCCGATCCCGGGGTTGAACGTATTGGTCGGATCACAGGCCCGGTAATGCGCGGCCAGGGCTTCCTTCGCCTCGTAGAGATGTCCCACATTATGCTCGGCAGGATACTCCGCGCCCTTCTCATCCAACAACGTCAACATCGCAGCCTTCAGGGCCTTGGGGTCTTCGCCTTTCTTCACGATATAATCGTGGTGGAACACGTGGCACATCAGATGCCCGTAGTAGATCTTGGTGACCAGTTTGTCGGTGATCTCGGGTGGTAGCTTTTCACACCAATCGGGATCATTCCGTCTGAGCGCCAGATCAAGCGCCAGGATATCCTCCACCTTGTCGTCATGCACATGCCCATAGCGCACCGCGGCCCCGGCAGCGGCAAACCGATGCAACCCGGCAGTCGCGCCTTCCCGTGCGGTACATTCCCTGAAATCGGCGTCCTTGCCATTCAGCAGTTCCGGCAGGAGTTTCGCGGCTTCGGCAATCCCGCCATCATGCATCTTCAGGATCAGATGATGTTCAAACCGGTCGCGATACTCACGCAGGAATTTCGGCAAGTGCTGCGGCCACAGCTTTGACACCACCTGCATGAATTTGTCCGTAAACCCCCGTGTCAGCCGGACCTTGTTCAGTCGCGCATCGACGGCACCCTTGAGCGCAAAAAACATGGGCAACCGATCCGTTCCCAATTTGTCGATCATAACCAATGTGTCCTTGCCATAGGTCGCGGCCACGTCGAAACACTCTCGGTGCATGTATTCGGCTGAAACGGGAAGTGTCTGGAAGCCCTTCAGAATTCGCCGCCGCAATTCTGTCAGAAGGCCCGGGTCATTCGTGCCGATGTAAAAAGTCTTTTCCGCGCCATTCTTGGGATAGGTATCCAGTCGCAAGGCAAAGACCGCCAGCTTGCCAGCGCATCCCGCCACCTCATGCAGCAGGCGGTCGTCGTTGTTGTAGCGCGCAGGCGTGGACGCCTCGACATCCCGCAGAACGTCTTCGTAGTCTGTATCTGATGCTTTCTTGCCGGCAGGCATCGGCGTGTCCTTGTCAAACTCGCCAGCCTCGAGCCGGGTCAGGATCTCCTCCGGCGTCTCGCCCAGATCGAGCCCCAGATGATTGACCAGTTGAAGCTGCCCGTTTGCATCGATCTGTGCATAGAGCGCCAGTTGGGTATAGCTCGGGCCCCGCTCACACAGCGCCCCACCCGCATTGTTGCAGACACCGCCCAGAATGGATGCGCCAATGCTGGTCGATCCGATCACCGAATGCGGCGTCCGACCCAAAGGTCGCAACAGCTTCTCCAGCGAAAAGAGGGTGGCGCCAGGAAGGCTCACGATCTGCTGACCGTCCTGCAAACTATGAAGCCCATCAATCCGCATGGCATTGATCACCACGGCCTCCCGACCATAGGTGTCTTTAGGCGTAGAGCCTTCCGTCAGGCCGGTATTGGCGGCCTGCATGATGATCACCGTATCCGCCGCGACGCAGGCTTGAAGCACTTGCCAATACTCAAGAAGAGTCCCCGGCCTGACCACGCAAAGCGCCGCCCCGCTGCCGGATCGGAACCCCTTGCGAAACCTCTCTGTCGCCTTGTCGCCAACCAGCACGTGTTTGGGGCCGACAATCTGGCGAAGTTTCACGATCAGCGCGTCATTTGTCATTCAACGGTAAGCCTTGTTTGCACGTCAGGTTGGATCCGATTGCACTGTAAATCGCTTGCGACTGTCCGGTCCAGCGCTCCCCCGCTGACTGCGTCAAATCATACGCTGCGCGCTCTGAACCACTCGATACACTGGCTCGGCAAAGTGTGTCATGCAGTTTCTACACCTGGTCATAGACCTTCGTCTGTGATGTCGGAGAGCGGCGACTTCAGGCAATGGCGATGTCAGGTCGCTACCTGTTGATGGAGGTCAGAACAGGCGGAACGGGCGGCCTTCTGTGCGTATGACAGGGTGGACCCAGTCACGCCCTCTGGTTCGACGTCGCAAAGACCAGCGTTCGACGAAGCAAGTGATAAAGGTATCGACGACAGTCTTGTCACAAGCAGGGAGCCGTTGGGCGCAAGAGTATCAGCGTTTTCGGCTACCCGACTGTGAAACGGTTGCGCTGGCTGACCCAGACAGGACGCATTGGAACTTCTGCATAGGATATGCCATTTCCACGGAACCCACCCCGGTGCACCATCAGATGTGGGGCGCAGGTTACTTGCATGCTCTTCAAGAAGACTTGATGAAATCTCCCAAGTAAGGTCTTGAACCTATAGTGGTCTATGGTTGTATAGTGGACGGACCGGCGCTCCTGCCACGGCTGGAGATGCCTGAACAGTTGCCTTGGAGAAAGATTTATGCTGACCCGACGCCACTTCATCTCCACGTCGACCGCGATGTTTTCGTTGCCGATCGCGGGTCAGGCTTTCGCAAAAAGCTGGCCAACGGCAAGCCAGAAAGCGTCTTGGGATGCTCAAGTAACGCCCATCGATTATGACCCGGCGACGTCAAACCCGTGGGGCCTGCATCCTCGTTTCTTGCCTCAACGTGTTGCTGCGAAAGACGGCCTTGTGCCGGGTGACATCCATGTCGATGCGATCGCGCGGTACCTTTATCATATTGAAGAAGGTGGAACCGCGATGCGCTACGGAGTGGCTATCGCGCGCGGAAATCTCTACGAACCGGGAACCTACACCATTCGGCGAAAGGTGGAATGGCCGCACTGGACCCCGACGCAGAACATGATCAAACGGAATCCGGAATACGCGGAATTCGCAAACGGGCAGGAACCGGGTCCGACGAATGCCCTCGGATCGCGCGCTCTGTATCTCTATGTCGGCAACAGGGACACGTATCTTCGCATTCATGGGACGCCCGCCCCTACGTCGATTGGCGGTCGCGCAAGTTCGGGATGCGTGCGCATGGTCATGGCGCATATCAACGATCTTTATCCAAATGTCGCGATCGGGTCGACGGCGTATCTTTATTCCGCAGAGCAGAGCATTGTTTCGGGAGCCTAGGGCGCACGGGTAAGATGCGATTTGCTCTAACCGGCGCGCAGTGACATCTGCTGACCGCCGGAACGCCGTCAGGTTCTTCCGGCAACACAAATGCGGTTACCGTCTGTTGTCCTCAGGGGGATCATCGTCGTTTCAACGGGTCCGTTGTGTTCGTACCAATAACACCCGTCGTCTGCGCGGAACCGGGCAGTTGTGAGGTCTTGACCCGGACCAGCCAACGCAACGACGCCGTCCGGCAAGTTTCCGATGTTTGAAGACCCGTCCTCAGCAGTTGTCGCGCATGCGCCCAAGAGCATGGCCCCGATCAGCGGCACCCCAAGTCGTCTAAAAAATCTGTGAATTCTCATAAGTTCGCTGTCACCTTCTTGGCTGTGTGCATTATTGTCGATTGCTTTTGGAACACAAGCCATCACTTGCCCCGAAACCGATTTGCGGAGCGATTAACGTCTTGAACCTCTAGCAACTGTAGGGGTTACCATCTGACCATGCAATGATTCTGGAGGTGCGGTATGACGCCCGGTGCAAAGACTGAGCCACATGACGTGGAGCCCGTTGATGGTACGAATACCGACACTTGCGCAAGCAAAAAGACTTGCTGTGGTGGGGGTCACTCGCACGATGGGTTTCCCTCCGCGCCAGAAGATGGGTCGGGCCGGAGTTTTCAGGTCAGTGGCCTGGATTGTGTTGAAGAAGTGGCCATCCTGAACAGGGTCGTAGGTCCCAAGGTGGGCGGGTCTGAACACTTGGCCTTTGACGTCATCAACGGACGCATGACAGTACTCGACAGCGCCGATGCGCTGTCGGACAGTGAGATCACGCAACTGATCGCGACCACCGGCATGAGTGCGAAACCCTGGGATGCCGAGAACGCCTCGGAGGATCAAGCTGCGCATCTGGCGCGTCAGCGCCTGTTCACGATGTTGAGCGGTGGCTTCTGGGCGGCGGGGTTTCTGTATCACATTGCAGAAACCGGGATGCGCGGTGCGATCGATCTCTTTTCCGGCCATGGCGAAGCGGCGATGCCTTTGATTGAAGCAGGGCTTTTCGCAGTTGCGATCCTATTTGGTGTCTGGCTGGTGGCCCCGAAGGCGTGGTCGTCCGCGCGGCGCGTATCGCCCGACATGAACCTCTTGATGATGGTTGCCGTGGCGGGGGCCATTGGCCTCGGCGAATTCTTTGAGGCAGCGACGGTCGCGTTCTTCTTCTCCCTCTCGCTTTATCTTGAGAGTTGGAGTGTCGGGCGCGCGCGGAACGCGGTTTCAGCCTTGCTCGATCTGGCACCGCCGACGGCGAGAGTTGTCTATGAAGATGGGTCGGAAGAGGATGTTCCGGCGTCTGCCGTTTCCATCAATGCGCACTTCGTTGTGCGCGGCGGCGACCGCATCCCATTGGATGGCGAAGTTGTAGATGGGGCAGGGGCCGTCGACCAGGCGCCAATCACCGGAGAAAGCGCACTGGTGCCAAAGGAACCGGGTGATGAAGTCTATGCCGGCACCATCAACGGCGAAGGCACGCTGACGGTGCGTGCAACCAAGGCGTCCTCGGACACGGTGCTGGCCAAGATCATCCGGATGGTGGGTGACGCCCACGCCCGCCGCGCGCCGGTTGAACAATGGGTGGCAAAGTTCGCGCGCATCTACACGCCCATCGTGATGGTCTTGGCCATTGCTATCGCGGTGCTGCCACCGCTCGTCTTCGGGGGATCCTGGGATTACTGGTTCTATAACGCGCTTGTCCTTCTGGTGATCGCTTGCCCTTGTGCGCTGGTCATTTCAACGCCGGTGTCCATTGTCGCGGCGCTCACGGCCTCAGCACGGGCCGGTGTTCTCATCAAGGGCGGCGCCTATGTCGAAGCTCCGGGCCGAACCTCGGCTTTGGCCATGGACAAGACCGGGACCATTACCATGGGCGAGCCGGAAGTGGCCTCGGTGCATCCATTCGGGACTGCGTCGACGCAGGATCTGATGGGCGTCGCGGCAGCCCTTGAGGCGCGGTCCTCTCACCCGTTGGCGCGCGCGATCCTTGCCCGGGCTGAGACTGACGGATTGGATGTCTCCGCGGCAGAGGACACGCGGACCGTGCCGGGTCGAGGGCTGGAAGGCAAGATCGGGGACCGCACGGTCTGGCTTGGCTCTGACCGGTTTGCCGAAGAGAAAGGGTTCGGAAGCGCCATTTCGACGGATCTTCGGGACCGCATCGAAGGAGCCGGTAGCACGCTTGTGGCTGTCGGAGATGCAACCGGGGCGATCGGTATTCTCGAACTGCGTGACCGCATCCGCCCCGACGCCAAGGGGATCGTGGCACGTCTGCACGCACAGGGTGTGAAAACCATCATCATGCTGACGGGTGACAACGAACGCACCGCACGCGCGGTTGCTACAGAGGTCGGTATCGACGAGGTGCGCGCGGAGCTCCTGCCAGAAGACAAGGTGACCGCCATCGAAGAACTGGTCGAAGCGCATGACATGGTGGCGATGATCGGCGACGGGGTGAACGATGCCCCGGCCATGGCCCGGGCCCATTACGCCATCGCCATGGGCGCGGTTGGCTCCGATGCCGCGATCGAGACGGCTGACATCGCCCTAATGACAGATGACATCGGCAAGGTGCCGTGGCTCATCGGACATTCCCGCCGCGCGATGTCGATTATTCACCAGAACATTGCAATCTCGCTGGTGACCAAGGCCGTTTTCGTGATCGCAACCGCATTTGGGATGGCATCCATGTGGGGGGCCATTGCCGCAGATGTCGGGGTGTCGCTGTTGGTTGTTGCCAATGCGCTACGGCTATTGAAAGGTCATGAAAAGGAAACTCCGCCTCAAGGTGGGGACCGTGTTGGTGAAAGGATGGCCGAAGGTGCCTTGGCGCACGGCCATTGAACGAACTTTCGTCGCGCGCTATTATGGAAAAAAGAAAAGACTGAACGAAAGAGGCATAGAACAGTGAATTTTCGAGTTTCTCGTCGCACCGTCTTGTTTGGAGCCTTGGCGACCTTTCTTTCCGGATGTGCGGGCAAGTTTCGCAATTACAGAGGACCGGAGGTAACCCGGCTTCGAGTTTACAAAAGCGAGCGCCTACTCGTGCTAGACGGTACAAAGCGGGTTTTGCGCACCTACCCGATCGGCCTCGGTTTCGCACCCGAAGGCCACAAGCAATTTGAAGGGGACGGGCGCACGCCGGAAGGCTCCTACGTGATTGACCGTCGAAACCCCGAAAGCCTGTTTCATCTTTCCATTGGGATCTCGTACCCGAACGAGGCGGACATCGCATTTGCAAGGGCGCAGGGTCGTTCGCCCGGCGGCGATATCTTCATTCACGGTGGACCACGCCCTGGTGTTGATCCCACGGACAAGCGGGATTGGACGGCAGGGTGCATCTCGGTCACGGACCGTGAGATCGAAGACATCTACGCCATGGTCAGTGACGGTACACCTATCGAGATCTATGCTTAAGACGAAGGCCTCGGATGGGTCTTCGCTGAGTGAGTTTACGCAAACCGCCGTCTGAGCGCCACATTGATTGCTTCGATGGTGATTACCATGGCGATCACGGCCAGAGTCACGCTTGCTGCCTTGTCGTACTGAAACGACCGCACATAGGTTTGGATGTAGAACCCAATTCCTCCAGCACCTACGATGCCCAGGATCAGCGACTCCCGCAGGTTCAATTCGAACCGGAAAATTGTGTCTCGCGCGACGACGGGTGCCATCTGCGGCCAGATTGCATGCCTGAGCCGCGCTAGCGGTCCCGCGCCGGCGCTTTCCAGTGCGGCAATCGGTGCGCGGGATACGCTGTCGATCGCTTCGGCATAGAACTTTGCGAGCATGCCGGTCGCGTGAATGGCAACCGCGATGATGCCAGGCAGAGGGCCAAGCCCGACCGCGCCGACCATGAGCATAGCGACGAGGATCAGCGGGACCGCGCGAATGAGGGCAAGCAAGGTGCGGACGGGACGAAAGAGTGCTGAGGACACCATTGTTTCGGACGCGAGTATCCCGAGCGGTACGGATAAGATGACTGCGCCCAAAGACCCCAGTATCGCGATGCGCAGCGTCTCTGCGCTGCCCTTCACGATTTCATCCATGACGGTTGGATCGGGCGGCACCATTCGACCGAGAAAGTCAGCAATCCGGGGACCTGCTGACAAGAGGCGCGACAGTTCGACGTCGGTCGTCAAAATGGACCAAAGGACCGCGCCCGCGATGAGGACACTGGCAGCGAAACTGCCCAACCTGCGCGACCTCATCAGCTGACCGCCCTGAGGCCGGCACCAGGCGGGATCGCAGTTTCGCGGTAAAGCTCGGCGATTGCAGGCTCACTCAGGTCGTCAACAGCAACGTCAAAGGCGATCTGTCCGTCCCGCATGCCAATGATACGATCTGCAAAACGCCGGGCGAGATTGGGCTGGTGGGAGGAAAACATCACGGTCGCGCGCCGCGCGCGCGCTACGCCGGTCAGCAATGTCAGGATCTCCGTAGCGCGTGCAGGGTCGAGGTTGCTGACGGGTTCGTCAGCGAGGATCAGGCGTGGGTCCTGCGCAAGACAACGTGCGATCGCGACGCGTTGCCGTTGTCCCCCGCTGAGGCTGTCGACGCGGCGCGCTGCGAGGTCTGCAATGCCGCAATCCGCCAGGGCGGATCGCGCAAGTTCAAAGTCTCGGATTGCGGGTGTCCAGAAGGCCGCGCGGAAGCGAGACATGCGGCCAAGACGCCCGTTCAGAACATTTCGCAGCACCGAAGAGCGCTCGACCAAGGCAAATTCCTGGAACACAAAGCCGGTGTCGGGCCGTCGGGCGCGTGGGGGCGGTTGATCGGGGTCAAGCGGTGCGGCCAGAACGGACGCGCGACCGCGCCAGCCACGAAGTCGCCCATCGAGCAGTGTCAGCAATGTGGTCTTGCCCGCACCGGACGGACCCAGCAAAGCAATACTCTGGCCTGAAGGCGCGGCAATAGAGACATGCTCCAAAGCACGAAAGTCTGAACCCGGATGCGTATAGCTGAGATCGTCAATTTGAATGGCGGTTGTCATCCCAGCAACCCGTATCGCCGCGCCATGGCGCGCACCCCTTCATAGTTGGCGCTATCCGCTATGACATATCCATCGGGTCCATAGAGATAGCGGAGAAGGTTACGGTTTTCCGGTGCGTTGAGCCGCAACATCGCGTCGACAAAACGCGTGCGAAGCCCTGCATCGAGTCCGGGTCGCGCGATAACCACATGGCTAGGGATCGGATCGCTTTCTGCGATCCAGGTCACTTGGGCTTGTTGTGCGGGGCTGAGAAGCAGGTCGGCATACTGGCTCGCGCCCGCGGCGTCGACAAGGCCCTCGGCCATCGCTTGCATGGCCTGCTGATAGCCACCTGCAAAAAACACGCGGCCAAAAAACGCGTCGGCCTCGTTTGGTGTGGCGATCAGTCCAGCGTCGACGAATTCGGCAAGAGGATAGAGGTAGCCTGATTCAGAAATGGGATCGGCGAACGCAATGTCCTTGTCACGGAGATCGGCAAGTGTCTCGATTCCGCTGTCCCGGCGCACGAAGACGCGACCCGTATAGCTTGGTGCGTCACGGTAGACTTCGG
Source organism: uncultured Roseovarius sp. (assembly GCA_964389425.1). GTDB lineage: Bacteria > Pseudomonadota > Alphaproteobacteria > Rhodobacterales > Rhodobacteraceae > Roseovarius. Next base: position 60,277 of record CAYMEC010000010.1, read on the forward strand.
ACAGCAGCGGTACCGCACCTATCTCGGCCTCGGCCAGCACGAAGGGCAGGGCACCCATGAACGAGATGTCGGCGTCGCCGTTGCGCAGCGCCTCGACGGCTGCAGCGTGATCGATCGTCACAAAACCCTCGACTGGAACACCGATTTGATCTGCGAGCCAACCGGTGATCGCCGCAATGTCGCCAAGCAACTTGTCCGGATTTTCTTGCGGTATGAATGCGAGGCGTAGGCTCGTCTCTTGGGCCGTAAGAGGTGTTCCCAGAGACAACGCACCCGCGGCAGACAGGGCCAGCAATGATCTGCGATTCAAACGGACCTGCATCAGAATGCCCTCGCTTCGAGTGTCAGGGCCTCGGCCTTGAATGCCGTCCAGTTTGCCTCTGCGGTGTCCCAGTCCTCTGCGCGCACGGCCGCGCCAACCTGGTTCAACCGCTCGGCAAGCGCATAGACGTCCGGGCGGGCAGACAGATTGGACATCGTACTTGCGTCAGCCGAAAGGTCCGCCCCGACCGTGTCGACCAAGAGAAGGATGTGTTCTGCGTCCCGGCGGGGCAGCAGCGTGTCCAGCGTGGACGCGAATGTGGTCAGTTCCGCGAACGCAAGACGGAAGGGCGTATTCTCGGCATCGAAGGCCTCATAGGGTTCGTCCGCCGCGC
>CAYMEC010000011.1:0-57375 GCA_964389425.1 uncultured Roseovarius sp.
TGACGTCTGCCCGCGCGATCACGTGTCCCGCCATCGCCGGGGTCAGGCCGCGCATCACGGTTTCCACTTCAGGCAGTTCAGGCATAACGTTCTCTTGCGTGACAACGGGGCGGATTGTAACCCCCCGCCTGCGCACTATAAATGAGCACTGACAAGGAACGGCAAGGCCCGCGCGTTGCGCGGCAGTATTATCATGACAGAAAAAACCACCCATTTCGGGTTTGAAGATATCCCCGAGGATGAAAAGGCAGGCCGCGTGCGCGGTGTGTTTGGGTCGGTCGCGTCAAAGTATGACGTCATGAATGATGTCATGTCGGTTGGCATTCATCGGCTCTGGAAAGACGCGATGATGGATTGGCTGGCACCGCGGGCCGGGCAGAGGTTGCTCGATGTGGCGGGTGGCACAGGCGATATTGCGTTTCGGTTCTTGAAGCGGGCAAGTGAGGGGCACGCAACCGTGCTGGACCTGACCGAGGCGATGCTGGTTGAAGGGCGCCAGCGGGCTGAGGCCGAAAGCATGGGAGACAGCCTTGATTGGCTGGTGGGGGACGCGATGGCGTTACCCTTTGCCGATAACACCTTTGATGTTTACACGATCAGCTTTGGCATTCGGAATGTGACGCGGCCGCAGGAGGCGCTGAATGAAGCGTTTCGGGTGCTGCGCCCTGGCGGGCGCTTGATGGTGCTGGAATTCAGCCAGATCCCCAATGATCTGATGCAGAAGGCCTATGATTTGTATTCCTTCAACGTGATCCCGGAGATGGGGCGCGTGATCACGGGGGATCGGGACAGCTATCAGTACCTTGTTGAATCCATTCGGAAGTTTCCGGATCAGGAGACGTTTTTGGGCATGGTGCGCGAGGCCGGGTTCGAGCAGGCCAAGTATCGCAACCTGAGCCTCGGGATCGCCTGTTTGCATTCGGGTTGGAAGCTCTAGGCCATGCGCGGGCCGCATAACCTTCTGAGGCTGGTCCGCACGGGCGCGACGCTGGAGCGGACGGGTGCCATGCGCGAAATCCTCAAAGCGATGGATGCGCCGCCTTTGGTGCGGGGGGCGGTGCGCGTGGTGGGATGGCCGTTTCAGTGGCTGGGCTATCGCGGCAACCCCAAGGAGCCGCCGACGGTGCGCGCGCTGACGGCGCTGGGGCCGGCCTATATCAAATTTGGACAGATCTTTTCGACGCGTCCGGACATCGTGGGGAGTGATCTGGCCAAGCAGTTGAGGGTCTTGCAAGACAAGCTGCCCCCCTTCGACGCGCGGGCGGCGAAGGCGGAGATTGCGGCAGAGCTTGGTCATCCGGTCCAAGAGATTTTCACCGAGTTCAGTGAGCCCATCGCGGCGGCGTCGATCGCGCAGGTGCATCAGGCGCAGCTGTCGACCGGGGAAAAGGTGGCCGTTAAGGTGCTGCGGCCGGGGATTGAGAAAGCGTTTCGCAAGGATATTGATGCGTTTTACTTTGTAGCGAGCACGATTGAGGCGCTGTCGCCCTCGTCCCGCCGCCTGCGCCCGTCTGATGTGATTGCGCATTTTGAGGGCGTGGTGCTGGGCGAGCTGGATTTGCGGCTGGAAAGCGCCTCGGCGTCAGAATTTGGGGCGAACACCGCGGGGGATGCGGGGTTCGCCGTGCCGTCGGTGAACTGGGATCTGTCTTCGCGCCGGGTGATGACGCAGACCTGGGTCGAGGGCGAGCCGCTGGGCGATAATGACGCGCTGGATGCGGCAGGCCATGACCGGGTGGAGTTGAGCGAGCGGGTGTTGCAGTTGTTCCTGCGGCACGCGCTGCGGGACGGGTATTTTCACGGGGACATGCATCAGGGGAACCTGAAGGTCGCGCCGAACGGGGATATCGTGGCGTATGATTTCGGGATCATGGGGCATATCGATGAATACACCCGCAAGGTGTATGCAGAAATCCTCTTTGGTTTTATCCGGCGCGATTATGAACGCGTGGCGCAGGTGCATTTTGAGGCCGGTTACGTGCCTGCGGATCGCGATGTGAACGAATTTGCCCGCGCGCTGCGCGCCGTGGGAGAGCCGATTTTCGGGATGGATGCGTCAAAGATTTCGATGGGGTCGCTCTTGAGCTATCTCTTTGAAGTGACTGAACGTTTCGGGATGGAAACCCGCACGGAACTGATCCTTTTGCAGCGGACCATGGTGGTGGTTGAAGGCGTGGCGCGGTCGCTGAACCCGCAGATCAACATCTGGGAAGTCGCCAAGCCCGTGGTAGAGGAATACATCCGCCTGAATGTTGGCCCGCGCGCGGCACTTCGCGATCTGGCCAAGACGGTCGAGGTGCTGGCGCGCTATGGTCCGCGCCTGCCTGGGATCGTGGAGGCCGCGCTGCTCCGGCACGTGGAACCCGAAGACGAAGATCACACACCGTCGCGGTGGCGCGCGGCGGGTTTTGCGTCCTTGGCCGCGGCGGCAGGGGCTGGCGTGGCCTTGGCCGTGGTTTGGGCGCTTTCCTAGGGATTTTTGCGATGTGCACCGGCCAGGGCGGGCGGCCTAGGCAGGGCAGAGGGGGCTGACAGTTGCGCTTGGGCCGCAACCCTCTGCCACTTCTTCGGAAATCAGGATTGTTTCGTTGTTGGAACCGCGCTGTTTCGCTATGAATGGGAGCAATTAAAAAGGCAGAGGCAGTGGAGTGAATACGTGATCCGGACGTTTGGTCTTTCGGCGGTGCTTTCGGTGGCCTTGCTGTCGGCGTCGGTCGTGCCATCCGTCGCAGAGGATGACCCGCTGACGACCACTGTCACCAACAGTTTCGGCACGCCCGGTGGTCTGATCGACATGCCCACGGCGGAAATGGCCCCGGACGGGCAACTGTCTGTGAATGTTACGCATTTCAGTGGCTATACGCGCAGTACCGCGACCTTCCAGTTGACCCCGTGGCTGTCAGGCAGTTTCCGTTACATCGGTGTGGACAATCTGAGCCCGCTTTTCAGCATCTACTATGATCGCAGTTTCGATGTGCGCCTGCGTCTTTTGCAGGAAAGCGATTACCTGCCGGGCGTGGCCATTGGGTTGCAGGATTTTCTGGGCACGGGCCTTTTGTCGGGCGAATACATCGTGGCCACCAAGGAGTTCGGCAATCGCCTGCGTGTGACCGGCGGTGTGGGCTGGGGGCGGCTGGGCAGCTATAGCAGCTTTGCATCAGCCGGATCGCGGCAGGCCTTTTCCTTTGCCAATGGCGGCACAGGCGGGGATTTCCGGTTCAGCGACTATTTCAGCGGCGACATGGCGGTGTTTGGCGGCTTCAGTTACGACGTAACCGACAAGATCAGCTTCAGTGCTGAATATTCCTCGGACAATTATGATTTCGAACAGGCCCAAGGCGTGTTCCGGCGGCGCACGCCGATCAATCTGGCCGCGACCTACAAGGCCAATGACAACCTGATCCTGCGGCTGTTTTCCCAATATGGCGAAGAAGTGGGCGTGACGGTCAACATCACGCTGAACCCGCGCAAACCGGCCTATGAACAGCGTGGGCCTGCGCCCTTGCCGGTAGCGGTGCGCAATCCGGCGGGGATCAATGATCTGGGTTGGACCAACATTCCGCAGGCGCCCGACGCGCTAGAAAGGCAAATCAGGACGCTTGTCGAACAAGAGAACCTTGTTTTCATTGGCGCAAACGTAACCGGGCGTACGGCCCATGTGCGCATCGAGAACACGGTGTTCATGGCCGAAGCGCAGGCGCTGGGCCGGACCTTGCGGATCATGAGCCGGGTGTTGCCGGGATCGGTCGAGCAGTTCAGCGTGACGGTGGAACGCAATGGTATTCCACTGATGACGACGACCATGGCGCGCAGCGATCTGGAGCGATTGGAGTTTGAGAACGAAAATCGTGCGCTGGCAGCAGCGACCTTCACTGACAGTGTCCGCTTTGGCAATGTGCCCGAGGCGGATGCAGATATTTTCCCGCAATTCACATGGTCGATCGGCCCGTCCTTGAGCTTTTCGGCTTTTGACCCCAGCAACCCGTTCCGGTTGGACTTGCGCGCTAAGGCGCGCGCCACGCTGGATCTGGGGCGCGGTTGGCAGGTGCAGGGGGCGACGTCCATTCGTGTCATTGGCAATCTGGACAACTCGAACCGGCCGTCGAATTCCCTGCTGCCGCGCGTGCGGACGACGATCAATCAGTATTTCCGGAATGATGGTCTGACGCTGGATCAGCTGACATTGGCCAAGTATGCGCGTCTGGGCCCGAATTGGTATGGGCGGGCCACGGTTGGCTACTTCGAATTGCAATATGCCGGGGCGTCGGTCGAGGTGCTTTGGAAGCCCGTGGACAGCCGTTTGGCGCTGGGTGCTGAGGTCAATTACGTGCAGCTGCGCGACACGGATGTGGGGTTCGGGTTTGCCAGCCACACCACGGTCTCGGGTGTTATTCCTCATGTGAACGGTCATGTGTCGGCCTATTACAGTTTCGCGAAGGGCTATCAGGCCAATGTGCATGCCGGGCGCTATCTGGCCGGGGATTGGGGGGCGACGCTGGAATTTTCGCGGCAGTTCAACAATGGCTGGGTTGTCGGGGCCTTTGCCACGCAGACGGATGTGTCGGCATCCCAGTTCGGGGAAGGATCGTTCGACAAGGGCCTCTTTTTCGAGATCCCGTTTGGCTGGCTGCTGGGCACGGAAACCAAGCGGAGCTATGGCACCGTTCTGCGCCCGATCCAGCGGGATGGCGGGCAGCGGGTGAACGTGCCCGGACGCCTTTATGAGACCGTGCGGGAGCCGCATCGCCCGAATGTGGCGGCAAGTTGGGGGAAATTCTGGAAATGACCCTCTCAAGACTGTTCCGGCGTAACCTGGCCTTGGCCATGATGGGATCCGCCCTGTGGCTGGCGGGATGCGGCAATGATACCGACCAGTTCCAGCTGCCGGAGTTACGCAGCATAGCCGCAGAAACGTTCAAAGGGCGCAAGGACACGCGCCTGCCCAATCCGGGCGTGGTGATCGCGGTCGACAGCCGCAAGGCCCTGGCGACAACGCCGCCGGGCGATCCGCTGGCGTCGATCCGCATGGATTCCGTGGGCATCGCCACGGTGCTGCGCCGGGTGGAAACCAATGGTCCGCACACCACATGGGCCGCCTTTGGCACGAGCGATCGCAAATCCGTCGTGACGAAAAACGGCATGATCGTGGCCACGCGCAGCTTGAACAAGGACCTGATGTCGTCCGAATCCGACGCGGTGCATGCCTTGGTGCGAGCGCAGCAGGAGGGCGCGGTGCCTTACACGCTGCGCTACATTGACGGGGATTTCGTGACCGTGGAAGAGAATTATACCTGCGAGGTTGAACGCGGGTATGACAAGACGACCGAGCTTGGGAATGGGCAGGTGGTGCCGGTGTTGCAGATGTTTTCCAGCTGCTTTTCCGACGATCGGCAGTTCGTCGATCAGTTCCTGGTGGATCCGGGTGGTCGCATCGTGGAAATGCGCCAATGGGTCGGGCCGGTTCTGGGCTTTGCCTATATGGCGCAGTTGCGTTGAGCCAAGAACCTTGGGTCCGGGGTTTTGGCGTTGAGGTTGTGGCCCTGAGACCCAGCCTCAAACAAAAACGGGCCGCGAAGGACCCGTTTTCAGCCGTTTGGCATCAGATGTGAGTTACGGGCTGGCCGTTGTCGCAGTTGTCGAGACCACGTTACCGTCGGAATCAACAAGTGCCGCGATGCCGCCGATGATGACCAATGTCAGGCCACCGATGGCTGCGCCGTTCAGGCCAGTGCCCGATCCGTCTTGTGTCGACACGAACGGATCAGCCGTTGGGGTCGTCGTTTGTTGCGCGATTGCGGGTGCGGCTGCCATTGCAGCAACAGCGGTGATCGCGACTGTGTTCATCAATGTTTTCATCTCAATCTCCAATCCGGAACCTGAATTCCGCAACTTGAGGTTCAAGTACGTTGGCTGAAAGCATAATGCAATGCCCGACCCTATGGAAGCGCGCTTTTGGCAGGGAACCACCTATTGGTAAAAATACCACGTCTGTTGGGCAGTTTTCGTGCGCATAGGGCCTGATTTCAGCGAATTTGGCGGGTTAAGCGCGTTCCAAAAGGCTCACAACGTCTGACGATGGCACCTCCTGCCCGCCTCCCATGACGAGAATCGGTACGCCGTTTTCATTGCGTGCCTCCACAATGCGGCCTTCGATCAGGGCGGGTGAAATGGCCACTACCTCACCGGACAGGAAGGATTCCACCTCCAACGTGTAAGTGCCGATGGGCAGGGCCGCGCCGCTGTTATCAAGCCCGGCCCAGGCCGTGCTCTGACGTCCGGTTTCGATGTCGTAGCGGGCCACTTCCGAGCCCTGTTCATTGCGCACCACAAGCTGTGCAGCATCGGCGGCCCGGGACGTATCCGTCACGATATTGACCGCTTCGCCCAGATAGTTGACGGGCATGATGGCGCGGGCGTTCATCCCGACCCAGCCGGACAGCTGCGAAACCCCAAGTGCGCCCATCTGGGCCCCGAGCGAGGTCAGAAGGTCATTGGTCAGCACCTGTTGTTCGACGCTGGAGAAGGTCGCAAGCTGCGTCGCGAAATCGGTGGAATCCACCGGGTTCAGCGGATCCTGATTTTCGATTTGCGCGGTCAACATCCTCAGGAATGTTTCAAAATCGGAACTGAGGGCGGCGCCCCCGTCCTGCTCAGGCGCGGGCGCGGTGGCGGTCAGGCCGGAAGGGCGGGTCGTGTCGGTGATTTCCATGTCTTGTCCTTGGTTACAGTCGGATATCGATGCCGCCATCGCCCACGCGCAGGACGGTGGGAGACGGGGGGGTGTCAGACAGGTCATTCATGACGGACAGGCGTCGACCGTCGGTCATGGTGTCAGGGTAGGAATGGGGGGTATGCTTGTCCTGCTCGGCCCCCTGTCCGCCGGACTGTTCGAAGGAAAAGCTGGTCCCGTCATAGCCGATATCGCGGAAGTCGCTGGCCAGAAGATCGGCGTGACGGCGCATCAGGTCCAGTGTTTCCGGACGGTTGGCCTGAATGGAGACGATCAGCCCGGTCTCGACGCTTGATAGGCTGATGCGCACATGACCCAGTTCCGCCGGGTTGAGTGTAATGTCAACGCTGCGACCCGGCGTGTTCTGGATCGCGAAGGCAATCTGACGGGTGACCTGTTGCGCCTGTGCCGGGCTCATTTGAGAGGGGGAGACGTGCAACAATGATCCCGGCGTGCCCATGGGCCCGACAGGGCGCGCCTCTCTCGCGGAAAGATCACCACTTGCGTCAAACCCGCCCAGATCGAGGCCCGCCCCCGCGGCAGGCTGACCGGACATCGAAGGATCAGTTTGCGCGGTGATGACAGTGGCGGCCAAAGGCGTGAACGCTGGTCCGGCAGGTTGCGGTGTTGTTCGCGCCGCATTGCCATTGCGCGGCAGGTCAATCATCGGGTCCCGAGAGGCGGCGTTGCGCGCCTCTTCAAGGTCGGCTTTCAGGGGATTGGGGGTTCGATCAAGATCCTGTGCCAACGGGGGCGACGTTGTCTCTTGTGCAGGCTTCACCGCTGTCGTCGGTGCGGATATTTGTCGTTGCGCGTCAGCCACGGCGTCAGACGGTTGTTGCATCCGGGGCCGATCGCCGGCGCCCGTGAGGCGGGGATCGGCAATCTGTGGTTCAACGGGAGCGGCGCCATTCTGAGGCCTTCCCTCAGACGCAAAAGCGGCGATATCAGCAACGTCACCGGGCGGGGAAACCGTGCCGGGGATCTGGCCCGGCATGTCATCCGAACCGCGCCCGTTTGCCAGGGATGCAAGAGGACGGGAGATGGGCGGCGCGATCCACGGTGTCGCGACCCGATCCGCGTCAGTTGGATAAGCCGTCGATTGGCCAGTCAGCGCACTGAAGGTCTGTGGTGACGCCTGCACGAGGTCTTTCACGAGGTCCATCATTTCCTGCCCGTTCAGGTCACCCGGGCCTGCGTTGGCCAGCCGATCTGCAACGTCTGACAGAAGCGCTTTCGCCTGTTCGGCCAGGCCCACATCGCCGTCAAAGAGGGTTTCGACATCGATCTCACCCGATTGAAACGCAAGGAACACGGGTTCAAGCATTGCCAATGGATCAATGGGTTTGCCGGTGTCTTCGGGAAGGGCATCCGTGTCGCCCGCGACGGTCTTGTGCAGCCCTTCGAATACAGATTGGAATTCGGATCTGACGCCAATGCCCCAGCCGTTTGTATCGGGGCCTGGGGCCGGGATGCCGCCGACATCGCCGGTTGCAATGAAGGGCAGTGTGTGGGCTGTCCCTTTGGGTTTGCTACCGCCGCCGGTCGCCGCGCCCAAAAGGGACGCATCAACCTGAAACACATTCTGCATGAGCCACCTCCGGGCATGGTTCGCACGTTCTGTCGCGTGGGCCCAAATTGACCGAAAGGGATTACTGTATCTTTACCTGTTTGGCGTTTGATCGCCCCGAAATGCTTACAATTGGAGCGATTGAGTCAGAATGATTCCCACTGAAACTCCGGCGGCCCTGACCGCGAAAAACCCTTCTGTTTCGAAGGTGCAGGGCGCAGGTTCAACAGACGCGCTGACGGCGCAGGCGCGTGACGCGGCCTTGAAGCTGGAGGCGTCTTTTTTGGCAGAGATGCTGAAATCCGCAGGGTTCGGGAAACAATCCAACAGCTTTTCGGGAAGCGCAGGGGAGGATCAATTCGCCGCCTTTCAACGCGATGCCATCGCCAGACACATGGCGCAGGCCGGTGGGATCGGCCTGGCCGAGCATTTTTTCAATGCAATGATGGAGGCTCAGAAAGATGCCAGAACAGACAGATGAAACAAACCTGACGGCGAGTGAGATCTTCACCGCCCTTGATGCTTGCCTTGAGCGTGAGAAGGCCGCCCTGCTGACCGGGGACCTGGATGCGATTGCCCCGCTGATGGAAGAAAAATCCGGGTTGATCGCGCAATTGAACGCGCTGGGGGCGACGGACGGAAACGTGCTGAACGACCTCAAGGACAAGGCCGAGCGCAACCAGGCGCTTTTGAATGGTGCACTCGAAGGGATTCGCCGTGTTTCCGAGCGGATACAGGTGATGCAGAGCCTGCGACATTCCTTTGACACCTACGATCAGCGCGGCAATCGGCAGACGATTGAAGGGCAAGTGGTGCGGCACGTGGAAAAGCGCGCCTGACGGTGACACAGACACTGGAAATGAGTTGCGCGGCCTGCCGACCCTGTCATCGGTTGCGCGGTCAACCATGTGGTGATGACGTCACCCCGGCGTGTCGAGCGGCGGACAAAAACCGTCTGCACCCGGCTTCTTTTGGGCCAGTAATACTCCCACCCGAGGTCTGAAACTGGTTCTGACCGCAGCGGGAGGTCAGGAACTTGGACTGGCGCGACAGGTTCCTTCAACAAATCCACCCGCTGCGCGGCAGGGGGTTCTGTTTCGAAGGCACGGGCGTGGAGTGCCGATCAGATGTTTTGAATCAAATCCCATACAAAATCGCTGCAAATGCTTTGCAAATCCCGGATAAATCACGCGGAGATCGCGGGGCGTGTTTAGCATTCCGTTAGCATCTTGAGGGGCATGGTCGCGCCAGCACTCGAGCAGGGTGGCACGGTGGGACGATCCCCCAGCCGTATTCGTCAGAACGACAAGGTCAATACCGTCTCCGATGGGGGGCGGGGTGTAACGGGTGCAAAAGCGCCACCAGAAAAGGGAAATGCGATGTCTAGCATTCTGACAAACAACAGCGCCATGGTCGCGCTGCAAACACTGAAATCGGTCAACATGAACCTGGCCGAAACGCAGGAAATGATTTCCACCGGCAAGAAAGTCGCCAGTGCGAAAGACAACTCTGCCATCTTCTCGATCTCCAAGACCATGGAATCGGATGTCAAAGGCTTCAAGGCGATCTCAGAAAGCCTTGATCTGGGCCAGTCCACCGTGGCTGTGGCGCGCCAGGCCTCGGAAACCATCACTGACCTGCTGGTCGAAATGAAGGGTCGTATCGTCGCTGCGCAGGAAGAGAACGTGGACCGGACAGCCATTCAGGCTGACATTGATGCGCTCGAAGAGCAGATCAACTCGGTCGTCGGTGCGGCGCAGTTCAACGGTCTGAACCTGATTGACGGGTCGACCACCGAGGCGCTGAATGTTCTGTCATCGCTGGATCGTGCGTCGGACGGAACAGTGTCCAGCAGCTCCATCGCGGTGGATCGGCAAAACCTGTCGGTGACGGGATCGGTGACAGCAGCGGCCTTTGGCGGAACTGACCTGGCCGATGCAGCGGCGGCGAGCGCGCTTTTCCAGGGTTCTGCCGCGAACACCGTCTTCAACGATGTGGCCTTCAACCCGGGGACCAACAACACAGACACGATCGCAAACAACTCCAGCGACACGTTCACTGTTGGTCAGGTTGCCGCCGGCAACAGCTACCAGATCATCATCGACAACGTTGAGGTGAACGTTGCGGGCGGTGGCACGGCGCAGGCCCAGCGGACCTTTGAATATGTGGCGTCTGCCAGCGATTCAGCCGAAGACGTCGCGCGGAACCTGTCGTCTCAGATCAATGCCTTTTTCGGGGCGGCGACTGACGCGAGCAATGCCCTGAGCGTGACGCAGGGTACGGGCGCAAACGCGGGTCAGTTCACCATCACCAATGGTAACGCTGGTACAACCAACGGCGATCTCAACATCTACCTCCGGGCACAAACGGGCGGTACACCGGGGTCTGTCGGCGGCTCCGGGGGGTTGAGTGCGGTACAGAGCATTGACGTGACTTCGGATGCCGGTGCCACAAGCGCGTTGACGGCAATCGACGGTCTCATCGATCAGGCGATCTCTGCCGCGTCCTCCTTCGGGTCCGATCAGGGCCGGATTGAAACACAGACGTCCTTCATCTCCAACCTGACGGACAGCTTGACGTCCGGTATCGGTGCGCTGGTGGATGCCGACCTGGAAGAGGCATCGGCCCGTCTTCAGGCCTTGCAGGTGCAGCAGCAGTTGGCGGTGCAGTCCCTCTCGATTGCCAATCAGGCACCGCAGACAATCCTGTCTCTGTTCCGTTAATTCGAGCAGTCTGAAACCTGATCCGGGGCGCGCGATGATGCGCCCCGGATTGCCTCGCAGCAATCTCCGAAGATCCCATTCCAATCCAGAAAGGACACGCCGTGAACGCCACGCAACTCGCGCAGACCGCGTATGGCTCCGGTACGAGATCCGTACGCACGCCCCGCGGTGTCGAATACGAGGCCTTCGCCCGTATCACAAGCCGCCTGAAATCTGTTGCCGCCAAACTTGCGCAATCGAAGCGTTGGGAAAAGCAGACCAAATCCAAGGCGCCGCTGCATGTCACAACCCATTTCGGCGAACTGACGCAGGCGCTCAGCGAAAACGGGCAACTTTGGACATTACTGGCCGCAGATGTCGCCGACAGCGGCAATGGCCTGCCTGATGAATTGCGCGCGGGCATCCTGTCGCTGGCGGAGTTCACACGCCAGCACACCACGAAAGTTCTGAAATCGGAGGCCTCGGTCGTGCCTCTTCTCGAGATCAACATCGCCATCATGCGCGGCCTGTCTGAAGCTGGCCAGCCGCAGGTGGACGCACAAAAGAAGGCACATGCATCATGAGCGGTCTTATTCTGAAACTGGGCCCGAAAGAGCGGATCCTGATCAACCAGGCGGTGGTCGAAAATGGGGATCGCCGGTCACGGCTGACCATCCTGTCGCCGAATGCCAATATCCTGCGGTTGCGGGATGCCATTCACCCCGAAACAGCCAACACGCCGGTCCGCCGGGCCTGTTACGCCACGCAGCTGGTTCTGACGGGTGACCTTGATGCCGACGACGCAAAGCTGCAGCTTTTGCGCCGGATCGAAGAGTTGAGCCAGGTGTTCACCGATGCGGACAGCCGCGCCAACCTGACGCGTGCCAGCGACGCCGTGCTTTCGGACAACTACTATCAGTCCTTGAAGGCGCTGCGGACCCTGCTGCCGCGGGAGGATCGTCTCTTTGCCCATGGTGAGGCGCACGGGCTGCACTGATGTTTCAGCCGGTCCTCCCTCTGTCCGGGTTGCCGGGCTGGATCCTGCTCAACCGTACGCTGGAGAGTCAGACGCAGGCTTTCAATGCGTCGCCGCAGATCCAGCGGGACACGGATTACTTCGTGGAGAACATCGGCAATATCAGCACGGCGTCCGAACTGGTGGAAGACCGTCGGCTCCTGGGCGTCGCGCTGGGTGCATACGGGTTGGGCGATGACATCAACAATCGAGCCCTGATCGAGAAGGTGCTGGCGGATGGGACAGCAGATCCGTCCTCCATCGCCAACCGTCTGTCCGATGAACGCTATGCCCAGCTGTCATCGGCCTTTGGGTTTGGCAACGCGCTTTTTGGTGCGAACACAAGCGACCCCGGTTTCGGGGAGCGGATCGTGGAACAGTTCCGCGCGCGCAGCTTTGAAGCCGCGGTGGGTGAACAGGATGGATCGCTGCGGCTGGCGTTGAACGCCACGCGGGAACTGGCGGAGATGGCGGAGGAGAGCGCCAGCAATGACACGCTCTGGTTCCGCGTTCTGGGCACGCCCCCTTTGCGGGAGGTGTTTGAACGAGCGCTGAACCTGCCGACCAGTTTCGGGCAGATTGACATCGAGCGGCAGCTTGATGAATTCAAGGACCGGGCCGAACGGACCTTCGGCGTGGAAAGTTTCAGTGACTTCGCCGACGTCGCTGTGCGCGAAGACCTCGTACGCGGGTATCTGCTGCGGGAACAGGTGAACGGGGTATCTGGACTGTCGGCACAGTCGATCGCGCTGACGCTTCTGCAAAGCTGAGCGCGACGCGGCCCAAGACACTTATTTCTTCTCAGTCCGTGGCGACGCGACCGCGGGAACGGGGACAGGTTTGGCAGCTTGACCAGCGCGGCGCAGGATCAGGTTGAGCTTGTTGAAACTGTTCTCTGCATCGCCTTGTTCTGTCTCTCCTATAAAGGCGTCCAGGTCTGGCCAGATGCGCAGGGCCTGATCGAGATCTGGGTCGGTGCCGTCGGTGTAGAGACCTGCGCGCACCATGGTTTCCGACTGTGCATAGGCGCCCAAAAGCCGGCGTGTGCGCAGGATCATTTCATTCTCGGCCATGGTGGCCGCGCGGGGCAGGCTGCGCGACACCGACCGCAAGAGATCAATCGCCGGATAGCGCCCGCGTTCGGCGATGGCGCGATCCATCACCACATGGCCATCAAGCACGCCGCGCAGCACATCGGCCACCGGTTCATCCATGTCGGAGCCGGCCACCAGCACGCTGAACAGGGCCGTGATGTCGCCTGCCCCTTCCGCCCCGGGGCCTGCGCGTTCGCACAGGGACATGATCATATGCGCCATGGAGGATGGATAGCCACGCAGGGCCGGAAGTTCACCCGCTGCGGTGGCAATCTCGCGATGGGCCTCGGCGAAGCGGGTGACGGAATCGGCCAGAAACAGAACGTGCTTGCCCTGATCGCGGAAGTGTTCGGCAATGGCCATCGCTGTCCAGGCGCAACGGCGTCGGATCAGAGGCGATCGATCCGAGGTGGCCGCGACCACAACCGAGCGCTTCATGCCATCGGGGCCCAACGTGTTCTCTACAAATTCGCGCAATTCGCGCCCACGTTCGCCAATCAGTGCGAAGACGACCATATCAGCCTCCATCTGCCGCCCCAAGTGACCCAGCAGGTTGGATTTGCCCACGCCGGAACCCGCGAAAAGACCGATCCGTTGGCCGCGGACGATGGGCAAAAGCGTGTTGAAAACGCACATGCCGGTGTCCAGCCGCGTGCCCAGGCTGCGCCGCTCTGCCGGGGGGGGCGGAGGGGTCATCAGAGCGCGCGTGTCACGTCCGCGCATCAGGGGGCGACCATCCATCGGTTGGCAGAACGGATCAATGACGCGGCCCAGCCAAGAGGCATCGGGTGCGATCTGGTCCGGGGGGCTGAGGTGGACACGCAGGCCGAGGGCCACGCCCAACGGCGCCTCCTCCGGCAGCATCGTGATGTGATCGGGGGCAAGTTGCAGCACCTCGCCCATCAAAGGCGGCTGACCGGGGCGGTTGATGCGCAGGCGATCGCCCAGCGAGGCCGCGTTCGACAGCCCTGCCACTTGCACAACGCCGCCTTCCACGGAGGCCACGCGCCCCACCCGGTGATAGGCCTGAAGCGAGGCAATCTCTGATGTCAGGGCGGCGAAGGCGGGGTGTGACATGGGATTCTCCCTTTAGTGGCACGAAGCATGTTTCTGAAAACCGTTTTTAAAGGAATCACGGTTAAGCCTTGATTGAAGCCAATCGAGGGAGAAGCCCCGGTGTTCGAAAAGATAGAAGTCTTTCAAATGGCGCATGCCATGGCGCGCCACGCGGGATCACGCCATGCCGTGATCGCCCAAAACATTGCCAATGCAGATACCCCTGGCTACAAGGCGCAGGATATCGCGGATTTCCAAACCTATCTGTCGCAGAAGCTGACGCATCAGGGCGGCGATGTTCAAATGCGCGCGACGCGTGCAGCGCATCTGAATATGGGGCAAACGCCTGGCACCCCTGCCGTTTTTGACCGCGAAGACGCCGTGGCCGATCCCAATGGAAACACCGTGTCTCTGGAAACGGAGATGATGCATGGCGTCAACGCCAAACGGCAACATGACCGGGCGATGGCGATTTACCAGTCATCCATGACCATTCTGCGCAACTCCATTGGTCGTAGGTAAGGTTTTGACATGTCGGAATTTTCTAACTCCCTTGCAGTGATATCATCGGCCCTTCAGGCGCAATCGCAGCGGTTGCGGCATGTGTCGGAGAATATCGCCAATGTCGACACGCCCGGCTATCGGCGCAAAACCATCGCGTTTCGTACGGTGATGAACGGGTCTGAGACCCCCGGCATGGTTGAAACCGGCCGCGTGCGACTGGATCAATCCGATCTTCTTCAGATCTACGATCCGACGCATCCAATGGCGGACGAGACGGGAAACTATGAGGGCTCAAACGTCAACCTGATGATTGAGCTGTCGGACGCGCGCGAAGCGCAGCGAAGCTATGAGGCGAACCTCA
This sequence comes from uncultured Roseovarius sp., assembly GCA_964389425.1. Lineage (GTDB taxonomy): Bacteria > Pseudomonadota > Alphaproteobacteria > Rhodobacterales > Rhodobacteraceae > Roseovarius. Next base: position 15,033 of record CAYMEC010000011.1, read on the forward strand.
GAATGTTTGAACAGACCCGGCAAATGGGCAGCAGCCTGTTTGACCTTCTCAGACGGTAAAGGAGATCCAAGAAATGGAGATTCAAGCAATTGGCGCGGCGAAGAAATACGCCTCAGCCCGTTCCGCCACGGAACCAGTCCCCGGCCAAAGCGCGGGGGAGTACCTGAAGGGGATCACGCGCGACTTTGCGGCGACCCTGCAAGACACCGAGGAAACGGCGAAAGCCGCCATGACCACGGGCGCCGATCCTCATACACTGGTGCAGGCCTTGGCCCAGACGGAAATGGCGGTGGAGGCTGCCGTGACCGTACGGGACCGTGTGGTCGAGGCCTATCAGGAAATCCTGCGGATGCCGGTGTGAACCCCGATGGGCGACGAGATTGTCTTTTTTGACACGATGCGACAGGGGCTATGGGTATCACTTGTGATTTCCCTGCCGATCCTGGGTGTGGCGCTGGCGGCGGGCCTGATGGTTGGTCTGTTCCAGGCGCTGACATCCATTCAGGAGCTGACCCTGACATTCGTCCCGAAACTGGGTGCGATCGTGCTCGTCTTCTGGCTGTCCATGGGGTTCATGACGCAAACGCTCGTCGCCTATTTCCAAACCATGCTTGTCCCACTCATCATCGGAGGTTGAGATGGATCCATCCGGCTATACCACACTGACACGGCAAACCGGTCTGATGAACGAAATGCAGACCATTGCCAACAATATCGCCAATGCAAACACCACCGGCTTCCGGCAGGAGGGGATGATTTTCTCCGAATTCGTGGTCAGCACGGACGGCGGGCCTTCTTTGTCGATGGCGCGTGGGAATGTGCGCAACACATCATATGAACAGGGCACGCTGACCCAGACGGGCGGACAGCTGGATTTTGCCATTGAAGGCGATGGGTTTTTCCTGATCGACACGCCGCGGGGGGAACGGGTGACGCGGGCAGGCAGTTTCAGTTTGTCGGCCAATGGGGATCTGGTGACCCATGATGGTTACAACGTGCTTGATGCCGGTGGCGCGCCCATTTTCATTCCACCCGATGCAACGAGTGTGGATGTGGGCCGCGATGGCACGATCAGCGTCAATGGTGCCCTTTTGGGCCAGATCGGTGTGGTTGAGGCGCAAAACCCCGGGGATTTGATCCGTGAGGGTGGGGTGCTGTTTCGGTCGGAAACGGCGCTGCAGCCCGCCGAGAACGCGCGCGTGATGCAAGGCCATCTCGAAAGTTCCAATGTCAATCCGATGTTGCAGATCGGCCGGATGATCGAAGTGCAACGCGCCTATGAGATGGGTCAGAGTTTTCTGGATTCCGAAAATGAACGGGTGCGCGATGCGATCCGGTCCTTCGCCCAAAGATAGTGAGACCGCGCCGGGATTGACCATTCCGGGCTGTGTTTAGCACCGACGAAAAATGCCGATCAGGCAAGACACGATCAGAGATGAAAGGACCGCAATATGCGCGCTTTGAAGATAGCCGCCACGGGTATGGCCGCCCAACAGATGCGGGTCGAGACGATTTCAAACAACCTCGCCAACATGACGACCACTGGCTACAACACCCGCCGTGCGGAATTTGCCGATCTGCATTATCAGCAGATGGCGCGGCCCGGTGCGGTCAATGCCACGGACGGAACGGTTTTGCCTACCGGCATTCAACTCGGCCTTGGCGTGCGGCCCGCGGCGGTGACAATCAATCTGGAACAGGGCGGGTTGTCGGCCACCGGCGGTGATCTGGATGTGGCGATTGAAGGCAACGGTTATCTGGAAGTGACTTTGCCATCGGGCCAGGCGGCTTACACCCGCGACGGCGCCCTGAAACGTGATGGTGAGGGGCTGATCGTGACGGCGGCAGGTTTTGCCGTGGCGCCCGAGATCACCATCCCCGACGACGCGCGCAGTGTGTCCATCAACCCCGAGGGTGAGGTTTTCGCCTATTTCGCCGACCAACCGGACGCGCAGCTTTTGGGGCAGTTGAACCTTGTCGGCTTCAGCAATCCCAAGGGTCTTGAGGCCATCGGCGGGAATAACTTTCTGGAAACGGAAGCCTCTGGCGCGCCGCTGAATTCGACACCCGGGCAGGACGGGCTTGGGACCTTGCGGCAGGGCTATCTGGAGGAAAGCTCCGTCGATCCTGTGCGTGAAATCACCGAACTGATTGAGGCGCAGCGCGGCTATGAGCTCAACGCCCGGGTGATCACGGCGGTCGACCAGATGATGGGCGCGACGACGCAGATCCGATGATCAAGCCGGGCTTCATAATGCTGCTTGCTGCGGCTTGCGTGATCCCCGAGATCCTGCGCGCTGATATTGTCATGGCCACGCGGACGATCCGCGCTCAAACCGTGATCATGCCAAGTGACCTGGCCATGGCAGACGGGGAGTTTCCGGGCGCCGCGGAAGAGGCGGCGCAGGTCGTGGGTCAGGAAGCGAGGGTCGCCATCTATGCCGGTCGGCCGGTGCGGCTGTCTGATATTGGCCCGCCCGCGGTGATCGAGCGCAATCAACTGGTGCCGCTGGTGTTTCAGAAAAACGGGTTGCAGATCACGGCTGAGGGCCGGTCGCTCAACCGGGCGGCCCCAGGGGAACGGGTGCGGGTGATGAACATGTCGTCCCGCCAGACCGTCAGCGGCTGGGTCGCGCCGGATGGCACGGTCTTTGTGGCCAACTGAAAAGGATGTGAGATGATCAGAGGTTTAGTCGCATGGATGTTGGTGTTTCTGGCGGTGTCAGGCTGTGCGCGGCTCGAAAATGTCGGGCAGGCACCAGCGTTCACAAATGCCAACGAGGGCAATGAACATGCCGCGATGATCTATGGCGGGTTGCCCGTTGTGGCGGACCCGGCGCGTCAGGTCGACCGCGCCTCATTATGGAGTTCGGGGCGCAGGTCGCTGTTGGGGGACAGGCGGGCGATGCAAAAGGGTGATATTCTGACGGTGGTCATCGAAATCGATGACGAGGCGGAAATCTCCAACCAGTCGCGGCGGTCCCGCAACGCCAATGAGGGCCTTCAGATACCGCAACTCTTCGGAATCCCGCAGAGACTCAATGAACGTCTGCCCGACGGGGCGAGCCTTGACAACGCGGTGGACATCACGTCGAACGGCTCTTCCTCGGGCGATGGGTCGGTCAGCCGCGCCGAAGAACTGACTCTGCGGGTGGCCGCCACGATCACACAGGTGCTGCCCAACGGGGTCCTGGAAATTCAGGGCGTGCAGGAGGTGCGGGTGAACTTCGAATTGCGCGAACTGTTGGTGAGCGGATTCGTGCGGCCCGAAGATATCTCCCGCCAGAACGAAATCACCTATGACAAGATCGCCTCGGCGCGCATTTCTTATGGCGGACGCGGGCAGATCACAGATGTGCAGCAACCACGCTATGGCCAGCAGGTTCTCGATATCTTCCTTCCGTTCTGAGGCGACACCATGGGAAAACTGATTTTGCCTTTGATCCTTGCTCTTGTCGGAATTGGCGCGGGCGCCGGGGCGGGTTGGGTCCTGAAGCCTGTGCCTGAATCGACGCAGGCGAAAGCGGACATGGCCGCGGGTGAAAAGCCAGAAGACGGGGATGAGGCATCAGTCAAAGGGCCTGAGGATGCCGCATCCCGTGCCCCCAAGGCCCAGACCGTGGACGGGGAGAGCGGGGAGGGACCCGAGACCACGGAGTTTGTGAAACTGAACAATCAATTTGTTGTGCCCGTGGTGTCAGAAGGCATGGTAAGCTCGCTCGTGGTGATGTCGCTGAGCCTTGAGGTGGATCTTGGGAACCGCGCAACCGTGTTTCAGCGTGAGCCGAAACTACGGGACGCGTTGCTGCAAGTCATGTTTGATCATGCCAATGTCGGCGGGTTTGACGGTGCGTTCACCGAGGCCAACAATCTGGCCATTCTGCGCGCAGGCCTCACGGATGTCGCCCGACAGGTTTTGCCCGGCAGTGTCTATGGTGTCTTGATTGTGGATCTGGCCCGCCAGGATCTGTGACGCATTTTACCCAGTCTGTGTCTTGCTGGTTCCGGGCGTTTCAGGGCCGCCCGTGCTGCAAGACACCCAGGCTGACAATCCCGTCATCCTGCCTCGTGCGATTGGCTTGGCTTTTTTGTGCGCCCAGTTCCGCATGGATTTGACCGAGAGCGGTGCGCTTTCCAAAACTCTTTTGCAACGCGCGGCGTGCCACACCTTGACGGGCCAAACAGCGGGCCAGTTGTATCTGCAAGTCGCGCCGTCTGCGGCCCACCCAGACCTGCCATTTCATATCGCCCCCGAGACTGCGTTGTGGCAGCGTTTCAAGCATGGTCAGGCCTGTCGCCTGTTTGTGTTGCGCATCAAGCGCTGCCAGCTGCGCCCGAATGCGGGTTTCGTCTGCCTTGATGGACAGAAGCTTTGCAGCGTCAGCGTCTTGCACCGCCTGGCTGAGGGCGGTCAGCTTGGCCAGTTCGGCCGGTGTCATGAAAGCACCTTCGCCCGACGGCGCATGGTTTCGGCAAACCGGATGGCGGCGGCCACGGTCTGATAGTGATCGGGCGTGATTTCCTGCCCGATCTCCACCGTGGCAAAAAGCGCGCGGGCGGTGGGTGGATCATGATGCACGGGCACGCCCGCCTCGAACGCGCGTTCGCGAATGGCGAGCGCGACATGATCCTGCCCTTTGGCCACGCATTCCGGTGCCGACCCGGGAAGGCGGCTCCATTTCAGGGCGACGGCAAAATGGGTCGGGTTCACGATCACGACATCGGCGTCAGGCACGTCGCCCATCATCTGTTCCATCGCGATGCGCGTGCCGCGCTGGCGACGCTCCTGCTTGAAATGGGGATCGCCTTCCTGATTTTTGTGCTCGTCACGCACTTCCTTGTGCGACATGCGTAGCTTGCGGCGATGATCGAAGCGTTGCCAAAGAAAATCGACGGACCCGATGGCAAGTGTGACAAGCAGCACAACCATCATGAATTCGACGATCATATCCATCATGAGGGCGCCGACCATGCGCGCCTCGGCATGTACAGACCCCGCCATGTCCGAGAGCCGCGCCATGAGGTAGACACCCAGCACCGCAGAGAAGGCCAACAGCTTTACAAGGCTCTTGGCGAATTCGAAAAGCCCGGTGATCCCGTATTTGTTCTTTGCGTTCTGAATCGGGTTGATGCGCGACAGTTTCGGGCGCAGTTTTTCCGGCGCAAAAACAAGGCTTTGCTGTGCAAGATTGGACAGGATCACAAGTGCGGCCGGGATCACGAACCAGGCGGCCAGCGACCCGGCCATGGCAATCAGCACACCTGACAGCGCTGACGCCCCCGATCCGTCGAATACCAGATCGGCAATCGCGCCCGGTTGATCCAGCAGGGCCTGCATGGCAGCGCCTGCACGTTCCGTGGTGGCGGCCCCGGCGGCCAGGGCAACCAGCAGGATGCCGCCATAGGTCGCCGCCGTGTCGAGATCGGCGGATCGGGCCACATCACCTTTTTTGCGCGCCTCATCCAGTTTGTGCTGGGTCGGTTCTAACGACTTGTCTGATTCATCATCCCCTTGCTGGGCCATCAGACACCTCCGAAGGGGTTGGCCAAAAACCCGCTGAGCGCATCCACCCAGAGTGACAGGATGGTGGGGGCCATGACAAGCAGGATCACGATCCCGCCGCCAACAATGACAGGGGCACCGACGAAGACCACCATCATCTGCGGCATGGCACGATTGATGATGCCGAGCGTGAGATTGTAAAGCACCGAGACGATGACAAAGGGTGCCGCCAAGGCAAAGGCCAGCGCAAAAGCGTTCGCAACCTGCCGCATGCCCCAGGTGGCCACCGCCGAAGGATCTGGAAATTCAGCCGCCGGAAAGAGTGTATAGGTCAGGATCATCAGTTCGGCGAGACGGATGTGCAGGCCGAGAATCATCGCCAGCGTAATGCCGCCGAGCACCAGCATGTGGCCCATGGCGGGGATCGGTTCTATCCCTTGCACACCGAGGACTTGCGACAGCGACGTGGATTGCGCGGCAATCGTGCCCGCGGTTTGCAACGCCATCACAAAAAGGCGGACGCCGATGCCGATGAGCAGGCCGACAACGGCCTCCGTCAGAACGATCAGGCCAAGGGGCGGCGGATCCTCACGGAATGGCAAAAGCGCTGGCGATATGGCGGGTGCCGTGATCATGGTCATCATGATCGCAAGGCCCAGTTTGATGCGCATCGGCACCGATTGCTCGCCGAAACCGGGGAAAAGGGAAATTGCGGCCGCAATGCGCAGAAACACGATGAAATGCAACCACAGCATGTCTTCTGTCAGGTCAAGAAGGGCGGCCAGGTCAGTCATGCGGGCACAACACCCATGAGAGAGGGGCGCGCCTCCATCCCGATTTCTTCAAAGGACAGGACCGGGTTGGTGATGCTTTTGGCCGCCAGAACCGTGCGCAGGAAACGCCGCCGCAAAGTGGAGGTGACGATTGCAGGGAAGGCACCGTTTTCGCCCGCGCGGGCGACCTCATCCCCCACGGCTTTGGCCAATGCATTGAACACATCCGGCGGCAAGGCCACGTCTAGCCCGCCGCGATCGGCATCCATCTGGTACGTGGTGAACGTATCCTCCCATTCCGGCGCCAACTGGATCAGGGGCAGCGTTCCGTCTGGGCGTTGCAGCCCGGCGATGATTTGGAAGCCAAGCCGTTGGCGGACGAATTCGCACAAACCATCGGGTTGCGTATGGTTGGGTCTGCCTTCGGCGATGGCCTCCAGTATCAAGGGCAGGTTGCGGATCGAAACCTGTTCCGCCAACAGCAGCCGCAATACGGCATGAAGAAGGTCGGCGGGCACCTTGTCCGGGATCAGTTCTTCGATCAGTTTGCGGTTCGCTTCCGCCCGCGAGGGATCGGAGATATTGACCAGCTCATCCAAGAGACGACGCATGGATTTCATACTGAGCAGGCGGCTCAGATTGCGTTTGATGATCTCCAGCAGGTGGGTGGCAAGCACCTCTGCCGGGCCGACGAGAGTGGTGCCGGACAAGGCGGCGGCATCCTTGCTGCTTTGCGGAATCCAGCGGGCCGGCGCGCCGTAGACGGGTTCGGCCACGGCCTCCCCCTGTGGCAGGTCGGGATTGCTGCCCGGATCAAGGGCGAGAATGTGATCGGGCCGAAGGATTGCACGGGCTTGATCGACCCCCTGGATTCGGATCACATACGTGCCCGTGGGAAGGGACGGATCATCAGTCAGCCGGATTTCCGGTAGAACAAGCCCAAATTGGGTGGCCACGTGGCGACGCATATTGGCAATGCGCGCGTCAAGGCCCGTGCCGGAATCAAGCACCAGATCGACAAGATCAGGGGCGAATTCCACGTGGATATCGTCCAGTTCCAATATGTCACCCATGGAGGGTTCGGCAGGCACATCCGGGGTGTCCTCGGGCGCGGTCGCTTCCTCGTTGATCTGATTGCGATGGAGCCAATAGGCCGTGAACCCGAGCGCCAGCCCGCCAACGATGAAGGGCGTAAAGGGCAGGCCGGGCACCAGAGCAAAGAGGACCATCAAAACGGCCACGGTGCCCATAGCCGCCGGGTGGCGCCCCAATTGTTTCACCAGCGCGGAATCCGTTGACCCTTGCGTGCCCCCCCGGGCCAGCAAAAGTGCCGAGGCAATGGAGATGACGACGGCGGGGATCTGGGTGACAAGCCCGTCGCCCACGGTCAGAATGGAATAGGTTTCAAAGGCTTGCCCCAAAGGCATGTCATGAACAACCGTGCCCATGATCAAGCCCATGACGAAATTGAGAAGCGTGATCAAAAGCCCGGCAATCGCGTCTCCCTTGACGAATTTTGAGGCACCGTCGAGCGACCCGAAGAACGTCGTTTCCTGTTGTTCGCGTTCGCGGCGTTCCTTGGCTTCCGCATGATCGATGGCGCCTGCGGACATATCGCTGTCAATGGCGAGCTGCTTGCCGGGCATACCATCCAGTGCAAAGCGCGCGCCCACTTCGGCCATGCGCGCCGCACCCTTGGTGATCACCATGAAATTAACAATCAGCAGCACGCCAAACACCACGAGGCCGAGAAAAATACTCCCACCCATGACGAAATTGGCGAACCCTTCGATCACGTCGCCTGCCGCATCTGTACCCGTGTGACCTTGCCCGATGATGAGCTTCGTCGACGACACGTTCAGTGATAGCCGGAGCATGAGCGACGCCAGAAGGATCGTCGGGAAGGCGGAGAAATCGAGCGGTCTTTCGATAAAGAGCGTGACCGTGAAAATCAGGATCGCCAATGCGAAAGAGGCGGCCAACCCCACATCCAGCACCCAGGCCGGCATGGGCAGGATCATCATCACGATGACCGCCATCAGGGCCAGCGCGAGCAGCACCGTGGGTTGAAACAGGTTCTTTATGCTGAAGCGTGTCATGGCTGCGCCACCGGCTTGAGAGTGATGAGGGCGGGGCGTGTGCTTGCCGTGCTGGGCACGAGCGAGCCCAGCCCACCGGCTTGTGAACCCGGTTGCAAAAGGGGGTAAAGATTGATGCGCGGGGTCTGTCGTGTCACTTGCGGCGCCGGTTCCGCAGCTGCAAGGCGCGGGGGGGCTGCCGCGTCGCCCGATGTGTCGAGACGGCTGCGGATGCGATCAAACCGCGTGCGGTATCGATTGGCAAATTTCGGCGTGCGGGAATGGTAGGCACCCGCGGCGGCGGACCAGTCGCCCGTTTCCGAAAAAAGCTCTGACAGGAAACGCGCTGCATATCGGGCGTTCGTCAGTGGATCGAACATCGCCTCGACAGATGTAAAATGCTGCCCGTGCCAGCGATAATTGATCTGAAAGCATCCCACATCATAGCTGCGCGCGCCGCGGGCATGATGTTTGTCAACGTAGGCCTGCGCCTCTGCGCGGCTGTCAAACCAGTGTCCTGCCCCCTCCATGTTCACGGTCCAGGGCCAGGGTGTCAGCCGTCCACCCTGATTGCGACCCGTTTCCGTGCGCGTGATGGCCTTCATGACGGAGACAGGCACACCGCTTTCCTGCGCGGCCTGTTGAGCGACGAGATCGCATATGCCGCTATCGGCCATGGCATGGGATAGCGATGGTCTCGCGAAGAAAAAGGCGCAGGCCACCAGAGCCAAGACCACGGTCCAACAGGTTCGGCGGGGGGCTGGGCCCGCCCATTCATCCACTAAAACTGGCTGCTGCACAGCTCGATCTCCGCGCGTTGCGGGCATCCTGCCCTCTCCTTGGCAGTCTAGGCGCCGAGCCCTTACGATTCGGTAATCATGATGCGAATTTACGGATTGGTCGCGACCGGTGCATCGGGCACGGCAACGCCTGACAACAGCGCTTCGATCTCGGCGCGCATGGATTGGCTGTCTTCGATCATGGCAGTGTTGCGGGCGAGCACCTCGCTCACCTCGTCGTCTGCCGTGGGGGCGATCTGGCGTTCGGCAATGGCAGCGATCGCTGGATCCGATGACGCCTGCAAGGTGTCCCAGTCCCCGTCCAGAAAGGCCTGGCGTTCGGCATCCTCTGCCGCGTTGATCTGCGCGAAGATCTGTTGCGCCGCCCCATGTTCGCCAGCCATGCTCCGGGCGCGCGCGATGATGTCCTGCACGTCGTCACCGCGTTCGCCCAGGATTTCCAGCTCCGCCTGACGAGGCCGATTGTTCAAAAGAGCAATCTCCGCCCGGATCAGTTTACGGGTGCGTTCCGCTGCGCCTTGGGCCAAGGGGGCAACGAAGGTGCCAGCCTCATCCGGGAACCCCAGAGACATCAGCCGCGCTGCGATCTCGTTGCCGGTCACGTCGTCAATTCCGAAGCGCGTGGTGGTATCTGCGCCAACTGTGTAGGTCAGGAAATCTGGATCATCTGCTTTCTGAACCAGAAGGGTCATGAGTTCGGTGAGCGTTCCCGCAAGCGGCGCGGGGGCTGCGGTCATCAAGCGGCCAAATTCTTCAAAAGCCTGATCAAAGTCACCGGATGCGGCCAGAGACAACACATAGGCACGGGCCATGTCCTGCCCCATGGGAAGATCGCGCAGTTCCGTGGCATAGGCGCCGGCCAAAAGGGCCATGTCTTCAGACATCGGGCTGTCTTCTGCCAGTCGTGCCTCGATGAGTTTGAGAAGCGCGTCCGCGGAGGGCTGGCCGTTGTCGGCCACCACCGAGCCCAGATCCGCCTCAGACGGGCGGGGATCCGGCCCGGTTTCGCCATTCATCGTATCGAGGAAGGCCGCCGCCGTGGTGTTGGTGTCGTCATTGCGCAAAAGTGCGCGGGCAATGTGATCGGCCGCACGGGGGTAGCCCGCCACGCGGAGTTTTTCCCCGACGATGGGGCCCAGATGAGCGCGCAGATGTACGGGAAACGTCATGATGCCACGCACGATCCCGTCAGGGTCGATGGGTTCATTTCCAGGCACTGCGTCGTAGGACAGAAGCGACCAGACCGCGACCACCGGGTCACAATCCATGTAGCCCGCCAGAACGGACTTTGGCCCGTCATGGTCTTCTTCGAAAATATTGATCATGGCGGTCAGCACCGGATCTGGCTCCATCCCTTCGGGCAGCATGGTCAACACCTGCGCGGCCTCGGCCCCAAAGCCGAAATGGATGTAGAATTTCGCCAGATTCTTGATCGCCGGGGGCGACGGTTCGTCAAATTCGCCAAGGAGGCGGGACCTGAGATTGCCGATTTCATCAATGAAACTTTCGCCCTCTGCCCACGCGGCGGCATCGACGCGCCGGGGGTCCAGACAACCCGGTGTTTGGCCATTTCCCAAAGTGATGTTGAGCCGTTCTGACATGGCCTGATCCATGCTGGTTTGGGCATTGACGGTGATGTTGCCTGCGGGCGGGTCTTGTTTCGGTTGCTTGGGTGCAATGGTTGTCTGGACGGGTTCGACGGCAACAGGATCCGGGCCATTCTCCGGACCGCGCCTTTCCGTCAGAATGTCATCGCGCGGTTCCAACAAACCTTGTGTGGCAGCACGGCCAATTTGTTGCAGGATCGCGCCCTGGCTCTCCAGCAGCCGGTTGATGTATTCGGTGGGCTCCGGTACCGGGTCCGGGCGCAATTCCTGCAACCGTTGCTGGGCGTCTGCAAGAAGGAAGGCCACAGATCCGACGCCGGGCTGTTCGAAACCGGAGGACAGGTCAATCGCCGCGTCGGGCGTTTCTGGCGATGAAATCACCTCCGGTCGGGCGTCGACCAGCGATGTATTGACGGCTGCCATGGGCTCCGGGAGTAAAGAAGGACGGGCCTTTGGCGCTGGGCCTTCTTGCGGTTCGATACCCGCCCCGGCGGTTGAAAAAAGAGCTGCGGACACCTCCGATTCATCGCGGATGTCTACGACAAAGGCCGTCGCGCCAACCCATGATGTCTGAATGTCACAGCGGCAAGCGAGGGAGAATGTCACAAGCGACAAGCTCCCATCTTCTGCAGGTATGTCTCGCCCGCCATCCGGGCCCACTCCGACTGCCGTGAGCCGCGTTTGAGGGATCACGTCGAACACCGTACTTGTGTCAAATTGCAAGCCTGCGCGATCAAAGAGCAAGTCGATCCCGTTCTGTCGATAAGTAAGTGCCACGTCGATACGGTCTGGTGTGTTGAAAACCACGCGCGTGAAATCTGCGTGTTCGCCCGCGCGTACGACAACGGACTGTGCCCAACCCGGCCCACTTAAGGCCAGAAGCAAAAGAGCCGCCCCAATCAGATTTCGCATCAGGCCGCATCCTTTACGGTTTTGATCGCTTCCTCCAGATCATTGAAGCTGGGACGGTTGTGGTGCGGGGTGTTCTGGCGACCCACCTCGATACAGATATTGGTGGCGTGGTTGTGCATATTGGCGATCAGCACCTCGCGGATGAGATTGTAGAAATGCGCGTCGTCTTCCACCACTTCCTTCACCTTGCTGGCGAAGGGCCCCACGAAAGCATAGGCCAGGAACACGCCGAGGAAGGTGCCGACAAGCGCGCCACCGATCATCTTGCCCAAAATTTCGGGGGGTTGATCGATCGAACTCATGGTTTTGATCACGCCCAGCACGGCGGCGACAATGCCAAGGGCGGGCAGGCCATCGGCCACGGTTTGCAAGGCATGGCTGGAGTGCAGCGCATGGTGCAAATTCGCTTCCATCCGCTTATCCAGCACCTCTTCCACTTGGTGCGGATCATCGTAGTTCATTGACGCTGAGCGCAACGTGTCAGAGATCAGTTCGATCGCCTCATGATCGGCGAGGATCTTGGGATAGCGGCCAAAAATAGCCGAGTTTTCAGGGTCTTCGATATGCTCTTCAATGGCGACAGGGTTCTGCCGCGCCAGCCGGATCAATTCAAACAGCAGACAGAGCAGATCGCGATAGTCCTCCGGCTTCCAATAGGCGCCTTTGAACACCTTGGCCACATCCTTCAGCGTTTGTTTCACGCCGCTGCCTGAGTTGGAAATCAGAAACGCACCTGTCGCCGCGCCCATGATCATCATCATCTCAAAGGGCAGAGCCTTCATAATGATGCCAAACTTGCCGCCAGCCAGCATGTATCCGCCAAACACCATGACGAAGACAACAACGATTCCAACAATACCCAGCATCTGCGCCTAAGCCTCACTCTGATTGCCGGAAACATCGCAGATACCGGTTAAGAAACCCTGATCAGGGGCCGGATCAGGCTGCTAAACTCCGACAACCGGCTTCGCACGCCCCAGTGGTCCCAGCGGTGCCCGTGGCCGTGTTTACTCTTGGGGTACATTGGCGTTGCGACCAGCCAGAACCACGCTGAAAAGATGGGCAGATTCCGGGCTGAGCCCCGCCATTATGGCGGCTGCCGATTCCGGGCGCATGCGGCCCAGGAACCCGGCGGCGAAATTGGGGTCCATCTCTTCAAAAAGGGCAGACGCCTGTTTAGGTTTCATGTTTTCATAGACCAGTGTCAGCCGGTCGAGATCATCTTTGGACGCCGTTTCCGCCAGTGCAATCGTCTCGCGCAATTGCGCCTCTGCATCCTCGAGCTTGGCCAGTTTTTCGCTGATCTGCTGATCGGCGACCCGCAAGGCCGCCATGCGATCTTCCAAGGCTTTTTCACGGGCGACCAGCCGGGCCTCTCGCGCCTGGAATGCCGCGACCATATCCGAGATTTCGGAGGCGGCCATCGTCGGGGGGAAATCTTCTGCCATCGCGGCCCCGATGGGCGGGGCGATATCCTTGTCCGAGACCTCTTGCGTCATGGTCTCCGCACCCCCATCGGTGACCAGCGCGACCGCCTGTCCGGCCCCGCCGCCCAGGCGGACAAGGGCGGAAGCAATCAGCAGACCTGCAATCACGGCGAGCACGGATCGCCCCGCCCGTTTCCCGGCGCGTTTGGGCAGCTTGATTCGAAAGACTTTCATGGCACGTTCCTCAGACGTCGACCCGGCGCCGGAAAATCGGGCCGAGTGGTGTCTCTTCCTCGTTGGGGTCCTTGGCCGGTTTCTCCGATCCTGGAAGGTCATGCATGGAGGCGACCAACAGTTCCAGGCGTTTGGCCACGCCTTCCGCCCTTTCGGTCAGGCCATCCAGCGACATGGTCGACATGTTCGCGGTGTTCTGCGCCTCATGCAGGGTTTTTGTCAGGTCATCGACCTGCGCAGACAGAACGGCGACCGCGCCGCCCACGCCTTTTTCCAGATCGTTGAACCGGCTCAACCTCCGCGACAAGACGAAACAGTAAAAGCCCGCGCCCAAGGCGCCCGCGGCCAGAAGAATGTCAGCTATAAGTTCCATGTTCGGTCCTCAGTTCAGCACAAATTCCATGATAAGCAGGTCCTTCACGGCCCCGCCGCCCGCCACGACCTGCACCCGGCGCAGCATTTGCGCGCGTATTCGGGTGAGGGCCGAGCGATCCTGCAGATCAGCCACCTCGACCGCGCGCAAGTACGAGTTGAGCACGTCCACGACGCGCGGCAGCAGGTTGGTCACCTCACTTTCCGCGTCCTTGTCCACCTCAAGGCTGGCGCGGAATCGCAGGTTGGTGCCGCCCGCCTGATTGAGCGAGATCACCAGCGGATCGATGGTCACGAACGCCACGTCCGCCCCGGAATCGGCCATTGGCAAATCGGGGTCTTCTTTCTTGTCGGGCGTTTCATCGGTCATCTGCTCCGTCCCGCCAAGCATGCCGGAATACATGACGAAAAAGCCCCCGCCGCCGCCAAGAAGCGCCAGCACAAGTCCCAGGATGAGAGGCATCTTGGATCGCTTCTGTGGAACGTTGTCTTCAGTCTCTGCCGTGTCAGCCATCGAAAAACCCGTGAATGCGATTTTGATGAACATTACCGCTCAGGAACTAACCGATTGTTAAGCCTGATGAGCGAAACACGAGACAAGGGCGCGGACAGAAGGTTCGCGACGAAAGCCTAAAGCGGCGGAGGCAAAGAATTGCAGCTTTTGAACCTGTGGAATGCGCTCGATGCGCGTCGGCGGATTATCGTTGTTCTGGCCAGCCTGGCCATGTTCGCAGCGGTTTTGGGGCTGGCGCGGATGACATCGCAACCGTCGATGTCTCTTTTGTATTCCGGCCTCGAAAGCAGCGCGGCAGGCGATGTCGTGGCCGCGTTGGAACAGCGCGGCGTGGCCTATGACGTGCGGGGTGGGGCCATCATGGTTGATTCGGCCCGCCGTGATGAATTGCGCATGACACTGGCGGGTGAGGGGCTGCCCGCCAATTCGGCGCGCGGTTACGAACTGCTGGATAACCTGTCGGGATTTGGCACGACCAGCCAGATGTTCAACGCCGCCTATTGGCGCGCGAAAGAAGGCGAATTGGCGCGCACGATCGTGTCCCATCCGGCGATTTCTTCGGCGCGGGTGCACATTGCCAATGCAGGCAACAACCCGTTCCAACGGGATGTGACCGGGTCAGCGTCCGTCGCTGTGAATACGGCTCCGGGGGGCATTACACCTGCGCAAGCGCGCGCGTTGCAGTTTCTTGTGGCTTCGGCGGTGACCGGGCTTTCGCCGGAAGAGGTGTCTGTCATTGATGGCAATGGGGAGTTGATCTCCGCGGCGGAAGAGGCGCCTGCGAATGTTACGGATCAGCGCGCCGACGATTTGCGCCAGAAGGTGACCCGCCTGCTTGAGGCCCGCGTGGGGCCGGGCAATGCGGTGGTGGAGGTGAGCGTGGAAACCGTCACCCGGTCCGAATTGCTGCGGGAGCGGGTGATCGACCCCGAAAGCCGCACGGTGATCAGCACCGATACCGAAGAGCGTTCCGGCACGTCGCAGGACAATGGTGGAGATGTCACCGTTGCGTCCAACCTGCCGGATGGGGAGGCGGGCGCGAACAGTTCCAATTCGCAAAACAATGAGACGCGCGAGCGCATCAATTATGAGATTTCCGAGACCGAGCGCGAAGTGACTTTGGCCCCCGGGGCGATCAAACGATTGAGCGTGGCGGTCCTGGTAAATGGGACGACCACCACCGATGCCAATGGGGTGTCGAGTTTCGAACCGCGTTCTGAGGCAGAGTTGAACGATCTGCGTGATCTGGTGGCCTCGGCCGTGGGCTTTGACGAGGCACGCGGTGACAATCTGACGTTGAAGACGTTGGAATTTGAAGCCCCGGTGCCCGAGGGGACAGAGGTGCAAAGCTCCCTGATCGCATCGTTGGGGCTGGATGTGATGTCCCTGGCGCAAGCGGCGATTCTGGGGCTTGTCGCTTTGGTGCTTGGCCTATTCGTTGTGCGGCCTGTTTTGGCAGGCGGGGCCCGTGGCGTGCCGCAACTCGCACCGCCACCCGACACGTCAGGTGGCGTGACGGGTGCTGCTTCGGCCCCTGCACAATCCGATACCGGCGGCGCTTTGACAGGAGAGATCAATCCCGCGGACACGGTGGGCGATGGCAGTGATTTGCCGCTTGTGTCGGGCTCTGACGGGCCAAGTGATTTGCCGGACATCTCTCTGGCGGACCTGGGTGGTGATTTGGGCAATCTGGACGGCGATCTGCCCGCGCTTGGCATGGCTGGCGGGTCGAACGATCCGGTTGATCGACTGCGCGGTCTCATCGACGAACGCCGGGATGAGACCGTGGAAATCCTGCGCACTTGGCTCGAAGGTGAGGAGGAAAAGGTGCAATGACCCTGTCCCGTATACTGCCGGAATTTGGCGCACGCATTGCCACGAACTCCGTGACGCTGACGGATGTGTCTCTGGAAGAAAAAAAACTGGCCTCCTATGAGGCGGGGTATCAAGCGGGCTGGGACGATAGTGCGCGGGCCAATTCCGATGCGGGCAAACAGGTGTCTGCGGATTTTACACAGAACATCCGCGATCTTTCGATGACCCATCAGGAAGCCTATTCAGCACTGCTGGCAGACGTAAGACCGCTGCTCACGCAAATCGTGGAGACGGTCCTGCCCGCCATGGCGCGGGAAACACTGGGACCGCGCATTCTGGAATTGATTGAGACAGAAATGGCTGCCGGTTCCGGTCGCGCGCTCACACTGTTTGCGGCCGCGGAGGACTGCGCATTTCTGCAACCATTGATCGAAAACCTTGATCCGGACATGGATGTCGATCTTCAGACCGACAGGACCCTGATGGCTGGTCAGGTGCGGCTCAGCCTTGGCGAGGCGCAGGAGCAGGAGCTTGATACCGCCTCGCTGATTGCGGGCATTCAGGATGCGCTGCACGGATTTTTTGCAACCCAGGTCGGATCGGGATCTGACGCCGGACCCGCATTCGATGACATGAAGGAGACCGCGTTATGAGCAGCCAGGAGATGACCAGCGAAGACAGTGCAACCGGCGGGACAAAACCGGATATGAAAAGTCCGTTTTCTGCGGTGCCGATAGAAATCACGATCTCCGTCGGGCGTGCGCGCCCTCTGATCCGGGATCTGCTGGCTCTGAAAAAGCATTCGGTCTTGCCGCTGGACCGCCGCGTGGATGACGCGGTGGAGCTCTATGTGGGGGAACGGCTGATCGCGCGCGGCCAGCTGGAGGAACTGGAGGGCGATGCGCAAGGCCAGCTTGCCGTGCGCCTGACAGAAGTGGCGCAGATGCAAGATGGGCTTGAATGACGCGCGCAGGGATGGCCCCGTGAAGTCCGCGTCGATCATATGTGCGTTCATCGCCCTTGCCGGTATCCTGGCGTTTTTGTTGATGTCGCCGGCCAGCGCTCAGGATGTGTCGATCAATTTGGGCGAAGATGGGTCCCTCACTGCGCGCAGCATTCAGCTTTTGCTGCTGATCACGGTCCTGTCCGTCGCGCCGGGCATCGCAATTGTTGCCACATGTTTTCCCTTCCTTGTGACCGTTTTGGCCATCCTGCGGCAGGGCATCGGGCTGCAACAATCGCCCCCCAATATGCTGCTTGTCAGCCTCGCGCTCTTCCTGACGTATTTCGTGATGGAGCCGACATTCACCGCAGCATGGGATGCCGGCATCTCACCCTTGCTGAACGAGTCGGTCGATCTGGAAACGGCCGTGCCGCTGGCCTTGCAGCCATTTCGCGACTTCATGGCAGCGCGACTTGATGCGGATACGTTTTTTGCCTTGTCGGCCTTGCGGCCGGACAATGCCGGGCTGGCTCTGTCGCCGGACGCGCCGCTGTCCGTTCTGGTGCCCAGTTTCATGCTTTCTGAGATTGCCCGCGCTTTTGAGATCGGATTTCTCATCTTCTTGCCATTCCTCATCATCGATCTGGTTGTGGCAGCCGTGTTGATGTCCATGGGGATGATGATGGTTCCGCCTGTGATCGTTTCGCTGCCGTTCAAACTGGCGTTTTTTGTCGTCGCAGACGGGTGGACCCTGATCGCGACAAGTCTGGTCAGGGGTTACTTTTAGGCAAGCGGTACGTGGCGGTGCCGGACAGCGCGTCGCGATCGCCCAATTTTGGCATTTCGAGAGACCCTTGTGATCGCGTTCTGATCCGGGACGCGTTCGCCCCGCACGCGGTTTGATCATGTTTTGGCAGGCCGCGCGCTCGACGACAGGGCAACTCCTTGGGGACGGGCAATCCAGAAGAGTGTGAAGATGAACGCGCGCAACGCGTGCGCGGGCCACGATAGCGTTGAAACCAACCTTGCGGAGGGGACCTGGCGTTGATGATCCGGTCACATCGCGCAAAGGCACTGTGCGTGCTGGAACCAGACGTGTGCGTGACGCGCTGCCGACGTCAAACCGGAACGCATGGCGTGGGATTGTCACCGCACCACGAATTCCGCGTGCAAAGCGCCTGCCGCCTTGATGCTTTTAAGAATGTCGATCATGTCCCGCGGGGCGACGCCCAATGCGTTCAGACCTGCGATCACCTCTGACAGAGACGTGCCAGGGGCCACTTCGGCGAGGCCAGTACCCTCTTCTTCGAGAAGCTGTGCCTGAGTGCGCGGTACGACCACGGTTTCGCCATTGGCGAAGGGGTTGGGTTGCGCCACAAGCGGGAATTCGTCGACGCGCAGGGTCAGGTTCCCTTGGCTGACGGCGACGCGGGAAATGCGCACATCCTCCCCCATGACAATGGTGCCCGATCGCTGATCGACCACGACGCGTGCCTTGCGCTCGGGCACGACCAGAAGGTTTTCGATGCTCTGGATGGCATGTGCTGTTGAGCGCGCATTGGTGGCGTGTAGGTTCACCCGCACTGTGCCACTGTCGAGCATGAGCGCGGCCCGCCCGCCCAAAGCGATGTTGATCGCGGTTTCAATCCGACCGGCTGTTGTGAAATCGGGCTCGCGCAGCGCCAGCCGCATCGTGCCGAGCGAGGAGAGATCAAAATCAATTTCCCGTTCGATCCGAGCGCCAGCCGGGATGGTTCCGGAGGTGGGCACGCCTTCCACAACCCGCGCGGCATCCCCCTCAGCCGAGGCACCGCCTGCAATGATCGTGCCTTGGGCGACGGCGTAGATATTGCCATCGGCGGCGTTGAGCGGTGTCATGATCAACGTGCCACCCAGCAGGGAGTCGGCATCGCCGATTGCCGATACCGTGACATCAATCTGAGAGCCAGCGCGGGAAAAGGGCGGCATGGAGGCCGTGACGAACACGGCTGCCACGTTTTGGGGCCGAAACTGTTCGCCCGTCACGTTGACCCCCAACCGTTCGAGGATATTGGTCAGGATCTCTTCGGTGAAAGGAGCGTTGCGCAACCCGTCGCCCGTTCCATTAAGGCCCACCACAAGGCCGTATCCCACCAGGTCGTTGCCGCGCACGCCGTCAAATTCCACGAGGTCCTTGATGCGGATGGTACCACCAGTGGCCACATCCGCGGTCGCCGCCTCAGGGCGCAGTGTGGTGAGCCCGAGGATAAGCAGAAGAGACAGAATACGGAGGGTCATAGGAAGTTCACCAGGCTGAGATTTTGTGTCCGTGCGGTAACGGAATAGAGGGTTTCAAGCTGCTGGCGCACCGCTTCCAAGTTGGAGGCTGTTTCAAACGGATCCAAGCCGATCAGGTCGTTGCGCGCCAGTTGCAGGCTGCTGCGCTCTGCTTCAAGCCGGGTCGTGGACCGATCAATTCGTTCTTCTGAAAAACCCAGCTGCGCGCGCAGATCGATGATGCCGCTGCGGGCGTTGAGCACCGCATCGCCCTGATCGAGGACCATTGATCGCAGGGCATCTTGTGGAAGAGAAAGACTTGGGTCGTCGGCCACGGCAATAAGCACCACGGATTTCAGCAGATCCCGGATCGCAGGATCGTCAGCGCGCATGTCCAGCGAGATGGTTTCGCCATTGCCGATATTGATCGGGCTGAGGCTTTGCGCAGCACCCTGGTAGACATTCGTCTCAAACCCGCCGCCAGGCAGGTTGAAGAAATCATCGGCGGCAAGTCGCAGGTCAGAGACACTGGTTGCACCGGAAAGCGCAGTGGCGAGTTCCGCAAGAAGCTGATCGGAACTGACCAGCGGCGGGGCATCGACCTGGGTTCCGGAGAAAGAGTACCGCCCGCCCGCATTGGCATTGATGGCGCTCACCATCGTATCCAGCAACCCGCGCGCTTCGGTGGCCAAAGTCTCCAAACCCAATGTGCCAGCATCCGTTCGGGCCACCGCCAGAGTGCCGAAAATATTGTCCGCTGTGTCGACAAGGCGTCCAAGCGCGGTTTGTTGGGAGTCCGCCAATAACGCCACTTCGATGAGGGCATTGGAGCGCGCCTCTGTCTGGATCAGATCTGATTCGATCTGGGACAGGAACGAAAACTGGGCATTGAGCCGGACCGTTGTGTCAGAGGACCGGCCGGAGACAACCTCCTCGCTGAGACGCAGCAGGGACACGTTGAGGTTCGTGTTGAGTTCACGCATGGCAAAATTGCGCGACAGGTCAGAGATGCCAATACCGTTCATGGTTTATATCCCCAAAATCTGGTCAAGCATGTCGCCTGCCGTTTGAATAAGCCGCGCGTTGGCGGCAAAAGCCTGTTCGACCAGCAAAAGCTGTTGGAGTTCTTCGTCTGAATTCACCCCTTGCGCCAGTTCGCTCTCGATAAGCCCGGTCTGGTTTGCCTGCGCGAAAGACACGGTCTGATCGAGGCTGAGCCGCTGCTGGCCAAAGTAGGACATCATGGCGGCCACATGGCCTGACACGTTCCGGGCCGTTCCCCCCAGATTGCCGGAGACCAATCCGCCTGAATCGCCAAGGGCGTCCGAGATGTTGTTCAGAATCGTGGCATCGCCCGCGGGTCCGGGCGCGGCGGCGTAAAGACCATCGCGCAATCGCCAATCGTCGCCTCCTGCATCCGGTTGAACCGCGTCTGATACCGCGATGCGACCGGCCAGACCGACCTCATTCGCGGGGTCGAAGAAGGCACCACCATCTGTGAAAAGACCCGGATCAGTCGGACCCTGTGTTGGGTCAACGCCCGGGGTCTGGAAGCGTTCGACAATATCGCGGGCGACCGCATCAAGCTGGGCCTGCGTGTCTGTGGCGAGACGATCACGCAGGTCGAAATTGGCCGCAAGCCGTCCACCCGCAATCGGGCTGCCCGGGCCATCCGTGGGTATAGGCATGCCATTGATTTCAAGCCCGGAAAGCAGGCCATTGTCTTGGGTCATCTCCGGCGTGATCAGATTCGTGGCCGTAAAACTGAGTACCGCGGGTGCGCCATCCAGAAGGCCTGCGCCGGTTGGCGTATAGAGTGCGACTGCGCCATTATCGCGCTCAAACACGCGCAAGGGCACAATCTCTGCCAGTCGGTCCATGACGAGGCTGCGCTGATCCTCGAACGCCGCCGCGGGCGTGCCGCGGTTTCTGGTGTCGATGATCTGGGTGTTCAGAGACGCGATCTGGCGGAGAAGTTCGTTGGCATTGGTGACGTCCCGCTCAATCTGGGTTTCCGCCTCGCTGCGCAAGACCTGCACCCGGTCAGACGCATCATTGAGCGCCTGCGCCACGTCGCCCGCGCGCAGCACCGCAGCTTGCAAACGCGATGTTTCCTCTGGCCGGGCAGACGCGCTGACAAGGCTGGCGTCAAACTCCGCCAGGCGGGCGGTGATGGATTGTGAATCCTCCGGCGTGGCCAGAAGTCTTTCGATTTCAGCAAAGAAATTGGCCGACGTGGTGCTGGCCGCAACCGCACTATCGGCGCGTCGGCGGTCATTCAGAAGCACATCGTTCACATCGCGCGTGATCGACGTGACACGCACGCCACCGCCTAGCTCGGTTGGCGCGGCCGTCAATTCGACCCGGCGCGCCCCGTAGCCGGGTGTAAGTGCGTTGGCCAGGTTGTTGGAAATGGCCTGAACCTGACGGGAGCTCGCGTTCAGCCCGCTGATCGCGCTGTTCAAAGCTGAAGAAATACTCATGTGCGTCCTGTGCTTTTTTGCATTGGTTCGGTTTGGGCGTGGCCGCGAAACTGACGTGTCTGATCGGCGCTGGTGCATGTCGCCAGCCCAGTCGTGTTCAGGCGGGCGAAACGCATACGAAATGCGTCAGGTCCGTGCCCGACCTGGTTAGATCAGGTTGGTTGTTTCCTGCAGGATTTCATCGACCGTCTGGATCACCCGCGCATTGGAAGAATAGGCGCGCTGCGTCTGAATCATGTCAGTCAGTTCCCCGGCCACGTCTGTATTGCTTTCTTCACGCGCGAAGGAGACGACGGAACCTGTTGGCCCGTCACCCGCATCCCACAGGAAGAAGGAACCACTGTCAGAGGAGGGCACATAGGTTTGCTGCGCCAAGGCCACCATGCCATTGGGGTTCGGAACATCCACCAGAGGAATTTGATAAATCACCCGGGTGATTCCGCTGTCAAAGGTGGCCAAGACAAACCCGTTTTCATCCACCTCTGCCGAGATCAGGTTGCCGACAGGCGATCCGTCCTTGTTGATTTGCAAGGGCGCGAAACTGTCAGACAACTGGGTCAGTCCCGAAGGTTCGCCAATCCGGCCGATGTTGATTTCCATCGGCCCTCCCGCGACATTGACGATGAACGACCCGGTTGTGGCGTTATAGGCACCGCCAGACACGTCAGCCACCGATAGCAACCGGCCTCCGGCAGAGCGTGAATCATCAAAAGTCAGAGTGTATTCCCCGATCGTTGCGCCTGCATTTGCGCTGTCTTGAATGGTAAGGGTCCATTCATTGGATGATCCTGTAGCGGGAACAGTTGGCGAAAAGTCGAACACCAGGCTTTCGGACCGGCCCAGATTATCGAAGTATTCCACAGACAGGCTTTGCACATCGCCGCTGGCACCGGCATCCGTTTCAACGGCCGGCAGGTTCAGACCCAATGTCACCTGAGTTGTTGGTTCAGCAGACAATTGATTTGCATTGATTTGAACAGGGGAAAGACCGTCCTGGGTGTCGCGTGAAAACTGCGGAATGGAATTGTCCGCATTGGCGGGCCAGCCCATCAGGACAAGGCCCGAGTCCGTCACAAGCCGCCCGTCGCTATCCGTTCGAAACGACCCTGTAGTCGTCAACAACATCTGCGGCTGCCCATTTCCGGCTTCCACCTCTGTCACCAAAGCTACAGGCAGGAAACCGCGTCCGGTGACGGCAAGATCAGTGGGATTGGTTGTGCTGACGAGGGAGCCCGATTGATCGATCAACCGCTCGGTGTTCGCCGTCACGCCCCCGGCGGAATAGCGCCCGCCACTTTGTGAGACAACGAGTGACTCAAAATCCGTTTCCACGCGTTTGTACCCGAACGTCCCGGAATTTGCGATGTTGTCGGAAATTGCCGCCAGCCGGGTTGCGTTGGAACTGAGCCCGGCCACGCCCGCGTTCAAGGAGGAGGAAATAGTCATAGACACGCCTTTCTGCTGCATCGATAGGAACTTCGGTCCAGCAATAAGGCTCGGGTTTTAACAGCGCGCTAACAGATAAAATGCGCTCTATTTCCTCGTCTCAGATATCGTCCACGTCTGATCTCAGAAAGATCACCTCCAGCCGGTTGTTGCGAATGGCCAACGGGTTGCGCACGGCAGGCCGCCTATCCGCATGACCGGTGACACGGTCGACGCGCGTGCGGTCCAGCCCGCGATCCGTCATCAGCACACGCATCATGTTGGCGCGATCCGACGTGATGTCCCAAACCGGGGCATTGGCCACGACAACGGGCCGCGCATGGGTATGCCCTTCGATGGCCAGATCATTGACGACGAGATCGGCGGCACTGACCAATACACCGGCCAGATCGCGCAAAAGCTGCGTTGGTCGGGCGGTGTCCCCCTCGAAGAGCCGTGCGTCCTCAAGATCGAACAACTCCACGATCAGCCCCTCATCGGTCACACGCGTCGTGATGTGGCGCAACAATTCATCGGCCACTTCGCTTTCACCTGACCTGCCGAGTAGCACGTCTTCCACCTTTTGCAGCTCTTCCGAAAGCTGTGCACTGCTGTCGTCATCCGTGCTTTGCGGGTTGGTTTCCAGACCACCCGTCTGGCCGCTCGCGGCGCTTGCCGAGGAGGGATGACGGTTGCTGGCCCCTGACCCGTTCTGCGCCAGCGTTTCTTCCGAGAACACGCTGTCGCCACCGAAATCACCGTCGCCCCCGCCCGAGACGCGGTTGATCGCAATCGATGGCGCGAAGTAGTCCGCAAGCCCCTTGCGTTGCTTTTCTGTTGTCGCGTTCAACAGCCACATAAGAAGAAAGAACGCCATCATGGCGGTCACGAAGTCGGCATAGGCCACTTTCCAGGCACCCCCATGATGCCCGCCGCCCTGAACGACCTTCTTCTTCTTAATGATAGGCCTGACGACATTATCGCCTGCCTCAGACATCTCCACCACCTCATCTCCACACCCGGGATCGGGCATATAGGAGGGCCCTTACCGACGCCTTAACATTTACAATTGCTTATTCTTTGGATGCAGCGGAATTGCGTGAAATTTGAAATACTTGGCGTTTGGCGAGTCGGCGGTTTCGGTGTATCCATACGCCGTGGCCAGGACGGCCGATCTTTTTCAGTTGCACGCGTGGTGGGAATGGGAACACGCGGGTGAAACGGAGGAGGCCGGCATGGTTGGCTTCCTCCGTTTTTGTTTGACCATAGCGGTGTAACGCGACAGCGCGGCGGTCAGGCAGGGCTGACATGCATCGCACGCCGCCATCGCCTATCGTTAACCATTCAAGACCAAGCCTGATCCCCAAGAAGAACCAGTGGGGACAGAACATGCTTCATTTCATCTATGCCAGTGATTTGCCCCGTCATCCGCTGCTGGAAGACACCATGTTCCGCGATCGCGCCTGTCAGTTCAAAAGCCGGCTCAACTGGGATGTGACCGTCAACGCCCAAGGACATGAGCGCGATGAATATGATGATCTCAATCCGCTCTACCTGATCGCCGCTGCCCCGGACGGGCGGCATCTGGGATCCATGCGGTTCATGCCCACCACGGGGCGGACCATGATCAATGACCATTTCACCCATCTGATTGGCGGCGGCACTTTGGAAAGCCCGTTCATCTGGGAATGCACGCGGTTCTGCCTCGCCAAGGGCGCGCCGTCCCGCGTGGCCGCTGCGTTGACCCTCGGCGGGGGGGAGATCATGCGCCAATGCGGGATCGAACATTTCGTCGGTGTCTTTGATGCCCGCATGGTCCGCATCTATAGTCGCATCGGCTGGCCACCAGAGGTGTTGGGAAGCGCAGGCGACGGCCGGGATCGCATCAGCGTCGGCCTCTGGTCCCGTGGGTTGGAGGATCGCATCCGCATTGCAGCACAGGCCGGAATCACCCCGGCGCAGGTTGAAGACTGGTACAATTCCGGGGTCAATGCGCGGCCCGCATCCCCGCAGACAGATTTCTCCCGCAACGATTTCTCTGGCGCTGTCTGACGCTTTCACTGGCAGCGGGGACAGGGCAGAGGTAGGGTCGCGCCATGGCGCTGCCCTCCATCACATATTCCGAAGATCAGGCCGACGCCCATGACCGCATCTCAGAGATGCTGGCGACCATGGGCGTGGATCTGGAAAACGCCATGCTCACCCCGCCGCGCGAGGGCAAGACGGGCGTTATGGCCGTTGTTGGCAAGGCCGGTTCGGGCAAAACCCTGCTGCTCGCCGCGCTCTATCGGGCGCTGGAAGAGGCCGGAGTTGAGATCGTCTCGGGCGATTGGGAAAGCCGAAAAAATCGCGACAAACGCACATTGGCCATTCTTGCGCCCACCAACAAGGCTGCTAGTGTCCTGCGCATGCGTGGCGTGCCTGCCACCACGATCCACCGCATTCTCTATACGCCCGTGTATGACCCCGAATACGAACGCATCGCCGAATGGCTTGCCGGGCAAGGGGAACGACCGGAGATGGAAGGTCTGACCGATCAGGCGCTCGACCGCGCCCATGCGTTCTATCAGGACAATAAATCGATGCCCGGCGCCTTGGCCGCTGCTGGCCTGCGCGGGTCTGATTTTATCAGCGGGTGGACGCGGCGATCTGAACCTTTGGACATTGGGTTTGTCGATGAGGCTTCGATGCTCGACGAAAAACAGTTCGAGGATCTGCGAGAGATTTTTCCCACCCTCGTGCTTTTCGGCGATCCGGCGCAGCTGCCGCCGGTCAAGTCGGCAGGCGGCAGCGATGGCAAGATGGTCTTTGAAACCCTACCCGATCCTGCGCGCCTCATGCTGCACCGAGTGCACCGGCAGGACGCGGACAACCCGATCCTTGATCTGGCCCATGCATTGGCCGATCCCGATATGGGCTTTGAAGATTTCGAGAGATTGGTGGAACAAACCGCCATACGCGATGACCGCGTGGTTTTTGCCCAACGGGTTGAGGTTGATCTGATGGCCCGCAGCCCCGTGCTCGTCTGGCGCAATGCCACACGCATCCGCCTGATCAACGCCTTCCGCGCAGTCTATGACGCACCGGAGACAGAGCTCTTGGAAGGTGAGCCGCTGATCTGCGATGGCATCGAATTGCCCATGAAGCATCGCAAGAAACGTCTGGATCTCGAAGCGCGCGGCCTGATCAAAGGCGCGCAGGTGATTTATCTGGGGCCGGGCCGCAAGCCGGGCTTTTCCCGTCTGCATGTGGTGGGGGCAACAGAACCGCAGGTCAGCGCCGCTTCGATCGTGAAGATTGAAAAACCCGACGAGGAAGAACCCTTCATCCCCTTCGCAGCCCGCATGGGCGCGGCCTTCCTGCACGGTGCGGCGGTTACCATTCACAAGGCGCAAGGCAGTCAGTGGAACGATGTGCAGGTCTTCGCACCTGACATCTACGCCGCTGCCCGAATGGGGCGCACCGAAGCCGGACAACCGCTTTGGAAACGTCTTGCCTATGTGGCCATCACCCGTGCCGAAGAGCGGTTGCATTGGGTCGTGCGCAACAGGTTGTCCAAGCCATCGGGAGCCTTGACGGTAGATGATCTGCGCAAGGTCACACCGGCACCGCTGACGATGGAGCCCACCAGTCTGGAGGAAGAGACATGAAAACCATCCTGATCACCGGGGCGAGCTCCGGCATTGGCCGCGCCTCGGCAGAACAGTTCCTCGCTGCGGGGTGGCGCGTGGGGCTCGTGGCGCGGCGCGCGGACATGCTGGAAGAGATGGCCGCAACGCATGAAGGAGCCATCGCCCTGCCCGGCGACGTGACGGATGCAGCCGCGATGGAGGATGCGTTCGACCGCTTCATGGCAGAGGCTGGGCGCATTGACGCGCTCTTCAACAATGCGGGCATGTTCGGCCCTGCGGCCACGATCGATCAGGTCCCGGTCGAGGCGTTTGACGAGGTTCTCGCCGTCAACCTGCGCGGCATGTTCATCTGCGCGCGGCTTGCCTTCAAACACATGCGCGCGCAGTCCCCTCAGGGCGGGCGGATCATCAACAACGGCTCAATCTCCGCCTATGCTCCGCGCGAAAATTCCGTCTGCTATACCACGACGAAACACGCGATCACCGGGCTGACGAAAACGTTGTCCCTTGATGGCCGTCCTTTCGATATCGCCTGTGGGCAGATCGACATCGGCAATGCGGAGACAGAACTGGTCGCCGGGATCAAGGCCAACTACCCGGGCCTGCCCACGATGGAGGTGGAGGATGCTGCGCGATCTGTTCTGCACATGGCAGACCTGCCGCCCGAGGCCAACGTGCAATTCATGACCGTGATGGCGACCAAGATGCCTTACGTGGGCCGCGGGTAGTGGCGCGGTATCTGATCGTTGGAGGAAGCCGGGGGATCGGAAAAGCCTGTGCGGAACATCTTGAGGGACAGGGGCATGAGATCCTGTCCGTCTCCCGCACGCCCTCCGGAACGGGGGAGTGGATCAAGGCCGATGTCGGCACCGCAAAGGGCGTCGCATATGTGGTCGAGACCGTTGGCGACAGGACGCTGGGCGGCCTGCTCTATCTCGGCGGAATCTGGGAAAAAGGGGCCTTCACGAACAAGTACGA
This sequence comes from uncultured Roseovarius sp., assembly GCA_964389425.1. Lineage (GTDB taxonomy): Bacteria > Pseudomonadota > Alphaproteobacteria > Rhodobacterales > Rhodobacteraceae > Roseovarius. The sequence continues at coordinate 42,785 of CAYMEC010000011.1, forward strand.
TTTCCTCCAAAGCCCGATAGAAGAGATGCAGCAGGTGATTGCCGTCAACCTCACCGCGCCGATCCTTTTGGCGCAGGGCTTGGCTGGGGCATTGTCCAAGTCTGACACTGCCCGCATCGTTTTCATCGGGTCGACGTCCGGCCTTGAAAATTCGGCCGGACCGGAGGTGGCCAACACGGCCTCCAAATTCGGGCTGCGGGGCGCGGCAGAAGCGCTGAACGTGGCTTTGCGCCCCCTTGGGATCGCGACCACGGTGATCAATCCGGCCAACGTGGCCACGCCCGAAGTGTTTGACGATATCGCGTCGGGCGACTTTGACCCACAGGTGCCGATCCGCATGTCGGACGTGACGACCACGTTGGATTATGTTCTGCATCTGAGTTCGGACAGTGTACCCACCACGATAGACCTCAAGCAAACCAGGCCTGCTGCAAACAGTGGAAACGCTTGACGCATTCCCCTTGCAGCGGGCTCACTTCGGCTTGCGGCGAAATACCATTTTCTGATGAGCCAGCTTTTCCCGCGACCCTTCCCATGCATAGAACAAGAGCGCGGGGTTGGTGTCGGCCACGGTGATCCGATGCAGCTGCTCTGGCGGGTTGAAGATGAGAGAGCCGGGAGCATAAACCCCCTGATCATTCTCAGAGACTGCACCTGACAGGCAGAGATAGCTCTCCGATATGCCCTCATGCGCATGGGCAGGATAAGTGCACCCCGGCGCAAAGAGAACCAGCCCAAGGATCACCTCATCCGTCAACACTGGCCCATTCGGCCCCACCAGTTCCGCATAGGCATATTTCTTTTCCAGCCCGCGCGGAACTTTTTCGTAGCCGTACTGCCAAACCAGTTCAGAACAGATGGCCTCAAGCGATTTGATGAACCCGCCATGCCGTTCTTCGCGGCCATTGTTAAGCGCCCGGCGCAGATGGGCGACCACGGGCTTTTGCTGTGGCACCGGTTGGATCACCTGCGGGTCCGATTTCAAAACCCGGCTGATCCGTTCCCGCACGCTGCGCTGGTGCTTGCGGATCGTGGCGCTGCCGCCTGCGGGCATGCGGCGGTAAATGTCGTAGCTGTCGCGCAAAAGGTAGGTCCAGTCAGGCATGGAGGACAGGCGCGCAGGAAGAGAGTGTATGGTCATGGGGCAAGGCCTTTGAACGGGTTGCCGCACAGATGGGCCATTCTGGCCGTCATGCAATAGCGCGCGAGCATTCCATGGCAGCATTTCCTTGCAGCGCCGCGTCATTGATCAATTTTCCGGCAAAGTTTCAGGGGTTTGACGGCGAACTGGGCGTGTCGCCGTCCCAGGCGATCACGATGTTCTCGGATCGCCATAGGGGACCCGGGTCCGTAAAAGCACCGCACTCCACGCCGCTCAAACGCGCATAAAACCGACGCGCCGCCTCATTTTGCCGAACCACGGACAAGGCAACGCCCTTGGGTGCGGCTTGATCCAGAACCGATCCAACAAGCCGCCGCCCAAGGCCCATACCCTGCGCGGCCTGCGCCACGTAGAGATGTTTGATCTCCACGCGCCCGCCAAAGGCTGCATGGTCTGACGGTGCGAAACTGATCACGCCCAGAGGTCCCTGACCCTCATCCGCCACGAACACACCTGCCGCCTTACCCGTCTCTGCGATGGCCTTTGTCCAATAGGGCAGGCGGCGGTCCTCATCCAGGAGCCTGATCGCCTCCGCCGGGGCATAGTCGCGGTAGGTGTCGCGCCAGACAGACACGTGCAGATGCGCAAGCGCGCTGGCCTCATGCGGTCGTGCGCGCCGGATGACAAATTCCGTGCCTGGCTCTTTGTCGTTCAAGGCCTAGCCGTAATTACCTTTCACCCGCTCTTTGGTCGGGTCGAAATGCGGGTAGGGCACCACGCGGGCTTTCAGACGCTTCTGCAAGCCATCCAGCTGACCAATCTCGATCTCGGTACCCGGCTCCGCATGGGTCACCGCCACCCGGGCAAGCGCGATGGTCTTGCCCAGAATGGGGGATTTCATTGCGCTTGTCACTTCGCCCACTTGCGCCTTGCCGATGCGCACGCAATCGCCAGGGCTTGGCACCAGCCCACTTTCAATATCGAGACCCACCATCTTGCGATGCGGATGTGCCTTGCGTTCCTCCAGCGCGGCACGGCCAATGAAATCATCGTTCTTGGACTTCAGGGGTACAGTGAAGCCAATGCCCGCCTCGAACGGATCGGTCTGATCGTCAAACTCGGACCCTGCAAAAATGAGCCCCGCCTCAATCCGGATCATATCCAGCGCCGCAAGGCCCAGCGGTGCCATCCCGTGCGGTTCACCGGCCGCCCAGATCGTCTCAAACACCTCAACCGCGTCCTTGGGATGGCAGAAGACCTCATAGCCCAACTCGCCCGAATAGCCCGCGCGCCCGATCACGACCGCGGTGCCGTCAAAATCGCCCAACCTCGCAGGTGTGAAGCGGAACATGCCCAGCTCCTCCACTGTCGGTTGGTTGGGCGCGGTCCAGATGATGTCTTTGAGGATGTCGCGGCTCTTCGGCCCCTGCACCGCCACATTGTGCAACTGATCGGTCGAACTGCGCACCCAGGCGTTCAGCCCCAGCTTTTCGGCCTGTTCTCTGATCCACAAACCAGAGGTGTCATTGCCGCCAATCCACCGGAAATTCGTCTCGCCCAGTTTGAACAACGTCCCATCGTCGATCATCCCGCCATGCTCATAGCAAATGGCTGTATAGGTCAGCTGCCCCACGGCCAGTTTCTTCACATTCCGGGTCACGCAATGCTGCATCAGCTGTTCCGCATCAGGGCCTGTGATTTCGTACTTCCGCAAGGGCGACAGATCCATGATCGCGGCCTTTTCGCGACAGGCCCAATACTCCGCTGTCGGACCATAATTGTGGAACGCGTTGGGCAGCCAATAGCCGTTATATTCCACAAAATCGCGGGTATGCTTGGCAAAGCAATCGTGGAAAGCGGTCTGTTTCGTGGGTTCCAATTCGGCCTCCGCGGATTTTCTGTAGCCGACGGAGCGGCTGAACTTTTCGGTCTCAGCATAGGTGCGGACCTGAATATCGGTGGGGTTCCACCCGTTCGCCTGATCGATGTCACAGGGACAGGCAGAGGAAATGCAGACCAAATCCGTCAGCGCGCGCAACAGCACATAATCGCCGGGCCGCGACCACGGATCATCCATGCCAAGCGCGTGGGTGTCATCGAGCGTGGTGTTGAAGAAGAAATTGATCGCAGGCCAGCCGCCGCGCGGGCGAATGCCATATTGCTCCAGATCAGCATTCATGTTGTCCGAGCAGTTGATATGCCCGGGATAGCCCAGATCTTCATAATACCTTGCGGTACAAGCCAGACCGAACGTGTCATGCCGCCCACAAGTGTCCTGCACAATCTCCACCAAAGGTTCCTGATCCACGTTCCAGTATTTCGAGAAGATGCCGGGTTTGGGATAGAGGCTTCCCATCAATGTACGCGTGGTGGTGGGGTCAATTTCCCGCTCCAGCCCTTTGTCCAGATCACGCAGGGAAAAGGCCTGAAAATCCGAACATTCGCGGCCCTGCACATCCAGCACCTGAATGTACTGCCCTTTCTTTACCTCATAGCTTTTCGCATGACCTGGCTGGATATTGATATCAACCAAAGGGTCGGCCAGTGGATCGGTGGGTTGATGCCCGCCTTTGGCGAGCCCCGGATTGGCACGCCGGATGTAAAGGATCAGCTCTGAGGGTGGGTTCTGCGCTTCCGGTGCCATCGGACCACCCGGCGCGGCAAGGATGATCATACCGTCGCATTCGGCGTGGAACGTGGCCATATCGCCGGGGCGCGAGCCTTCGCGGAAAATGCGCACGGCTTGGGCTTTGTCGAGGTCAAACCCGGCCTTGTCGAGCGCTGCTGCCACACGTTTACCCGACACCGTGCCCTCCAGCAGAACCTGCATCAAGCCTTCGGGTTTGCCGCTGCTTTCCGCCCCGATCTTGCCCGCGTCTGACGAGCCATCGGGGGCAAAGAATACCAACTCACCGGGTTGAAGCCCTTCACGATCCAGAACGGAAATCTGATCGCCAGCAAAGATCGGCACGGCGCGCGATCCGCCGCCGGGAACGGGATGGCGTTCCGTGCCATGGGGCAGGATGGGCAGCCCGGGGGTGATGACCCCGGCGCGTTCATAGGGTGTTTCAAAGACCGGGTGGACGTTCATATCACGCTCTCCACCGACTCAAGGTCGTCAATCTGCCCGCGATGCGTGACCACGATCCGACAGCCGGAGTGGGAAACAGAGAAATGCTCCGACCCGCCCGATAGCGACACGAAATCGCCCGCGCGGTACGTATGCCCGTCGCAATCCTGCAAATCGCCCTCGATGATGTAAAACTCTTCCGGACCGTTGTGCCGATGCGGGTTGCAGCGCGTGCCGGGGGCCATGATCATCAGGTAGCTGCCCTGACCGCTTGCCTCATCGTAAGAGACGTTCTTCCACCAGACCTGCTCTCCCGGAAGGCCGGGCATTTCCATGATCTCAAACCCGTCCTTGTCGAAGGTGGCCACCGTGCGATGATCAGCCAGCGTACCCATCAGTCAAGCCCCAGTGCTTTCTTGCGCCGGTTGGCCCAGCTGATGATGGCAAGATCGAAGGTCAGCGCCATCAGCGCTACGTTCATGCCGAGGACGAAGTTCTTGCCCAGATCAGTGCCCGCCAGCGTCCGCTGCAATTCCTGCCCCAGATCCTGCGTACCGATAAAGGCGGCGATGATGACCATGAAGAAGGCGAACATGATCGCCTGATTGAACCCCACCGCCATGGTTGGCAGGGCCAGCGGCAGTTGCACGCTCAGCAGTTTCTGCCGTTTGGTGGCGCCGGACATGTCGGCGGCTTCGGTCATTTCCGGCGGCACGTTGCGCAACCCTTCGATGGTGTAACGGGTCAGCGGCACGGTGGTGAAAATCACGATGGACAACACGACCGTCACGTCCGAGACGCCAAAGAGCATGATCGCGGGCAGAAGGTAGATGAAGCTGGGGAAGGTCTGTGCCGTATCGCAAACCAGAAGCATCCGGCGCGACCATGTTTCCGACCGGGATGCGAAAATACCCAGCGGGATGCCGATGAACATCGACAGGATCACCGCCGAAATGACGGAGTAAAGCGTGATCACGGACCGATCCCACCATCCCGAGAATGCAACGATGGTGAAGAAAATGGCGGCGTAGATCGCGGGTCGCTTGCCCCCCACGGCCCATGCGAAGGCCACGACGAACAGGATGAAGGCAGGCGTCGGGATCCACAGCAGCGCGTTGCGGAAGGGGATCAGGATCCAGACATTCATCACATACCGGATCTGTTCCGTTACCGCCTTTACCACGTCGATGGCCAGAAACCCCTTGATCGCGCGGTCCAGTTCGCGTCCCTGGCTGAAGGACTGGCGGCGGCCTATCTCATTGAACCATTCGACGAATTGCGCAAGCACGAGAAAGAACACGAAGGCCACGACAGCCATGACCATGAACTTGTGCTGAATGTACCAGGGCGTGCCTTTCTCATGGTGTTCGGGCAGTTTCACGACCCACGCCTTGGACAGCCGATCCAGCATCACGGCGACCAGAACGATGGTCACGCCGATCTCGAACGACCGGCCCAGCTTGAAACTGTTCATCATGGCCAGGAGCTTGCCGCCCAGACCGGGCATACCAATGAAGGCCGTCAGAACAACCATAGCCAGACACAGCATGATCACCTGGTTGACGCCCACCAGAATTTCAGTGCGCGCCGAGGGTATGTAGACCCGCGTCAGCATCTGCCAGCGTGTGCAGCCGGACATGTTGCCCGCTTCCACGATCTCCGGACTGACTTTCTTCAGGCCCAGCGTGGACATCAGCACCATTGGCGGGATGGCATAAATCGTCGTGGCGATCGCCCCCGCCGTGGGACCCACCTTGAAGAAGATCACGGCGGGCAGCAGGTAAGTGAAGAAGGGAATGGTTTGCAGGATCGCAAGGACCGGTTTGATCGCGGCATCGAACCAAGCGTATTTCCATGCCAGAATACCAAGCGAAAGACCAATTACAAACGCCAAGGGCGCGGCCACGGCCAACACCGACAGCGTCTGCATCGCCAGTTCCCACTGGCCAATCAGCGCGGTCCAGACAAATGTCCCCCCGGCCAGCAGCGCCAGTTTCCAACCGCCCAGATAGTACCCCAGAACCGCCGCGGCCGCCGCCACGCCGGACCATGGAAGCGGGCCAACGAAGGGCCAACGGTGTTTGCCTTCCAGCAGATTTGCCGTAACCCCCAGCATGAATTCCAGCGGGCCTTCCGCGAACCATCGGGTGATATAGATGAGGCCAAAGCGGCCTGCTTCGCGGTCGCCCTTGATCCAGTCGAAGAACCGGTCGAGGATATCCGCGGTGGGGGGAATCCAAGCCTCGGGCAAACGGATCAGGAAATCGGGCAGCACGGGCTTGGCCGCGCAAAGCAGCAGCGCCGTGCCGAGCAGCGACCAAAGCACCATGTCTCTGGCCGGCCTGTCCCGTCTGAGAGGCGTGCTGGCAGCAATATCAGCCATCGCTGTCCCCCAAGAGCACATCCAGCGCCTTCTGTCGTTCCAACATCCCGATCAGCGCGCCGTCCTTGCCGGCAACGGGCAAATGAGACCGTGTGTCATTGACCAACTGGCGAGCCAGTTGCTGGATCGTCAGGTTGCCATCGACAGGATCGCCCTCTGGTGCCTTGCCATTCAGCGGCGCGGCCATGACAGAGGCATGCACCACGCGCGCTTTCTCAATTTCTTCAGTGAATTTCTTCACGTAAGGGGTCATCGGGTTCAGCACGATCTGATCAGGCGTATCGCATTGTTCGATCTCACCATCCTTCATGATGGCAATCCGATCGGCCAGCCGCAGCGCCTCATCGAAATCATGGGTGATGAAGACGATCGTCTTGCCCAGCATCCCCTGAAGCCGCAAAAATTCATCCTGCATCTCGCGGCGAATGAGCGGATCAAGCGCCGAGAACGGCTCATCCAGAAACCAGATGTCCGGTTCAATGGCGAGGCTGCGCGCGATGCCAACGCGCTGCTGCTGACCACCGGACAATTCACGGGGAAAGTAATCTTCGCGGCCCGCAAGACCCACCAGTTCGATCACTTCCAAGGCCCGTGCGCGGCGGGCGTGTTTGTCTTGTCCCCGCATCTCCAGCGGGAAGGCCACGTTCTCCAGCACCGTGCGATGCGGTAGCAGACCAAAGGATTGAAACACCATGCCCATCTTCGACCGGCGCAGTTCAATCAGGTCTTTTTCAGGAAGCGCCATGATATCCTGGCCTTCCACCTCGATCGTGCCGCCTGTAATGTCGTGCAAGCGCGAAAAGCACCGCACCAGAGTGGACTTGCCTGACCCCGACAGCCCCATGATCACCAGCATTTCGCCCCGGCTCACATCGACAGAGACATCCTTGACGCCCGCGATGTAACCATCGGCGCGGATTTCATCGAAGGTTCGCCCGGCAGGCATGTTTTTCAGGTAATTCGTTGGATTCGGGCCAAAGATTTTCCATGCATTGCGGCAGGAAATGACGGGCGCATCGCTGGTCATAGGTTGGCCTTCTCGGCTTTGGGTCCCAAGGTGGCTGCTGCGCGCGAGAGCAGCGGCTCTAAAAAAGCCTGCCCCATGCCTTTGGCACAGGGCAGGCCAATGTCAAAATGTCAGATCAGGTGCTGCCTTCCGGCATCCAGCCCTTCCAGACGTCTTCGTTTTCTTCCAGCCACACTTCGGCGGCCTCATCGGGCTCCATTTCCTCGATGTCCACCAGGCGCGCCATTTCAGCGATCTGCGCGTTGGTGAAGGAAATCTTCGTCAGAACCTCATAGGCGTTCGGCCACTTATCGGGCATCCCGTCCCAGGCCGCCTTTTTCAGGTAGCCATCGGCGGGGTTGCCGCAATCAAACAGTGCTTCCTTGTTGGGGCCTTTCGCCGGATCGGTGTCACAGCCGTCTTCCCATGTGGGGAATTCGACGAACTCACCCGGCCACACGGCCTCGGCAAAGTTCGGCGTCCAGTTGAACACCACCACGGGGCGCTTGTCGGCCTCAGCTGCGCCAATTTCGGCCCAGAGCGCCGCGGCAGAACCCGCGTTGATCACGGTGAAGTCCATGCCAAGCGCTTCCACACGTTCCTTGCCGTGCTTCAGCCAGTCGACGGGGCCATCCAGGTAACGCCCCTTGCCGCCGGTTTCCGCCGTGGCGAAAAGCTCCGCGCAGTCATTCAGCGCTTCCCAGCTTGGCAGACCCGGGCAGGCATCTTTCGTCCACATCGGGTACCACCAGTCTTCGCGCGTGACCGCGTCATGGTCGCCCGCATCATGCAGGCCGCCCTTGGACAGCGCTTCGCGGAAGGACGCACCGAAGGCACCTTCCCAGACTTCCAGTTCCAGCGTCACGTCGCCAAGGCGCACGGATTCATAAACCGCCTGGCTGTCGGTGGTGACGAATTCCACGTTGTTGCCCATCTTTTCGAACATCTGGCCCACAACATTCGACATCACGATCTGGCTGGACCAGTTGTGGATCGGAATGATGATCGGGTCAGAACTGTCTTCCGCCGCGAAGACCGCGCCGGCCGACGTCATCGCCACGCTCAGCGCGGCCACGGACATCATTGATTTGAGTTTCATGATTTCTCCCTATCGGTTTGCGTCGGATGCCCGGCCCGTTCTTGTGTCGGCCAGTGCTCCTTCGAAGTGGCGTAAGGGTGGCACATGTCGGCCCGTGTTCAGACAATAATTTGATTGCGCTTTGCCCATAAAAAAGTTTGGCAAACCGTAGCGTTTGGCCTAAATTCTGTCGGGTTGCACCCTTTCTACGCGCTACAGGAACGGATGTTCGCATTATGATCAAGAATCGCGCAGCCTTGCCGCGGCTTGAATACCTGCTTGCTTTTGAGGCCGCAGCGGAACTCGAAAGTTTCGCCGCAGCCGCAAAAGAACTCAACGTGTCGGAGACCGCTGTCAGCCGCAAAATTCGTCTGCTGGAGACGCATTTTGGCTGCGCACTCTTCCTGCGTGGGCACCGGTCTGTTCAGCTTACGGATCACGGTCGCAAACTGCTGAGCGGCATCACCCCCGCCCTGAAAGCGCTTGAACGCACATCGGAGACCATGCTGGCCGGGCAGGGGCGGTCCACCGTGCGGATGGCCGCCACGAATTCGGTGTCATCACTCTGGCTGATGCCGCGTTTGCGGAAATTCCAGATGTCGAATCACAATGTGACGATCAATCTGTTTTCCTCCGACCTCGACTCCGAATGCCTGACGGAAGCCTTCGATCTGGCCATTCTGCGCGGTGATGGCGACTGGCCCGGTTATGAGGTTGAAAGACTGTTTGGCGAAACCGTCTTCCCGGTTTGCGCGCCAGGCTACGTGGTCAACCATCCGGCGCTGGAAAGCCCGGAAGACCTGCTCCAGCAATCCTTGATCGAGGTGACGAGCAATCACACCGAATGGCTGAATTGGAAGACTTGGTTTTCCGAACTCAGCACTGAACCCAACCTGCGCCACTCCACGTTCGTGAACACCTACCCGCTGGCCATTCAGGCCGCAGTCGACGGGTTGGGCATCGCATTGGGTTGGGGCCATCTGGTGGATCGTCATTTGCAGGACGGATCATTGGTGAGGCCCTTGGGCGACGTCCATGTGCGGACGCATTCGGGCTATTACCTTTTGCGCCGTCAAGGGGCTCCCAAGCATCCCGAAACCGACGTTGTGGCGCGCTGGCTGATGCAGGAAAGCGCCGCACGGACGCGTTATGTGCCGGGTTTGAGCGAATTGCGGCAGGCTTAGTCGCCCTTATGGCGCCGGCTCAAGGGCTTTGGCCCGCCGCGTCTTCGCTTGGCGAGTTGAAAATTGCAGGCTGTCGCTCGGATGCAGTCCGGGGACCCAACGATAAAGTGTTGATGCTCAAAGGTTTGGATCGCCAGATCGGGGCCTGTCGAAGGCACTCTTTTGCCCTGCAATTTGGAAGTTTGGATTACGGCACCAACGTCACAAACCGCCCATCGTCGCACAACGACTGCCAATCCCGCTCATACAGCGCGGTCAAATGCGCGCGTTCCTGCGCTGTCCAGGGATCATAGCGTTCATAATCATCCCCTTGGGGATACATATCCTGCACCGTCTTGGCGTGTTCTGCCATCGCAGCAGCACCCTCCAGTTCCGACATCAGCACCAGTTCATCCACCGCCCGCGCCGAGGCCGAGGGCCGCGCGTTTCGTTCCTTTGGCGGCTTGAATTTCGAGACATCCACACCTTCACCGCAAAACGTCTCCAGAATGCGTGGCGTCAATGCGCGGAAGTCTTCAAACCGCCAGATATGGATGCGCGTATCGGGAAACACGGCCTCAAAATCGTCGAATACCTTCTTCCAGTTGGGCAAAGCAGCAAACAGATTGCGCTTCATCACCTCCGGCGTGTCCATATGCCCGCGCGTCGTTGTCGTCGCCGCGCGCAGGTATTCCACGTAAGACGACGCAAAAAAATCCGCATAGTTTCGCACCGCGAAAAACGCATCCGTTATCGGCAATGGCATCCGCTTGGCAAAAGCCGCAAAAAACGCGCGGCGATGCTCATACAGCTTGCCCGTCGTCACGCAATGCGCCGGCAACCCGGGCAGGTTTTCATCCGACAGGATCATCCTCGCAGGCTTTGCCTCCAACGCGTCGGCGAAAAACGCATCCTGAAACCCCTGCAATTCGTCTTCGGAAAACTTGGTGCGCCGCTTGATCTTCAACTGCTTGTAGGCATCGAGCTGCGACGGAAACGTGATGTGCTTGCGCAGTTTCAGATGCGGAACGACATAGACGCTCTGCTGGCCCAACCATGCTTCGTTGTCTTCCAAAAGCCGTTGCAGATACGTTGTGGCCGTCTTGTGAAATCCGCCATGCAGAACGGCCTGTGTCTCTCCGCTCTTGGACGGTTTGATCTTGAACCGAATGGGACGGACAGGCGGGGGCAGATAGGTGCCGCCGCCCCCTCTGGGAGAGCTGCGCACGCTGCCCGTGCTCTGGGCATCCTCTGTTCCAGAAAGCCTGTCACACAGCGCTTTGACCTCCGGGTCTTTCAGCATTTCCTTCGCCTTGGCCATGTGCCAGGCGCGCCCCTGTTCATGCAACGCCTTCAACCGGGCATCGGCATGCAAACGCGCCAGCACCGGGTCCGACAAACCCACCGCGCGTCCCATGGCATCATCAACCACATTGCCCAGATCGATTTTCTGCCAGTCGGCCTCGAACTTTTTGCGTGTCTTCCCGTTCTCCGGCACCCCGCCTCGGATCATGGCAACCTCGGGCGACGGGGCGGGATAGTAATGCAGCTGCGCATGGGTCTGGGAAAACCCGTCATGCGCCGTCCATTTGCCTGTCAGGTACTCCTTTGGCATCGGCTGCCCGCCCGCATCCACCCATTTGGGCGTGGCCCCTTCGGGAAAAAAAGGCCTGTGCGGCGCGGCGCGGTTGATGGCGTCCAGTCGAAACAGTGTCTTGATCCCGCGTGTCACCATGGGCGCTTTGCCACCCGCTTCACCTGTCAGCCGGTGGGTTTCACGCAACTGCCCCACTGGAATTCCGCGATGGCCCGATGACCCAAACGTCCGACGACAAACAGAGATGACATTTGCATTCTCGCAGGCCGCAATCAGATCGCCCACCTGACCCGCACCCGCGCTTACATGCAGAAATTCGTCAACATGGGCGGCAAGACACCATTCCGCTTCCAACCCCCGGGCGATATCCGGCAAATCGCGCATGGCCTTGCGCATCGGGTCCTTGGCGCCTGCCTTTACCTCTACGGCATGCACATGCCCCATCTCCGCCAACCGCGCGACCATGGCATCGGTGCCATCCTCACTGCCATGGGTAAAGAGAATCGCGCCCGCGAACCCCATGCCGCGATAATGCGCCACCCATTCCAGCAGGTAAGGCGCCTCGTTGCTGAGCACCGTGGCGACATAGACACGTGTCATTCAGAGGCTCCGATCCACGGTCTTCTGAGCCATCTTGCGCTGCGCCCGGCGGAACGCCTTGGTCGTTCGCGCCACCATCTGATCGCGTCCGCGTTCCTCGAAATAATGCGACAGCGACCCGCGATACCACCGCAGCCTGCGCCGTTCTCGGTAATGCTGATAAAAGCTATGTGCGGTCAGATCGCCCAGCACCGCTTCCATCATCAGCGGCTTCAATGCCCCGATCTTGCGCAGGAACACCGCCGATTTATGATTGGAAAACCAACACTTCATCAGCGTGGCCCTGTCTCCGCCCGCGCCCGCCAGCAAGCGATCCACGTGACGTTGATCGGGCTCAAAATAGGGATCATAGAACACGAACGCGCGCTCCAGCTTTTCCATTGCTTCTGCAGCATCGCCCAGAGGCAAACTCCAATCCTGCCGCCTGCCGGTCAGGTACCGTTCCTCCCATGGAACCAGATCGGTGTTCAGCGTCGACTGCGGGTTGAACGCCATGACATGCGCGTTCGGCGCCAGTTGCCCAAAGACAAGTGCGGCAAACGCCCCCATGGAGGACCCCGAGAACACACAACGCTCATACCCTTCAAAGAACCCGTCCGCGGCCATCTTTTGCATCTTTTCAATCAGTGCGGCGTCTCGATACCAATTCGGCAAATGCGCATAGACACCCAAGTGGCACAGCTGATTGTCCCGCGCGAATTTATAGGCCCAGGGCAGGCGCGCCGGATCGCGGTCATTCACGTTCGACAGATTATCAAACGTCACCATCAGGATGGGCCGCCGGCGTTTCACAAACAGCATCGGATGATGCGGATCAGCATGCAGGAAGCCTGACGCCGTCCCGCACGGACCGATCTCATCCATCCACATGGGCTTGTCGATCTGTTCGACCGCCGGCGCGGGATCAGGCGTGTCTTTTGCGCTCATGCTACTCGGCAGCGGTGGCGTCTTCCCACCTGACAGAATAATCGCCCTGGCTCACATTGGTGATCCGCTCATCTTTGACGGCGTCTTTGCCCTTCTCGATGATGTAAAAGAGGTACCAGCGCCCGGTCATGCCGGCGCCCCGGAACCGCCGCCCGGCCTGACCCGTATCCGGCGCAGGGCGCGGCTTGCCATCATTCACGTCATGGGGCACGGCCGCGCAGTCATGCAAAATGCACCGCCGTGCGTCCTTCCAGTACCGCCACACCAGCTCCGGGCTGAACTGATAAAACCCATGCCCCGCCCAGCCGGTGATCCCGTTGATCGAGATGAAAATCCCATCCTTCTTCAACATGTGGAACACGTTATCGAGCGCTTGCGGCGTGTTATACACATGCTCCAGCGTGCCCCCGTCAATGATCACATCAAACTTCGACCGCAGTTTCTTGGGCAGCGGTTCATTCATGTCATGCACCACGTCGCAGGCTTCATAAGCCGACGCATCGAGCGATTTCATCTCCGGATAGCCGATCTTTTCCAGGAATGTCTCCGCAAACCCGTCCTCCTGCTCGTACTCAGGAATATCCGGATTGAGGCCCGCCCGCCGCAGGCTCTGGCGCACGTAGCGGCGGAACTTTCCCTTGATGTGAAACTTCTGCCGTCCCAGCATCACACCGGTCTTTTTGCCCTCAACCAGCCCGCGCGCGGCCACCAGTTGAGAGGCAAGCTGTGCATCAATACCCATTTTTCATCTCTTTCATGATCATCTCTTTCGTGATCATTCCGCCTCACTGCTTCGGGTTATACATGCCCGTTTCCCATCTGGAAACAATCACGAACACTTCGCCCCAATTTCCCTCACACCCGTTGAATTTCCGTCAAGCACACGCAGAAAAGGGCGCAGCTTTCGCCACGCCCTGTTGTTCTTCTGGCCAAAAATATCCCGGGGGGAGCGTCGAAACCCGAGGGTTTCGACGTGGGGGGGGCTGGCCCCCCATCCGGTCTTGCCGTCAGTGCACCACCGCGTCCTTGGGCGGTTCCCGCTTGGTCGATCCAACCCGATCCCCGATGATCAAGCCATCGGTCCCGGCCGACACGTCCACCTCGGATCCATCCAGAATATCCCCCGCCAGCAACGCTTCCGCCAGCGGATCCTGCAAGGCCTTCTGAATGACCCGCTTCAGAGGTCGCGCCCCGTAAACCGGGTCATAGCCTTCATCCGCCAGCCATGTCTTGGCACCTTCATCCAGGTTGAGCGTGATCTTCCGACTGGCCAACCGCTTCAAAAGCCGCGCCATCTGAATATCCACGATCCCATCCATCTGAGCACGTTGCAGTCGGTCAAAGATAACAATCTCATCCAGACGGTTGAGGAATTCAGGCCGGAAATGCGCCCGGACGGCATCCATCACATTGCGCTTGGCGTCCGACGCATCCGCATCCTCGGCCAACTGGCTCAAGGCTTGGGATCCAAGGTTCGACGTCAGGATAATCAGCGTCTGCTTGAAATCCACCGTGCGGCCCTGACCATCGGTCAGCACACCGTCATCCAAGACCTGCAACAGCACGTTGAAGACCTCCGGGTGGGCTTTTTCGACCTCATCGAACAGCACCACCTGATAGGGCCTGCGCCGCACGGCTTCTGTCAGCACACCGCCCTCATCATAG